>JBAQGA010000190.1:0-4302 GCA_049287565.1 Candidatus Aminicenantales bacterium
AGTCGGAATTTTTGTGAAATTCATCATACCCAAGTTCATCCCGGACATAGAGCGTGATCAGAATGAAGCAGGCCATGCCGATGGACAGACCGGCGATGTTGATGAAGGAATAGACCTTGGATTTTCTCTGGATTCTCAAAGCGGTTTTTAGGCAATTTTTGAAGATATCTGTACTCCCTATTTATTGCTGATCCAAAAATAAAGAATGCACACAGCCTTCCAGCCCGCTTTTCCCCTGAAACAAGCACGAGAAAGGAAGATAATGGCCGACAAGCGTTCGCTAATAGGACACCATGTGTTCATCTGCGAACGATCGTCTAGGTTCAACTTGCAGGTTCGGCCTAGACGATTGAATCAGAGCTCAGGCTCCAATTCTGAATCATCTATATTTCCTCCCGGCGGGTTGTCCCTCTTTTATGAAGACTCATACTTTTCTTCTCGAGGTGAGCGTTATTCCTCCCAATACCAAGCAAGTGCCACCGAGCTGAAGCGGCGAGAGCGTCTCGTTGAGGACAAGATATCCGACGAGGAGGGCGATGAGCGGCAAAATGTACGTATAGGTAGACAAGAGGCTGAGCTTTATGCGTGGGATCAGCCACAAATAGATACCGAAGGCCAGTACCGTCCCAAATACGGAAAGATAGATTACAGACAGAACTGCAGACCATGTGATCTGCACATCCCGGCCTTGCTCGGACACCAAGCTCAAACCGGTAATAAGGACGCCGCTGGCCAGAAAAGGAACGAGGTTGACTTCCAGCGGCTGATAAGGAATTCTCGATCGCTTAAGGATAATGGCGATCGCGGCCTGCGAAAGCGAGCAGAGATAGACAGCGATCATCCCTTGGATATGGAAGCCGGAGTGATGGAAAACGGCCTCGGAAAAGATCACGACGATGCCTGCGAGACCCAGGACGACTCCTCCGACATCCCAGAGGGACGGCTTGTCGCGAAATAGGACAGTCGAGATGAAAATGATATTGAGCGGCAACGTGGCGAAAATGACCGAGGTCAAGCCTGAGGAGATAAACTGCTCTCCCCAGTAGACAAGGGCATAGGGGACGAGGTAGTTCAACAGCGTCAGGGATATAATGAACTTCAGGTTCTCCCTGCCCTTGGGAAGGGCGACTCTGTCCTGAGCGAGCAATAGATAGAAGGACAACACGAGCCCTGCCATTAGAAATCTCAGGCCGACGGCGAGGAAAGGGGGCAGGTCTTCGAGGCCGATTTTTATCGCCAGGAAGGTCGTGCCCCAGATCAGGCATAGCAAAGAGAAGCCGATGACGTTCAGTATGATCGCTTTCTTGTAATTGGACGGACTCACGGCTACCTTTTTGAACGATCTTCCTCATTCATAATTCAGGCTTGCCACAGGATTGGCCCGGGCGGCCTTGATGGCTTTGAGACTGATCGTAGCCATAGCAATGGCCAGCTTCAAAATTCCGGCAAGGAAAAACACATATGGACTGGGCCCCGTCCGGAAAGGGAAGCTCTGCAACCATCGCCGCATGACCCAGTAAGCGAGCGGCCAGGCGATTCCGTTGGCGACCATAATAAGGAGGACGAATTCCCACGAGAGAAGGGTGAGAATCTTCGCCGCCGGAGCGCCGAGGACCTTACGGATGCCGATTTCTTTGGTCCTCTGGGCGACGGCCAGTGACGAGATTCCCTGGAGACCCAGGGTTGCGATGACAATAGCGATCAACGTGAAACCGCTGAACATCTGGCCCATCTTCGTCTCGGCCTGCTGCATGCGTCGATGCCTGTCCTCAAGAAAAGTGTAATCAAACGGTGCTTGGGGGTCGAAGGCGGCGAGGGTTCTTTTGACGAAATCCAGAGTCGCTGAGATGTTTTTATTTACCACCCGGACCGATAAAGTGCCGAAATAGTCGGGATCGGAATAGAGCACAAAAAGACGGAAGGAATGTTGGAAGCGCATAAAGTTAAAATCCTTGACGACCCCGATGACGACGCCTCGGTTTCTGAGCTCAAACCATTTATTGAGCGGCTCTTTCCAGCCGAGCGCCTTAACGGCCGTTTCGTTAAGGATATAGCCTTGCCGGAGGTCTGAAGGCATTCCCTTAGAAAAGTCTCTTCCCTGAACGAGAAGAAGCCCATAGGTCTTGATAAAATCTTCATCTACCGACATCTCGGAGAAATAGAGTTTTTCATGTTCGAGCCGGCCCTCCCAATCAGCGCTCATATTGCCCGTTCCGGATGTGGGCAGAGAGACAGAGGCGGTCGTGACATCGAGGATATTGGGGTTCTGCCGCAGCTCGTTTTTGATAGCCTCGACTTTTTTCCTGAGGTTTTGCCCGTATAGAGGAACGGAAACGATGTCCTTTTAACTGTAACCCATATCCCGGTTTTTCATGAACTCGAGCTGCCGGTACACGACTAAAGTTCCGATAATCAGGAAGATGGAAGCGGCATATTGAAAGATCATGAGCAAATTGCGGAGAGCGGAGCGGTGAGCTCCCCGAACGACCGTCCCCTTTAGGGATTCCACCGGCGGGAAGGAGGCAAGGTAAAACGCCGGATAGCTTCCCGCCAGGAGACCGACCAGGATGGCCACTCCCAAAAAGCCGATAAGCGTCGCCCAGTTGTTGAGGTAATTGATTTGGATCCTTGAGTTGGTCAAACGGTTAAGAAACGGAAGCAGAAGCTGGACCAGAAGAAAACTGAGAGGCAAGGCCAGCAAGGCAGTGAACACCGACTCGCCGAGGAATCGGCGCAGGATGTCCAGGCGCATCGCCCCGACAACTTTGCGCATCCCGATTTCTTTGGCCCGAGCCGGGGCTTGCGCGATGGTCAGGTTTGTGAAATTGATGCAGCAGCTGAATAGGATGATGACGGCCACGGCCGAAAAGAATATCATGTATCGGACCTGGGCCGGGTTTTGGAAATGGATCGACGACAGAGGTTGAAGGAGAAGAGATGTCGTACTGTCCGGATTCCTTTGTGGGAAGAAATCCCGGATATTTTGACTCATATCTAAGACCGAGGCCTTTTTCCGGAGGAGCAGATAGGTGGACCAGTTATGGGCGTTCCAGTTCTCGAGATATTTCCAATCATATAGCTCGTTGATTTGAAAAAAGGGGACGACTATCCGGAAGGTGAGGTCGGAATTCACTGGAGCGTTCTTTGCCACGCCCGTCACTTTGAAATCAAGCCTTGGATCCAAACCAAGGGTCAGAAATTTGCCGAGGGGATCCTCATCGCCGAAGTACTTCTTGGCGATATCTTCGCTGATGACGACGGACCCGGGATTCTTGAGGACGTCGCTCGGGTTCCCTCGGACCAGAGGAAAAGAGAAGACTTCGAAAAAACTTGCATCGGCAAGGAGTACAGGATATTCCCTGAATCGCATTTCCCCGTAGGAGACAAAGAACTGAGCGTCATCGACACGGACGTAGGTTTCGATATCCGGGCATTCAGCCTGCAGGGCTGGCCCGAGGGGAGCGGGTGTCATGGAATGGATTGGATAGTAAGTATTTCTCGGGTCACTTTCTCTGAGCCGGAAAATACGGTCTCCTTTTTCATGAAAGCGGTCGAAGCTCACCTGGTGCCGGATGTAAAGAAGAGTGAGAAGCGAGCAGACCAAGCCCAGGGCCAGGCCGGCAATGTTGGTGAGCGTTAGGAGCTTGTTTCGGCGAAGGCCCCGCCAAGCAACCAGAAAATAGTTTTTAAACATCGGCAACCTCCCAAAGATCCTTTTTTTGCTTTCTCATTTTCCTTCAACCACCAAAAATGAAGGATAGGGACATTTTTGCGGCCATTCCCAAACTTCTCTTCTTTGGTCTCGGCCGACTGACGGTTTTTTAAGACTCATCGGGCGGTAGCGAAGGCACTGTATTGCCTTTATTTTCTGTTTGTTCTGCTCCCGACGTGTCAGCGCACATCACCCTTTCCCCCTTGGAGAGATATCCGCGTTTCATTTTTTGATAGAGGCCGTCTTTCTTGAACATATAATGACTAAACTTCACGGGCAGGCCGATGCTAAGGAAGAAGCCGGCCCGGTTTTGAATCTGAAGATGAAGATGGGGCTCGGTCGAATGACCCGAGTTCCCGCAAAGTCCGATTCGTTGGCCTCGTTTTACCCGGCTAGCTGGTCTGACTTCGAGAGTATAGTTTTTAAAATGAGCCAGATGGCTGTATTCGCCGCTATCATGCCGAATGACCACATAGTTGCCTCTTGGATCTCGGGCTTTCCAATCTGCGTCTCCGAACTCTGAATTATCCGGGATCCCATCCTTCACCCGGACGACCATGCCGTCCGCGGGAGCGTATATGGGTTGGCCG
>JBAQGA010000191.1:0-12563 GCA_049287565.1 Candidatus Aminicenantales bacterium
GGTCGAGAAACCCTGCCCGCTCAGTCGTCGACGGACTTCCTCACCCAACCCCTCGCCTTACCGAAATAAAAAGGTACAAGTGGTCGCTCATATGGACTTTCTCACCATGCATCCCTCGCCTTGGGAAAAAAAAGATTAAGCTGTTAACTATGGATGATGTCCTGGAATTCCTGGGGGAGCGGGGCGTAGAACTCCAGCAGCGTCTTCGAGACCGGGTGGGCGAAGACGATGTGCCAGGCGTGGAGGTACAGCCGCTTATATTTCCCCGTCTTTTCCCGGCCGCCGTAGCGCGTGTCTCCCACGATGGGATGTCCGGCCGCGGCAAAGTGGACCCGGATCTGGTGCGTTCGCCCGGTGACGGGCTTGATCTCCAGCAGGCTGAGATCGTCCAGCACCTTTTTTACGGAATAGAGGGTCAGGGCCGCTCTTGGCTTCTTGGTCCGGATCGAGATCTTCTTCCTGTGCCGGGGATGCCGGCCCAGCGCCCAGTCGATCCTCCCCTCCTCGGTCTGAATATGTCCCCACACCAATCCCAGATAGACTTTCTCGACTTCGCGCTCCTTGAACTGGCGCTTGAGCTCCGTGTAGGCCTTCGCGCTCCGGGCCACCACCATGATCCCCGACGTCTCCTTGTCCAGCCGGTGGACGATCCCCGGTCTCTCGGGATGGCCGATCCTTTCGATGCCGGGGAAACGATGGATGAGGGCATTGACGAGAGTTCCGTCGACGACTCCCGCCCCGGGATGGACGACCAGCCCGGCGGGCTTGTTGAGAACGATGATGTGTTCGTCGGAATGGATGATGTCCAGGGGGATATTCTCCGGTAGAAGAGAACTCTTCCGACCCACTTCCCGAGCCTCAACTATGATGACGTCTCCGGCCTTCAATACATGGGAGGGTTTTGTCCAGGTGTTGTTCAGGCGGACCTTCTGGTCGGTGATGAGCTTCTTGATCTGGGCCCGGCTCAGCTCCGAAAGGTGAGCCGAGAGAAAAACGTCCAGCCGGCGGCCCGATCCGTGTGAGAGAGTGATATGGAACGTCTTCTCAGTCACTTTTTTTTCTCTTCAGCCAGAAGTGAAGAAAGAGTCCGGCGCCGAGCCCGATGATGCAAAAAAGCTGGGGAAGAGTCAGGCTGAGGAAGGGCGAGCTTCCGCGGATGAGGAAGGCGCGCTCGGGATGGTCGCCCCGGAAAAACTCGGTGAAGAAGCGGATGACGGAATAGTTAATGATATAGAAGGAGAAGACCTGGCCGTCGAAGGTCCGGCGCCTGAGGATCAGGAAGAGCACCAGGAAATTGAGAAAGTTCAGCCCGGACTCGAAGAGCTGGACGGGATAGATCGGTCGGCCGATCGGGATGCCGGTGAGGTCATGCGCGTACTGACTCTTGAAGACGACCCCCAGCGGGGCCTGGCAATCCCGGCCGAAGCAGCAGCCAGCCATGAAGCAGCCGATGCGGCCGAACCCGTGTCCCAGGGCCAGAGCGGGGCCGGCCAGGTCGGCCACCTTCCAGGTGGGGAGCCGACGGCGGCGGAAATAGAAAATGGCGAAGACCACTCCAAAGGCGAGCCCGCCCTGAAATACGCCGCCGGAGCGGGCCAGGCTCAGGAGTTCACCCGGATAGCGGAGATAATAGGAAAAATTCCCGACGAGGAGGATCAGCTTGGCGCCGATGAGGGAGATGAGGATGATGTAGAAGCCGGCGTCGACGATCCGGGGAGCCTCCAAACCCTGTTTCTTGGCCTGAACATAGACGAACCAGAGGCCGAGGGCGACTCCCAAGGCCACCAGGAAGCCGTAGGTGTGAACGGTCAGAGGGCCGAGTCGGAAGAGGATGGGGAACATGCAGGTTTCCTCACAAGGAGAAGGATGAGAAGAAAGACAGCGCCGAGGGAAATGCAGGAATCGGCGATATTGAAGAACGGCCAGTGCCGGTTTTTGATATGGAAGTCGAGGAAATCGATCACGTAGCCGCGGCCGACCCGGTCGACCTGGTTGCCCAGGGCGCCGGCCATGATCAGCGAAAGCGCCAGCTTCAGGCTGCGTTCAGCGGCCGGAGTCTTAAAGAAATAATAGATGACCAGGGCCAGGGCAACGAACGAGGCCGCCGTCAGGGCCAGGAAGACCGCCGGGCGGCCGTTCTGTGAGAAGAAACCGAAGATGGCCCCCTTGTTATGGATGTGGGTGAGGTTGAAAAAGCCCGGAATGACGGTCCGGCTGCTGTAGAGCGGATGATGCCTGGCCACCAGCCACTTGCTGATCTGGTCGACAATAACGAGGGCGAGCACAAGGCCGAGATAGGGGATGTTTCTTCTCATTTGATCTCCCGGACTACTTCCTCGCAGCGCCGGCAGATCTCTGGGAAATCGCGGCTCCGGCCGACGGCGGGAGAATAGTTCCAACACCTCCGGCATTTATCGCCCTCCGCCCGGGAGACACGGACACCGAGCTCTTCCGAAGCGCCGGGTTCGACGGTCACGGCGGAAACGATGAAGAGCGCACAGAGGTCCTGCTCGTATTTCCGGACGAGCGCCTGCTCGGCAACGGGCACGGTCAGGTGGACCCGGGCTTCCAGGGAGTTGCCGATCAGCTTGTCCTCCCGCGCTTTCTCGAGCTCCTTGAGGACGGCTTCGCGGAGAGTGATCAACCGGTCCATTCCCCGGCCGATGTCCTCATCCAGCCAGCGCCCCTCGAAGCCGGGGAAGGATTCGAGGTGGATGGAGTCTTCCTTCCCGGCAAAAGGAGGAAGGCTCTCCCAGGCCTCCTCCGCGGTAAAAGGAAGGACCGGCGCCATCAGGAGCAGGGTCGCCCTGAGGATGTCGAAAAGCGCCGTCTGAGCCGACCTGCGGAGCAACGACCTCCTGGCCGAACAATACAGCCTGTCCTTGAGGACATCCAGGTAGAAGGCGCTGAGGTCGACCGTGAAGAAACTGTAGATGGAGTGAAAGACGACATGATATTCGTGGTCGTCATAGGCTTTGAGGATGCGTTTCCCGACCTCGGCGGTCTTCTCCAGCGCCCAGCGATCGAGAAGGAGGAGCGTATCTTTGCCGACCCGGTCCCGATCGGGGACAAAGTCGGAAACGTTCCCCAGCATGAACCGCCAGGTGTTCCGGATCTTTCGGTAGGCGTCCTCGAGCCGCAGCAGGATCTCCGGCCCGAACCGGGCGTCCTCTTTGTAGTTGAGCATAGCGACCCAGAGACGCAGGACCTCGGCTCCGTCCTTGGCGATGATCTCCCCGGGCTCGATGAAATTGCCCAGCGATTTCGACATCGCCCTCCCCTGCTCGTCCAGGACGAACCCGTGGGTGATGCAGGTCTTGTAGGGCGAACCATTCCTGGCGCCGACACCGATGAGCAGGGAGCTGTTGAACCATCCCCTATACTGGTCGTGGCCTTCGATGTAGATGTCCGAAGGCCAGGGCAGGTCCGGTCTCTTGCCGAGGACGGCGTGGCTCGCCCCGGACTCAAACCAGACATCGAGGATGTTGTTTTCCTTCTCGAACTCGCGGCCGCCGCACTGGGGACAGCCGGCCCGCGGCGGCAGGAGCTCCTCGGCCCCCTTCAAATACCAGGCGTTGGAGCCTTCCCGCCGGAAGACGTCGGCCACGCGGAGGGTGATCTCTTCCGAGGCCAGGATGTGCCCGCAGGACCGGCACTCGAACGCCGGGATGGGGACTCCCCATTTGCGCTGGCGGGAGATACACCAGTCGGGCCGGGCGCTCATCATGTTGGAGATCCTCTCTTCCCCCCAGGGCGGGATCCAGCGCACCCGCTTGATCTCGTCGAGCGCTCTTTGGCGGAGATCGCTCTTGTCCATGGAGATGAACCACTGGGAGGTGGCCCGGAAGATGACCGGGTTCTTGCAGCGCCAGCAGTGGGGATAGGAGTGGGTGATCTTCCCTTCCTTGAGAAGGCTCCCGTCCTTCATCATGTCGGCGGTGATCAGGGGGTTGGCCGCAAACACGTTCCGGCCTCCATAACGTTTCACCTGGGGGATGAATTTCCCCTCACTGTCGACGGGGGTGTAGATCTCCAGGCCGTAGGCGAGGCCGGTGAGATAGTCCTCATGGCCGTGGCCGGGCGCGGTGTGGACGCAGCCGGTTCCGTCTTCAAGGGTCACATAATCGGCCAGGACGAGCAGCGATTCGCGGTCGATCCAGGGATGCCGCGCTTTCAGCCTGTCCATCTCTTGGCCCGGAAAGGTCGCCAGGATTTTGGGCTCGGTGAGCCCCAGCTCTTCGGCGACGACGGGGAGGAGGCGCTTGGCCACGATATAGACTTCCTCCCGGCTCTCGAAGGCGACATATTCGTGCTCGGGATGGAAGGCGATGGCCAGGTTCGCCGGGAGCGTCCAGGGTGTCGTCGTCCAGATGAGGATAGAGACGGGCTTCCCGGCGAGCGCCGGGAACTGGACCGAAAGGTCGCTGAGAAGCGGGAACTTGACGTAGATCGACGGTGAGGCACGGTCCTTGTATTCGATCTCCGCCTCGGCCAGGGCCGTCTGGCAGTGCGGACACCAATGGACGGGACGCAGCCCTTTGTAGACGTTTCCGGAAGCGAAAAAGGCGGCCAGGTATCGCAGGACGTCGGCCTCGTATTCTGGATTCATGGTCAGGTAGGGCGCCGGCCACTCGCCGAAGACACCCAGGCGGACGAACTCCTCCCGCTGGATGTCGATAAACTTCAAGGCGTACTTCCGACACTCCTCCCGGATCTCGATGATCGACATCTCCTTTTTCTTAGGACCCAACTCCTGGTCCACCTTGATCTCGATGGGCAGGCCATGGCAGTCCCAGCCCGGGAGGTAGGGAGCTAGAAAGCCCTGCATGGTCTTGGCCTTGACGATAAAATCCTTCAAAATCTTGTTCAGCGCGGTTCCCAGATGGATCCGGCCGTTGGCATAGGGCGGGCCATCATGGAGGACGAAGGTCGGGGATTTCTCCCTTTTTTTGAGGATGCGGCCGTAGAGGTCCATGGCCGCCCAGCGCTCCAGCATCGCCGGCTCTTTCTGGGCGAGCTTGGCCTTCATCGAGAAGGACGTCTGGGGGAGGTTGAGCGTATCCTTGAAATCCGGCTTATCGGGCATCTCAGTCTCCGTGTTATGTATTGGGTGATTATAGACCATCTCACCTGGTGAGACAATATCAAAAGGCCTCTCCCGGCGTGATTTGAGCGGGCTGACGCTCCCATACCCCGACCCTGCAGAATTGCCGTAAGAAAATTGTCTTTGCGAGCGAAGCGAAGCAATCCGGCCCTTTGGGCCGTCCCGAGTATGACGAGGGATCCCATCAAACAGTAATGAGATCGCCACGCACCCAAGGGGTGCTCGCGATGACAGAAATAACGTATTCCTATCGGCAATTTCGGGGAGCCTCTTCTGTTTGACAACCACTAGCCGAAATGCCATAATTCATTTTTTCTAATGACAGAACCCGATGGAGGGGAACGTCCCCTGAAGCTCAAGGAGGCGGTTCTCAAGGCAACGAAAAAATAGTATAATAGAGTAGATATATAGTAGAGTGAATAGAAAAGCTGTCTTCTGGATATTCCTTATAATTTTGGTGAGTTTCCCTGTTTCGGCACTTGCCGGCCAGAAGAAATCCCCCAAGGACCTCCCGCCGAACCACCGCAAATGGCTGGAAGAGGAAGTGGTCTATATCATCACCCCCAAGGAAAAGGACGTTTTTCTTCAACTCGAAACAGACCGGGAACGGGAGACCTTCATCGAAGCGTTCTGGAAGCAGCGAGACCCCGACCCTCTCACTCCGGAGAACGAATTCAAGGTCGAACACTACAAGCGCCTCGCCTATGCCAACCAGTATCTGGGGAGAGAGGGTCCCGGCGCGGGTTGGCGGTCGGACATGGGAAGATTCTACATCATCCTGGGAATGCCCCAGCAGATCGAACGCTACGAAAACCTGACCGAGATCTACCCGGTGGTCATCTGGTTCTACGACGGCATGGCCAAGTTCGGGATTCCCAATTCTTTTTATCTGATGTTCTTCAAGCCATCCGGCACGGGCGAATTCGAACTCTACTCGCCTCTCCAGGACGGACCGGCCAGCCTGATGATCCACTTCAAAGGCGACCCGACAGATTACCTGAGCGCTTATAATGCCCTATTGAACGTGGACCCGACCATCGCCGACGCCTCGCTCTCCTTCCTGCCCGAGGAATCCGGCGGCCGGATCATATCGCCTTCGATCGCCTCGGAGGTTCTCGTCAGCAACAAGATCCCCAGCATTCCCCGGGAGAGCGTCAAGGACACCTACGCCGAGAAGTTGCTGGCCTACAAGGATATCATCGAGGTCGATTACACGGCCAATTACATCGATAACGATGCCTACGCCACAGTCGTCATCGACAAGAGCGGGATCGCCTTCGTCCATTACCTGATCGAGCCCTCCAAGCTGACCTTCATCCAGATGGGCGACCGGTTCCGGGCCAACCTCGAGGTTAACGGCCAGGTGACCGACGGGGCGGGAAAAACGGTCTACCAGTATGACCGTTCCATTCCCATCGACTTCAGCCGGGAGCAGGTGGACGCGGTCCGGCCGAAACTTTTCAGTTTCCAGGACATCTTTCCCCTCGTCGCGGGAAACTACAAGCTCAACGTCCTCCTCAAGAACACGATGTCCAAGCAGTTCACTTCCTTCGAGAGGAACATCGCCATCCCCCGTATCTCCGCTCCCCTTCTCAGCCGCCTCGTTTTAGCCAACAAGGCCGTCCGGAATTCCACTTACAGAGGACAGAATAAGCCCTTCCTGGTCGGGACGACGCAGATCGTGCCGTCACCGCGGAACGATTTCTCCTCCCAAGACAATCTCTATGTCTATCTCCAACTGCTCGGCCTGTCCCCGGCCCTCAGGGAGACGGGGAGCCTCGAGTTCGCGATCTTCAAGGAGAAGGAGAAGGTCTCTTCGTTGATGATGCCGCTGGCCGATTATCCGGATAAAATGAACATCCTCCAGGAATTTTCCATGGCCAACCTGGCCCCCTCCTATTACCAGATCAAAGTCTCTCTCCTCGACGGGGGCCGGGAGGAAATCCTTTCCGAGCAGGCCAATTTTGTCGTCTCCCACCTTACGGCGCTCGCCCGGCCCTGGGTTCTCTCCGTCCCTCTTCCTCCCTCCACGGATCCCCTCTTCGCCAATATCCTGGGCAACCAGTCCTTAAACTTGAAGGACAACGCCACGGCCAAGCGCCTGCTCGCCGAAGCCTACCATAAGAATCCCGCCATGAGCCAGTACGCCCTCGACTATTGCCGCATCCTGCTGGCGGACAAGGAATATCAGGAAATCAAAACGGTGGCGGCTCCCTTCCTCCAGACCGAAAAGAAATTTGACTTCCTCAACTACCTGGGCCAGGCTTGCCAGGCCCTGGGAGAGCTGGCCGAAGCCATCACTCATTATAAAGAATATCTCGCCCACTATGGAGCCAACATCAGCGTGCTCAACGCCGTCGGCGCCTGCTATGTTCAGCTCGGAAACACGGAAGAGGCCCGCGTCGCCTGGGAGAAATCCCTGGAGATCAGCCCCGACCAGGAAGAGATCAAAAAAAAGCTGGAGTCTGTTAAGGAGAAGACATGAAGATCCGTTGGATCATGATCATAGTGAGTACGGTTCTCCTCTTCTCGTGCTCCTTGGGCCGCGCCCCGAAGAACCTCGATCCCGAGGAACAGGAATTCCTCTCCCAGGTCCGCTACATCATCACCCGTCAGGAGAGGAAAACCTTCATCAGCCTCCCTGCTTCCGAGCGCCCGCATTTCGTCGAGCAATTCTGGAAGAACAGGGATAACGACCCCGACACCGAGATCAACGAGTACAAGAATGAGTACCTGAAGAGAATCGACGAGGCCAAGCATCTCTTCACCGAGGGCGGGACCTCGGGATGGCTCACCGACCGGGGACGAATCTACATCCTCCTCGGACCTCCCGAGCAACGGGAGAGCTACCCCCGGGGCTACAGCTTCTACGGTAAGCCGAGCGAGATCTGGCACTACGGCTTTTACCAGATCGCTTTCGTCGACAGCCGCTGGAACGGGAACTTCGAACTCGTCCCGGAAAGCGCCAGCCTGCTGGCCGATATCAACACGGCCCAGATGGGTCTCCGGCCCCGGACAAAAAATGAGGACCAGGCCCTGTCCGATTTCAAGATCGATTTCCGGAAAGTCGACGACCGGAACCAGCAGATCGTCGTCTCTGTCCCCTACAGGGACATCTGGTTTTCCTCGGAAGGCCAGAAGTTCAAGACGACGTTCGAGTTGGACTGGGAGGTCTACGACGCCGACGACCGGAAGATCCAGGAGGGGACGAAAACGTCTCCTTTAGATTTGACCCAAGAAGAAATCAAGGAATTCAAAGGCCGGGAATTCAGAATCGAGTTTCCCCTGGAACTTGCCCCGGGAGACTATCAGTTGGCCATCACATTAAAGAACTCAACGGCCCACAGCGAGCTCAGAAAAAGGATCAAATTGACCATTTAGATAGAATGGAGGCACTCATGAAAACCCATCGCTTTCCGCTCTTTCTGTTGATCGTTTTCGCTCTGCTCATCGGCACCCAGCAGGCGGCGGCCCAGGGAGGGCGGGGAAAAGGCCGTCTGCAGGGGCTGGTCCTGGATGAAGCAGGAAACCCCATCGCTTCCGCCAAGGTGCTCCTGGAGCTTCTGGCAAGCGAAACCGCGGAGCTGGTGGAGATGACGGATAAGGACGGCGAATGGGCGATGATCAATCTGGGCTCGGGCAACTGGCGAGTAACGGTCAGCTCCGAGGGATACATCCCCACGACCACGACGGTCTTCGTCAGCCAGCTCCAGAAGAATCCCAAAGTGGTCCTCAGGCTGAAGAAGCCCGAGATCAGCAAGGATGCCGTGATCACGGACGAGGCTTCCCTGGCCTATATCGAACAGGCCACCAAGCTCTTCAACGATAAGGAATACGACCAGGCTTTGATCATCCTCGAACAGTTCCTGGCCCAGAACCCCAAGGCTTACCAGGTCCAGCTCCTCATCGGGGACTGCTACCGCGAAAAAGGGGAGGTGGATAAAGCCATCGAGATCTACGGCAAGGCCATCGAGGATACCAAAACGGACGAGAAAATGGGACAGCAGGTGATGGCCAAGGGCCTGGCCGCGCTCGGCGACTGCTACCTGAGGAAGAACGACCTCGAGAAGGCCCAGAGCTTTTTCAAGCAGTCCGTCGATGCCAACCCGGACAACGAGACCCTGGCCTACAACGTCGGCGAGATCTTCTTCTCCAACCAGAAGCTCGACGAGGCCACCCTGTATTTCACCAAAGCCACGGAGATCAAACCCGATTGGGCGACGCCCTACTACAAGCTGGGACTGGTCAGTTTGAACAAGGCGGACTACGATAAGGCCAAGGAATATTTCCAGAAATTCCTAACCCTCGAACCCGAGGGCGAGCTGGCCGCCCAGGCCAAGAACATCCTCGATTACCTGGGAAAGATCAAGAGCTGAGCCCGGCGGATGACGCTCACTGGAGGAGCTTCTCGAGGACGAGGAGCTCCTGTTGGGCTCCCCTGATTTTTTCTTCCGGCTCGCCTTCCGGATTGGCCAAATAAAGCCTGAGGTATTTGGCCGCCTCCTCGATATTCCCGACCTTTTTCAAGGCCACGGTCAGGTTATAATAGGCGGTCGGGTTGGGCTGAAGGTCGACCGCGGCCTTCAGGTTCTCGATGGCCCGGTTGATGTCTCCCGTATAACCATAGGCGATCCCCAGGTCCTGCAGGACCTCAGGGTCGGCGGGGTTTTCCTGTTTGAGGCTTTCGTAGACGGCGATCGCCTCCTTCAAATTCCCGGTCACGGCCAGGTTCATCGCGTAGGTCTTGCGAAGGAACCTGTTTTCAGGCTCGACTTCCCGGGCCTTCTCCAGGAATCCGCGGGCCTCCTCCTTCTTCCCCATGAGGTCGAGGATCCAGCCGGAAGCGAGCAGACCGTCGAAGTACTCCGGATCGATGACCAGAACGGCCTGCCAGGCATCAAGCGACTTCTGCAGCCGTCCCATGACCATGTAGGTATGCGCCAGACGAGAGAGGAGGGTCACTGAGCCGGGGATGGCGGCGATCCCGCGTTCGAGGATGCGGACGGCCTCATCGAACCGGTCCATTTTGGCCTCCACGAGGGCGAGGTTGACGTAATTGACCGGGGATTGGGGGTTGAGTTCGAGGATCCGCCCATAGACTTCGGCGGCCTCGCGAAAGTCCCCTTCCATCTCCAAAATCTCCGCCTTCTGGCTCATCCGGAGCTCTTCCACCATGTCCTTGGGGTCCGGGAGTGGTCCCGAGGGAGCGTCCGCCGTCTTGTCGACATACCCCAGGGACCGAAGCTTCTCCCGCTCCTCCGAGGTGAGTTCCCGCTTGGAGGAGGCGAACCCGGACGAGGAAGCGGCGATTGTCTCCTCCAACCGGCTCCTCATCTCCTGGACCCGCTGTCCTTCCCGGCCGAAGGCATTATCCGTCTCTTCCGGGTCGGTCTTCAGGTTGTAGAGCTCAGGCTTCGGCGCCCGGATGTATTTCCAGTCTCCCTCGATGAGCCCGACGAGCTCCGACCAACCGTAGTTTTCCCGGGGAAAGTAGGTTTCCACGTAGGAGTCGAGGTCCTCACTCTTTTGGCCGGTGATATACGGCAAGAGGCTCTGTCCCTGGACTTCCGTGGGCGGAGGAACCTCGAGCATGTCGAGGACCGAAGGGACGATATCGATGAGCCGAACCCGGGGCCTGATGACGGCGCCTTTGGGAAGGCGATCCTCAGCCGAGAAGATCATCGGGACCCGGAGAGTCCCGTCGTAGAGGAAAACCCCGTGTCCCACCTCGACCTTCTCGCCGAAGGCCTCGCCATGGTCTCCGGCCAGGACGACAAGCGTATTCTGCAAAAGGCCTTTCTCGCGCAGCGCGGCCACAACCTGACCGACATAGTGGTCCATGTAGGCGATCTCTCCGTCATAGGGGCTGTCGGCAAAATCGATGCTGTAGGGAGCCGGGGGGTCATAGGGAACATGAGGATCGTAGAAATGAACCCAGCAGAAGAACGGGCCCTCCCCCCTGCTGTCCAGCCAGCCGCGGAAGGCGGCATAGACCTTGTCCGCTTTCCTCTCCGCGTTCGACGGCTTGAAGGCCTCGCCTTCGGTGAGCCGGTCGTCGTAGACATCGAACCCCTGGGCGAGCCCGAACCGGGAATCGACGGTGAACGAGGCGACAAATGCCACCGTCTGGAAGCCTCTTCCCTTGAAAACCTCGGCCAGTGTCGTCAACTCGGCGGGAAGACCGTAAGAACCGTTGTTATGGACCTGGTGGTAGAGAGGATAAGTCCCGGTCAGGATCGAACAGTGGGACGGGGTCGTCAACGGAACCTGACAATAGACGTTCTCGAAGCGGACGCCGGCGGCGGCCAGGCCGTCAAGGTTCGGCGTCCTGGCCCGGGCGGACCCGTAGCATCCGAGCCCGTCGGCCCGGGTGGTATCCAGGGTGACAAGGAGGACGTTCATTTGACTGTCTCTCTTGATCTTTATTGCGGGCTTCAAAGAGCGAATGACAAGAAAGGCTGCCAAAGCGACGACAATCAGGATCACGCTAAAAACAAGAATGGGTTTCATCCGGATCAGCGATCCATTCTTTTTTTGTTCGGCTTCGGTCGCGGGCTTTCGAGGCGCTGGTTTAGGCATACTCTCCTGAAGCTCGGTCTTCCGCTGAAGCGCCTCTCCGGCCCGTCTTTTCATCTGCTGCTTTTTCTTCTTCCGTCTTTTCTTGCTCATTTCATCCCTTCATTATGATACTCATGGAAGTAATCCTAATCTCTCCTCGCCCTTCAGAAGAACAGGTTCCTGGAACGAACACTCAGCTTTTCCCTTGAATACCCCCTCCCTTGATGAGATGGGATTAAGGGGAGGGTGATTCTAGGCATTTTTTAGCTATTATTTCAAGTATTTCTTCAGTCTGACTGATAACATCATTGTTCCAAAATCTCAAGATTTTGAACCCTTCGCTCCGGAACCACTCATCTCTTTTTTGGTCCTTTTCTTCATATTCAGAGTGCTGTCCTCCGTCAAGTTCTATGATAATCTTTTTCTCATAGCAAACAAAGTCCACTATATACTTGCCTATCGGCTCTTGTCTTCGGAATTTCAAACCGAGAAGCCTCTTGGCCCTCAATTGCCTCCATAATAACTTTTCTACATTCGTCGATTCCTTGCCAAGCGACCGAGCAAAATCTTTTGGATAGCTGTTCAATTTCTTTTCACCCTCTCCCTGACCCTCCCCCATCATAAGGAGGAGGGATATCCTCTTAATAAATTCTTCTTAAACCTTTTTTGGCAAGGCGAGGCGTGTAGGAGTAGAAGGTCATCCGGAGGCGAGCGGGCACCTCTTTCCTTGACCGGGGCGAGGGCTTGGATGAGGAAGTCCGTGGACGACTGCCTGCCTCTGTTCCCCAAGGCGAGGGCTTGTTGGTGACAAACCCGTTTGAGGGCGGAGCGGGCGTCGCGAGGCGTCGAAGGCGCCGTGGCGATCTCATGGAGATTGCTTCGTCACTTTGTTCCTCGCAAT
>JBAQGA010000192.1:0-6493 GCA_049287565.1 Candidatus Aminicenantales bacterium
GTCCCTGGGCGCGCGCCTGCTCGTTTTCAACCGGATTCCCGTTTCCGGAGGCTACGCCCATTCCCGAAGCAAGTACCGGGTCTCGAGCGAGATCGACCAGAGGGTTTTCCTGGAATCGACGGCATACGACGGGGGGGTCAACATCGACACCCCGCGGGGCTCATCGCTGGGGCTCTCCTTTTCCATCCGGGAATACAGGTATGAGAATCTCACTCTCCCCGGGTCCCAGGTGCCTTTGTCGCGGTCCTTGGACAGGACGGAAAAGGGCATCGGCGTCAATTTTTATCTTCCCGTTTTTTCGGACGGCCAGTTTTTCGCCAGCTTTGGGCATACTGAATATCTTTTTACGGAAACGGAAGGAGCTTTCCGGGACTCGACGTCCTATCAGTCCTATCTCGGCATCCGCTTCCCCATCCTGGGCAGGGCCAGGGGGACCATCGCGGGCGGCTACAAAAAACTCCTGCCGCGAGAAGAAGGACAGCCGGGCTTCTCCGGGTTCGTGGCGAACACGGACGCGGAGATGCGCCTGGGACGGTTCAACCTGCGGATTTTGTATGTTCGTGACATCCCCTTTTCCTACGGCACCGCGATATTTTATATCAGCAATTCGTACGGCGGGGGGTTGTCGCTTTACCTCGGCCAGGCCGTGAGGATAGACTATGATTATCGTTACGGGCGGGGCGATTACCCCGCCGGGCAGGAGATCGATGCGAGAAGAGATATCTACGAATCTCATTCGATCGGAGTCGTCTTGCGGATATTGAGGACGACGGCTCTCGGGCTGAGGGCGGATATTATGGAAAGACGGTCCAATCAGGTCTCGCAAAACATGAACCGCACTCTCGTTGGAGCGTACCTGACCTACGATTTTTGAGCGGCCCGGATAAACGGGCGGCTCGCCCCGCCTGAAATCAAGGGAGAACAAAATGGAGAATGAGGAAAAACTCAGGGAGATCAACCTGGAGGACTACTGGCGGCTGATCCTGAAAAGGAAGTGGGTCGCGATCACTTTCGCCGGCGCCGTCATTCTCCTGACGGCGATCCTGTCGTTTCTCCAGACGCCTCAGTACGAATCCACGGCCACCCTGCTTATCGAAGAGGAAACGTCCCGCATCTTGAGCATCGACGAAGCCCTCGGTGACCAGGCCCAGGTGGTCAGGGATCTGAGAGGCTACAACACCCAGCTTCAACTCCTCAAGAGCAAGTCCCTGGCCGAGCGCGTCGCCCGGAGGTTGAGCCTCCTGAGCCGGCCGGAGTTCGGGGCGGGCAGAGAGGCCAAGACGAGCTTGTTCGCGGGGATAAAATATATCATCACCTTCAGATGGCTGTCGTCGGGAAGCAGGCCGAGCGAAGACACCGCCAACCCGTTGATCCCGGCCAATCCCTACAGCCGGATCGCCAACTCCCTGCTCCAGGGAATAGAAGTCAGCCCGGTCAGGGATACCAAGCTAGTCCAGGTTAGCTTCACTTTTCCTTCGGCCCCCCTGGCCACCGAGATCGTCAACACTCTGGCCGAAGAATTCATCGACTTCTCGGTGGAGAAGCGGTATTCGGCCACCCAGCAGGCCTCCGCCTTCCTGGACGAGACGATCACCACCCTCCGGGACGACCTGGCCGCCAAGGAACGCGAGCTCCAGCAGTACGGCCAGGACAAGGACATCACCTTCCTGAGCGAGACCGAAAGCGCCGCCGTCAGCACCTTCGCCAACCTGTCGCAGGCCCGCGACGAGGCGATGCTGGAGAGGATCAAGGCCGAGGCGGAATACAAGGAACTGACGGACCTGGAGGGAGAGGCGCTGCCCCAATTGATCAGCGACCCGGCGGTCCAGCAGCTCAAGACCGAGTACACAAACTTGAGAACCGAGTACCAGGAGAAGAGCCGCCAACTGCTGCCCGGTCATCCGGAGATGATGCGGATCAGGGCCCGGCTCGACAGCCTCAAGACGGAAATCGGCACGGCCGCCCAGGTTGCCGAGGCAAGGGTGCGGGCGGCCCGGCAGCGCGAGAATACGATCACCGCCCAGCTCAACCGCCAGAAGGCCGACGTCGCCAGGATGAAGAACAATGCCATCCTGTACAACACGATAAAGAGCGAAGTGGACAGCAAGAGGCGGCTGCTCAATTCTCTCCTCGAGCGGCAGAGCGAAACGCAGCTCTCGGCCCAGCTCAAGGGGCTCAGCGCCAGCAACATCAGCATCATCGACAGCGCCGAGGTTCCAAGGCGGCCGGTGTCTCCGAACAAGAAGAACAACCTGCTTATGGCGCTGCTCATCGGCGTTTTCGGGGGCGTCGGACTCTGTTTCCTGTTCGACTACCTGGACGACACGCTCAAAGGGCCGGAGGATGTCGAAAAGCTGAGCGGGCTTCCTTCTCTCGGCGTCATCCCGTACCTTCCGCCCGAGGGCGTCACCAAGAGCAAAAGATACGGCGCCTATATGAAAAACATATACTCATACGGAAGGCGGAAACCGGAAAAAGACATTACTCTTCCCGAGGTCAAAGAGATCG
Source organism: Candidatus Aminicenantales bacterium (assembly GCA_049287565.1). Taxonomy (GTDB): domain Bacteria; phylum Acidobacteriota; class Aminicenantia; order Aminicenantales; family UBA8522; genus UBA8522. Next base: position 2,509 of record JBAQGA010000192.1, read on the forward strand.
AGCTTATCAACCACCTCCACCCCGACATCCCGCTGGCCGAGGACTACCGGACCGTGCGCACCTCCATCCTCCTCTCCCAGGTGGACAAGCCGCCCAAGACCATCGTCTTCTCGAGCCCCCTCACCCAGGAGGGGAAGACAGCTACCGTTGTCAACATGGCCGTCTCCTTCGCCCAGCTTCAGGAAAAGGTCCTGGTCGTCGATACCGACCTCCGTAAGCCGCGGCTCCATCGGCTCCTTAAAGTCAGGAACATCAACGGCCTGACAGGCTATCTGACGGGCAAGATGGCTCTCCGCGATATCATCCAGAAGACCTTTATCGAGAACTTCTGGATCATCCCCAGCGGCCCTGTTCCGCCGAATCCCGCCGAGCTCCTCAATTCCAAGAAGATGAAAGACGTGCTGTTCGAGATCGGCCAGGTGTTCGATATCGTCCTCCTTGATTCTCCCCCCGTCCTGGCCGTCATCGATTCCGTCATCATCGCTTCGATCAGCGACAGCGTCGTCATGGTCGTCCGCGGAGGCAAGACGAGAAGGAAGCCGTTCGCGGCGGCCGTGGATGAACTGAGGAAGGGACGGGCGAACATCATCGGTGTCGTCATGAACGGCGTCGACCTGAGCAAGGAAGGGACGTACTACACAAAGTACTACCGTCACTACAAGTACGGTGTGTACGGCCAGGAGGAAGGGGACAAGCTCGAGGATTCGCTCTGATTCGTCCGGGAAAAGCCGCGGCTCGATCATCAACACAATGAATAAAAACGGCGAAGGCACCGGCGCGAAGGTCGTCGAATACGGCCTGCTCGGTCTCCTCGTCTTCAGCCCGCTTCCCGCCGCCTCCGTCTACGAATGGTCGGTCCTAATCCTCGGGCTGACCGCGCTGGCGCTGACGGGCGCCTACATTCTGATGAGGGAGAAGCCCCGGACCAATGAGTTCCTCGACCGGGCCGTCCTCCTCCCGAAGCGCCTTTTCTTTTTCTTCTTTCTCTTTCTTCTCCTCCAGATCGTCCCGCTTCCGAGGTTCATCGTCAGCCTGCTCTCGCCGGGCTCGACTGCCTATCAGCAAGCCTACGCGCTCGACTTCGAAAAGACCAAGTTTCTGAGCTTCTCTCTCATTCCCTCGTTAACCCTCGAGAAAGCCCTCGAGCTCGTCGCCTATTTTCTTGTCGGCTTTGTCCTCCTCAAGACCATGACCACGAGACGGCGGATCATCCGTATTTACTCCGTGCTCATCGCCGTGGGCGCCTTCGAGGCTTTTTACGGCCTGTTCGAACTCTACAGCAAGAACCCCCGGATCCTCTTCTACCGGAAGATGCATAACCTCGACTCGGTCACCGGCACTTTTGTCAACCGGAATCATCTTTCGGGCTACCTGGAGATGGTCATCCCGCTGGCCATCGGGCTGATCATCTCCCGGATCGACCTCTTTTCGCTCAAGAACCTGAGCTGGCGGGAGAAGCTCCTCCGGCTTGCGGAGCGCGGGCTCGCCACGAACCTCATTCTGCTGTTCGCGGTCGTCCTGATGTCGGTGGCGGTCGTTTTTTCCAAGTCGCGCTCGGGTGTATTCGTCCTGGTCCTCATCTTCATCCTGTTCTTCGGGCTGACGGCCATCTATTTTGAGATTTACACGTTCAGGAAAAAACGGGTCAAGAACTTCCTCCGCGTGGCCTTCGTGCTCGTCCTGATCATTTCCCTGTACGTCGGCATCGACTCCGTCTTGCAGCGCTTCTCCCTGGACAAGCTTCTCCACGAGGGGCGCCCGGTCTATTGGGCCGCGACACTCCGGACTTTCGCCGGGTTTCCGCTCTTCGGCACGGGCCTGGGCACGTTCGGGGCCCTGGCGGCGCCCATCCAGGGCGCGGAGGGCCCCCTGGCCCTCGAACACGCCCATAACGATTATCTCGAGTACCTTTCGGAGCTGGGGGTCATCGGTTCGCTTCTCCTGCTGGGCGGCATCCTCTTCAGCCTCGGCGCCTCTTTCAACGCCTGGCGGACGAGGAAGCATCCCGAAGTCAAGGGCCTGGCCTTGGGTGGGATCGTCTCCCTCGCCGCCATCCTGGTTCACAGCGCCACGGATTTCAACCTCCACATCCCGGCCAACATGCTTCTTTTCTCGGTCATCCTGGCGCTCACCATGGTGACGGCCTTTTTCAAGAAATCCGCCGCTCCCAAGGACCGACCATGACCGCCCTGAAAAAGATCGGGCTTCTCTTTGTCCTGGTCATCACCGCGGCGCTGAACGTCTTCGTTTACTGGAACAGCTGGTTTTACGACCGGGCGCAAAAGCAGGAAAACGACGAAAGGAAGGTCGCCTACCTCGAAGCCTCGAACACATTTTGCCCCTTGAACGACCGCGTTTTTTACGAACTGGGGAAATCGCATCTTGACCTGGGCCTGCAAAACCTCGGCGACCCGGAGAAAGCCGGCGCTCATTTCCGCAAGGCCGTGCAAAGCCTGGAGCGGTCGATCACGATCAACCCGTCATCGCCCTACGCGCATTTCCACCTGGGGCAAGCCCTGCTTCAACTGGAGTTTTTCTCGCCCTCGAACGGCTCCAGGTTCATCGAGGAATACAAGAAGGCGGTCCTCCTGGCGGGGGAGGACAGCCAGGTTTACGGCGAAACGGGCCGCCTTTTTCTCTCGCGCTGGCAGCGGCTTTCCGAGGACGACCGCCGCTTCACCCTGGACCTGATGAGAAGGATCCTGGCCGGAAAGGACCTGGAGCAGATCGCGGGGCTTCTGGGCATCTGGGAGATGAACGTCGGCGACTTCGGTCTCCTGGAAAGCGTCCTGCCCGCGGACCCCCAGGTTTACAGGACCCTGGCCGAATACCTCGGTGAAAGATCCCTGTCCTTTCCCGACCGCCACAGGTTTCTGGCCAAGGCCGAGCTCATCGAGTTCGGGCGGGCCCGGCGGGAGCTCCAGGCCGGGGAATACGCCCTTTATCGCTACGAGCTCCCGGAAGCGCGCCATCATCTGGGCCTGGCCCGAAGCCTCCTGGAGGGGATCCGCTTTTACCAGACCCTCTCGGGGGAGCGCCTGATCGCGGGCCCGGATTACGACGACCTGTCGCGGGCCGTCCGGCTCGCCCAGGCCAAGTGCCGGATCGAGGAGGGGGGGAAGCTCGAGGACGCGCTGGCCGACCTCAACCGCTACCTGGCGCTCGAGGACAGGCCCAGGGAAGTGGCCGCCCTCGAGACCTATCTCAGGGGAAGGGGAGTCCTGGCGGACCGGCCGGAGGCCGATTTCGACGACCTGGGCCGCCTCGCCTTTGAGCTTTTTCTCCAGTTCAAGCAGACGCGCTACCGCGATATCATCAGCCTCGGACGAACCCTCCAGAAGAGCCTGGTCATCGTCCCCGAGGCCAAGAAAAAAGATTACGCCGAAGTGCTTCATCTCATCGGCGATTCCTTCCAGAAGGTCGATTTTCTCTACGACGCCGGCGAGACCTACCGGCGGGCCCTCGAGCTCGAGCCCGGGTCGCCGGAAACGCTTCTCCGGCTCCGCGCGAACTACGCCCGCCTGAACGACGAGAGGAGGGCGAGGGAGACCGAGGAGGCCGTCGGGAAGGTCATGGCGCCCAGGACGGCGGCCCTGGGAGGGCACGCCGTCCTCAAGGGCCGGACGTTTTCCCGGACCTTGATCTTCGATGGAGGCAAGGTCAGTCTCGACGTTCAATTGAGAGGGGCTCGGACGTCCTTGTCCCCGGCGGTGGCCGTCTTCTTCAATGGCCGGGTCGTCCGGGAAGAACCGTTGGCGGAAGACGTCATCTCCTTGACCCTGGAGACGGTTCCCGGGACGAACCTCATCCAGGTCACGCCCTTGAACACGGCGATCGCCCTGGAGACAATAACCTGGAGACCGCTCGGAGATGAAGCGGGATAGAATTTTCAACCGGCGAGGAGTGTGAATTGAAGAATATCATCGTTTTAGGGCTGGGCATTCTGCTCTTTACTTTTTCAGGGCCGCTTTTTTCGCAGGAAGAC
>JBAQGA010000193.1:0-1571 GCA_049287565.1 Candidatus Aminicenantales bacterium
GAAACATACTGGCTGTGGAGGGCATCCCGGTCGGCGTTCCAGTTATCGAAATCATCCCGGCCGTAGGACAGGTTCGAATGGGAACCGAGCTGCCCGTTGGCGGCGATGAGCTTTTCCCGGCTGCCGATGAGCTGGGAGCCGCCCTCGCCGGCGGCCTCCATGGAGCCTTCGAGGACGGACAATTCGGTCTCGGCGTTCCCCCTCATGTCGAATCGGTAAAGCCCTTCCTCCAGGGCGTAGAACGAGGCGTCCGGAGTGTGGAGCTCGAAGGTCTTCTCTTCCTCAAGGAAGTTGAGACGAAGATAGACGTTCCCCTTGAGGAGATGGAGCCGGACCCGGTTGTCATCCTGCCGGGGCATATTGGAGAGTTCCACCAGTGTCCCGCTGTCGAGGCGGAGAAAATTTTTCCTTCCGAAGCTGAGCTCGGCGCGGCCGTCTCCGGTCTCCAGCTGATCACCCTCGACCAGGGCCAGGTTGACCACCCCTTCTTCAGACCCAAGGTCTCCGGCTCTCTGGACGACGACATGGCCTTTGACATAGGTCAGGCGGGCGAAGCTGTCGCTATAATAGCCGTCTTCCTGGGTGAAGGCGAGGAGCGATAAAAAAGCCAGGGCCGTGAAACATAAGGCCGTCTTTTTCATCTTCGTTCTCCTTCCAATCATCTTATTGCAAGGCATGTGCCAACCTCTGCCGCCTGAAAACCGGGTGAAAAAGCTTCCTGAGTGTCCTGGATTAAGGACAGGTGACAGCCGAGGACGTCAATCTGACGAGGAATAAAAAAAAGAGGGGGTTTGCGGACAAACCCCTCCGGGCGAAAGAGAACTTGAATGTCTTACCAGCGCCAGAGCCGGCGGTCCGGGCGCGGATGCCTCCGGCCGAAATCGGAAAAGGGTCGGCGCGGCCAGCCGGGACGCTCCCAACCCCGCCCGCCCCGGAAGAACCGGGCTCCGCGGCGATCGGCCATCCGCTCGCGCAGCTTGGTCAGCTTCTCCTGCTGCTCGGGAGTGAAGATCTTCTTCATCTCCCGTGTCCTGGCCAGACCACGCTTCAGCTGATCGGCCCTGAGTTTGGACATCTCATCGATGAGTCCGTTGATCTTCCCCTCGTTGGCCTCGGGGTCTTCCATCGCCTCGCGCATGTCTTCGCGAAGCTTCCGCATCTTCTCGAAATGGGCCTGTCTCTCCTCCGCTCCGGACTTGCGGAACTCTTCGAGCTTGGCTTTCTGCTCGGGAGTCAGGTCGAGGGACTCCCCGAATCGGCCGGGCCTGTCCTGGGGCTGGCCGTATCCAAGAAGAGGAATCAGGACGAAAACAAACAGAACCAAAGCCAATTTCGAATACCATCTTGGTGTTTTCACTGTCGACCTCCTGAATTCATCGTTTCATACCATTAGACAACCCGGCGAAGAATTCCTTGGTGAATTATGGTGACACTAAACTTAATTCGATAAAAATCCTGCCGGTTGGGAATTAACCTGATCTATTCACAAATAATGCAAAAAATATTCCCCCTCCCCTGGCGGGAGGGGATAGAGGGGAGGGGGTATCTTTTTACAGTCACCCTCTCCCCGA
>JBAQGA010000194.1:0-20474 GCA_049287565.1 Candidatus Aminicenantales bacterium
GCCGTCTGTAATCGACTCTCCATATGGCCGGGATTATCCGTTGGTCTCGAGTTCAACGCTCTTTCACTCTGATCTACCTGATCTGTCCCAGGTAAATCCGCCGTACCTCGTGGAAAAATTTTTGATACCCTTCCTGTTGGAAATCCGGATATGTCCAGGGAAGGAATTGTACGGCGGACCTGGTAAACAGGAGCTCGAGATGGGCATAGATCCCCCGCCGAAGGGGAACGCGGTGGGCGAAATTTTTGGCAGTGGCCATAAACAGCGCGGACCCGGTCAGGACGCCGGGGTCGATGTTGACTAAGCGAGTGTCTCCGGCGAACGCTTCTCGTATCTCTTCCTCGAGGGAGTTGGTCCGGATTTTGATTTCGCTAAGTGATTCGGGCGCGATAAGAGGCGCGAAGCTCATGAAAAGTCGGCGTAGGTTTTTCCCCATCTCTTTCTCATAATAATCCGTTAGATTGAACGGAAATATCGGACTCCTCAGGTCGACAGGGCCATAAAAGGCGTTCAGGGCCTCTCCTGTCCCGGCGAAATAATGGTCTTGAGAGGAGATTATCCCGACGACGAGTTTTACACGAGCGAAAGGCTTGGCCTCGGCCATCAAAAATCACCTTAAGACAGAAAGGCGTAAAAAGCAATCGGTCATCTCAGCCCGGCCGCTGATTTGACCCTGGTTCGGGCTTTTCCTATAATGGGGTGAACATGAAGTGGGTCTATATAGAAGACATCGGCCAACACTCCGGCGGCGACGTCGAGGTCAGAGGCTGGGTCTATAACAAGCGCTCGAGCGGCAAGGTCCGTTTTCTTATCATTCGCGACGGAACAGGCGTTCTCCAGGCGACCATCTTCAGCCCCGAAAAAGACCACCCCCTTTTCCGCCAGTTCGATGCCCTGACCCAGGAATCCTCGGTCATCATCCGAGGCACGGTCCGGGAGGAAAAACGCGCCCCCGGCGGCTACGAACTCGGCATCAAGGATATGGAAACACTGCAAATCGCCCAGGATTATCCGATTACTCCCAAAGAGCACAGCACGGCTTTTCTCATGGAGCATCGCCATCTCTGGCTCCGGTCGCGCAAGCAGCACGCCGTCCTCCAGGTCCGGGCCGAGGTCATCAGGGCCATCCGCGATTTCTTCGACGGGCGCGGGTTCCGTCTGATGGACACGCCTATCCTGACGCCGAGCGCCTGCGAGGGGACGACGACCCTTTTTGAGACCGAGTATTTCGATCAGAAGGCCTACCTGACGCAGAGCGGCCAGCTCTATAACGAGGCCACGGCCGCCGCCTTCGGCAAGGTCTATTGCTTCGGACCGACGTTCCGGGCGGAAAGGTCCAAGACCCGACGCCACCTCATCGAGTTCTGGATGGTCGAACCCGAGGTGGCCTTCGCCACCCTCGAGGACACGATCGAACTCGGCACCGACCTCGTCCTCTTCATCGTCGAAAGAGTGCTGTCTCGTCGCCGGGCCGACCTCAAGGACCTGGAAAGGGACCCCAAGCCTCTCGAGGCCATCGGCAAGCCCTTTGCGCGCTTCACCTACGAAGACCTCGTCCCCAAGCTCCAAGAGAAAGGCTCTGCCATGGCCCACGGAGACGACTTCGGGTCTCCGGAGGAGACACTCATCTCGCAATTATCGCCTAACCCGGTCTGCATCACCCATTTCCCCGCCAAAATCAAAGCCTTTTATATGCAGCCCGACGCCGCCCGTCCCGACCTGGTATTGGGCGTCGATTTCATGGCCCCTGAAGGTTATGGCGAGATCATCGGCGGCGGCCAGCGCATTCATGACCTTTCCCTGCTGGAACGGCGCCTGCAGGAACATAAGTTGCCGCGTGAAGCCTACGAATGGTACCTGGACCTGCGCCGCTTTGGGGCCTGTCCTCATGCCGGATTCGGCCTGGGCATCGAGCGGACGGTTGCCTGGATATGCGGTCTCAAGCATATCCGTGAGACCATCCCCTTTCCCCGTCTCCTTTATCGCATCTATCCCTAACGGGCCGGCGAGAATGCTGCCATCGCGTCCCCGCAAAACGGCCGCCCTCATCAGCTACGGGTGCGCCAAGAACCTGGTGGATAGCGAAGTCATGCTCGGATACTTGCGCCGCGCGGGCTATGCCCTATCCACCAAACCCGAAAAGGCTGATGTCCTGATTCTCAACACCTGCGGGTTCATCCAGGCGGCTCGAGACGAATCCGAGGAGGCGATCGACAGCTCCCTCGCTCTCAAACATAAGGATGGAGGCAAGATCGTCGCCGTCGCCGGCTGCTTCGTGGAGAGATATCGGTCCGAGCTGAAGAGGCGCTTCCCGGAGGTCGATATTTGGCTGGGAGTCAAGGATTTCGATCACATCGTTGAAGCCGTCGAGAGGAAGGCCTACCGGCGCGGCCGAGAGACTTTTCTCTTGCATGAAGACACGCCCCGCGTGTTGTCCACACCGCCTTCTTGGGCGTATCTGAAGATCTCCGAGGGCTGTTCCCATGAATGCGCGTTTTGCGCCATCCCCATGATCAAGGGCCGCTATCGATCCCGGAGCGTCGCTTCGATCATCCTTGAAGCGCAGGAACTGGGAGAACGCGGCGTCAAGGAAATCAACCTCATCTCCCAGGACACGACGTATTTTGATCGCGACAAAAGTCGAGAAGGCGGCCTCATCAGACTCCTCCGCCGGCTGGTCGTCGTGCCGAAGATCCGCTGGATCAGACTTCTCTACGGGTATCCGGAGGAGATCACTCCTGCTTTGCTCGAGGTCATGAAGGAGGACAAGATCTGCTCCTACCTGGATATTCCGTTCCAGCATTCCGACCGCCGTCTTCTCCGGGCGATGAAACGAGGCCTGGACGGAAGAAGAGCCTTCCGTCTCATCGAGACGGCCAGAAAGGCACTCCCCGATGTCGCCATCCGGACTTCTCTCATCGTCGGCTTCCCCGGTGAAGGAAAGGAAGAATTCGCCGGATTGAAGGAATTCGTCCGGGAAGCGCGGCTCGATCACCTGGGCGTTTTTACTTACTCTCCCGAAGCCGGGACGGACGCATTCCGGCTGGGTGACCCCGTTCCGGAGGAAGAGAAGTCCGGTCGCCGCGACGAGATCATGGCCATCCAAGCGGAGATTGCCGCATCCGTTCAACGGGAATACCTTCATCGGCGGCTCGATGTCCTGATCGAACCCTCCTCCTCGGCGAGAAACGGAAGAGTCGTCGGCCGGACTCGCTTCCAGGCCCCGGAAGTCGACGGAGTCGTCCTGGTCGAACGAAATCTTTCCTGCGCACGGGCCCTCCGGCCGATCGAACAGGTTGAAATCACCTCGGCGGAAGTATATGATTTACGCGGAAAACTAGTCCGATGAAATACCTCTGGAGGATCATCGCCTCTTTTTTCGGACTGGGCCTCTTTCCCGTCGCTCCCGGAACCCTCACCAGCTTGGTCATCGTCTTCATCTATAAGTATACGATCTCCGGCCTCGGCTGGCCGTATATTCTGCTCGTCCTGTTGGCTCTCCTGATCCTGGGCACGTACGCCTCTTCCTTCTATTCCTCCGAGCTGAAGAGACCGGACCCCAGTCGCGTGGTCGTCGACGAGGCGGCCGGCCAACTCCTCGTGCTCCTCTTCGTCCTTCCCGATTGGACATCCCTCATCGCCGGCTTTCTGCTTTTCCGTTTCTTCGACATCGTCAAGCCCTTCCCCGTCAACAGGGCGGAAAGGCTTCCGGCCGGATGGGGTATCATGGCCGATGACATCTTGGCCGCCCTGATGGCCAAGGCGGTTCTCCACGTCTTCATCTACCTGAAGTGAAAAAAGTGCTTCCCGGCAGAGTCGAGATCATCGCCGTCGGCTCCGAGCTCCTCGGCCCCAATTTCCTGGATACGAATTCTCTCTATCTCAGCGCCCGTCTCAACGACTTGGGGTGGACGGTTGCTTTCAAGACGATCGTGGGTGACGAGGAGAAGGCTCTGCGGCTGCGGCTCCGCGAAGCCCTGCGGGGGACAGAGCTGGTGGTCGTCATGGGCGGATTGGGCCCGACCAGCGACGACGTCACCGCCAAAGCCGTGGCCAGGACGGTGCGCCGAAAGCTGGTTCTTAATAAAGATGTCCTCAAGGCGATCGAGACCCGCTTGCGGCAGCGCCGGATTCCCCTTTCGGCGGCCAACAGGAAACAGGCTTATGTCGTGAAGGGCGCCGAGGTCATCCCGAACAAGAACGGGACCGCTCCGGGGCAATGGCTGACCGTGGGCGGGAAACAGCTCATTCTCCTCCCCGGACCTCCGCACGAGCTCAAACCCATGTGCGAAGAATCGGTCTGGCCTGTCCTGACAAAGAAGCGCCGCGGCTTTCTTGTTCGCGGCATCCTCAAGACGACGGGCTTGGCGGAATCCGTGGTCGAAACGCTCATCTCAGATCTTTATCCGCGAAGAGATGACCTGAACGTGACCGTTCTCGCCTCACCCGGACAAATCGAAGTCCATCTGACTGCATTCTCGGCAGTGAGCCCGCTCCCGGCCGAGCGTAGGCTCCGTCGACTCAGGTCCCAGCTGGCCCGGCGAATGAGAGACTATGTTTTCACCCAGACCGAAGAATCATTAGAGGAAGTGGTTGGCCGGCTGCTCAAAAAAACGAGTCAAACCCTGGCCGTTGCCGAATCATGCAGCGGCGGCTTGATCGGCCACCGTTTGACCAATGTTCCCGGGAGCTCCGCGTATTTTCTGGAAGGGGTGATCGCCTACAGCAACGCCGCCAAAATCGACCTGTTGTTCGTCTCGCCGAAGCTGATCGAAACTCATGGGGCAGTCAGTCCCCAGACAGCCATTGCCATGGCCCGGGGCGTGCGCAAGCGCGCCCGGGCCGACTTTGGCTTGGCTGTCACCGGGATCGCCGGTCCATCGGGTGGGACTCCGGACAAGCCCGTCGGCCTTGTCTTCGTCGCCCTAGCCTGGCGGGGCGGCGCCGAGATCCAAAAAAACCTTTTCTTGGGAACACGCGAGCGGATCAAAATCCAATCCGCTCAAAAGGCCCTGGACATCTTGAGACGTCATCTTCTCCTGGAGGTCCGGACAGCCGAGAAGAGAAAAAAGCCATGAGGACATTCATCGCTATCGACCTGGATGAGGTCTTGAAGAAGAGCCTGGCGGCGCTGGTCGACAAACTCAGGCCGCTGGCCGGAAATGTCCGCTGGGTCGGCGCTTCCGGAATGCACCTGACCTTGAAGTTTCTGGGAGAGATCCCGGAGGAGGATGTCGCCGGGATTTCCTCAGTCCTGGGAGAGATCGCCCGGCGGCATCGGCCTTTTCCGCTCCTTCTCCAGGGCACAGGGGCTTTTCCCCCGGGACGGCGAAATCCGCGCGTCTTTTGGGTTGGCGCAGTGCCGGTCCCGGGCCTGGTTTCGCTCCAGGAAGAAATCGAGAGAGAAATGGAAAAGCGGGGATTCGAGCGGGAACGGCGGCCCTTCCATCCGCATCTCACTCTCGGCCGGGTCAAGTTCCCCTCCCCCCTTGATGGGCTGCTCCAGGAATTGCAGCGACACCAGGAGCGGATGTTCGGGGAGATGAACGTTTGCCGATTCGTTTTCTTCCAGAGCATCCTCAAGCCCTCGGGAGCCGAATACACCGTTCTCAAGGAGCTCGCTCTAGGATGAAAATATTCTGGATAGGTCTAGCCTATTTTATCGGTTCTCTCCCCTCCGGTTATCTGATCTTCCGGTTGGGGGAGAAGAAAGATATCCGCAACTACGGGAGCCGGAGCACCGGGGCCACCAATGTCCTCAGGCTCAAGGGATGGCGATACGCCATCCCAGTCGCCGTCGTTGATGTCCTCAAGTCGGCTCTTCCCGTCTGGTACGCTCTGAGGACTTTCCCGGCCGACCGCGGCGTCGCTTTCGGAGTCACTTTCATGGCCGTCCTCGGGCATTGCTTCCCTGTATTCATCAAGTTCAAGGGCGGCAAGGGCGTGGCCACCGCCATGGGCGCCTTTGCCGTGTTGGCGACCGGGCCATTTCTTGTGAGCCTGGCCGTTTTTGGAGGTGTCGTCGCGGCCACCCGGTATGTCTCTCTGGGGTCGCTGCTGGCCGCTCTGTCCTTTCCTTTGATTGTTTTCTTCCGGCGTGGGGATACAGGACTCGCCCTGCTCGGCCTGACCATATTTGCTCTGATCACTCTCCGGCACGCCGTCAACATCAAACGGCTGGTCAAGGGGGAGGAACGAAAACTCGGACAGAAAATCAGCTTGGAGAAAGCCTAGATGGATGCGGCGGTCATCGGCGGAGGAAGTTGGGGTTCAGCCCTCGCCCTCCACCTCGGACGCCTCCATCAGAAGGCGCTCCTCTGGGTTCGGGAAATCGAGGTTTATAAAGATCTCCAGGAGAATCGGCGGAACAGTGTATTCCTGCCGGGGTTCCAGTTTCCCTCTGAGATCTTCTTCTCTACCGACATCCGGGGAACGGCATCCTCTGCTCCGATCCTTTTCATGGCTGTTCCCTCCCGTTTTTGCCGGCCGCTGTTCGAAAATATTGCGCCCGCCCTGAAAACGGATCAGATCGTCGTCAGCCTGACCAAAGGAATAGAAGAAGGCACGCTCAAGAGGATGACCGAGGTGATGGGCGAGGTCTTTTCCCGGTCGGCCCGCCCCCGTCTGGCCGTCCTCAGCGGTCCGAGTTTCGCCCGGGAGGTGGCCGAAAAACTTCCCACCGCCGTGGTCATAGCCTCTGAAGATGCGGAGGCCGCCAGGACCATCCAGCACTTCATCTCCAATATCCATTTCCGGGCCTACACCAGCCGCGATGTCATCGGGGTCGAGCTGGCCGGCGCGCTGAAAAACGTGATCGCCGTGGCCGCCGGTATCTCGGACGCCCTGCGCTTCGGTCATAATCCGCGTGCCGCCTTGATCACCCGGGGCGTCGCCGAAATGACCCGGCTCGGTCTCCGCTGCGGAGCCCAAAAAGAGACCTTCCTGGGCCTGGCCGGCATCGGCGACCTGGTCCTGACCTGTACTGCCCAGCAGAGCCGCAATTATCATGTCGGTTATGAACTGGGCAAGGGGCGACAGCTGTCCGAGATCCTGGCGGAAACGAAAATGGTCGCCGAAGGGATAACCACAACCATGTCCGTCCGTGACCTCGCCTGCAGGAAGGAAGTCGAGATGCCGATCTGCACGGAGGTCTACCGGGTCCTCTATGAGAACAAGAACCCGGAGGAGTCCGTGCGCGACTTGATGTTGCGGGCGCTTAGGGTAGAATAAGGGGAGGCTAAACAATGGGATCTGTCGGGAAACGCGAGCTGATGAGGTGACGATGAAAAATAATAAAATTCTTCTCATTGGATTGTGTCTGAGCTTGGTGACCTGTGCTTCCTCCCAGAAAAAGCTCCAGGAGGCGAGAGAGAAAGATCCCCAATACCAGTACTCAATGGGCGCCTTCCACCTGAACAACAACAACTTGGACGAGGCCATCAAATACTTCGAAAGGGCTCTCGCCTCGGACCGGCGCCATTTCCAGTCGCTGAATGCCCTGGGGCTCGCCTATTCCATGAAGGGCAACTTCCCGGAGGCCGAAAGCTCCTTCCTGAAGTGCTTGGAGATATCACCCGGATTTGTCGAAGCCCGCAACAACCTGGGCATGGTCTATCAAGAGATGGGCTTCCCCGATAGGGCTGAGGCGGAGTTCAAAAGAGTGGTCGCCGATCCGACCTATTCAACCAAAGAATTGCCCTACTACAACCTGGCGCGGCTGTATTCGATCCGGCAGGACTGGGAGAACGCCCTTTTCTATGTGGAGAAGGCTATCCGGGCCAATGCCCGCTATCATCTCGGCTATGCCCTCAAAGGATATATCATGGAGAACCAGGACAGGTTCGTCGAGGCCATCGAGTGCTACAAGGAAGCCGTCAAGCTGCTCCCCGATGACGTCGGCTACAATTTTCAGCTGGCCGCCGCCCATTTCAAGAATGGAGAGTTTCGTTCCGCCGAAGCAATCTTGGAAAAGATTTTGCCTTTGATCACCGACCCGGAGATGAAACAGAACGCCGACTCTTACCTGAAAACGATCCGGGAGAAAGAGAAAGGGATGGCCCGGGGCTAGGTTCCCTCTTCCCAGGCCGCCAGGTAGTGTTTCTGCTCAGCGGTCAATCGATCGATCCGGATCCCCATCGACCGCAGCTTGAGCCGGGCGATCTGTTCATCGATCTCCCGGGGAACGCCGTGCACCTCTTTAGCCAGTGTCTTGCCCTTCCGGCTGAGGTAGAGGACGCTCAAGGCCTGGTTGGCAAAGCTCATATCCATGACCATGGCAGGGTGCCCCTCGGCGGCCGCCAGGTTGATCAGCCGGCCCTCGCCCAACAGATAGATCTTTCGGCCGTTGCGCAGTTCGTACTCCTCCACGAACTCCCGGATCCTTCGTTTTCTTTTGGCCAGAGACGCCAGAGCGGGAATATCGATCTCGACGTTGAAATGACCGGAATTGGCGACGATGGCGCCATCCTTCATCCTGATGAAATGCCGCCGAGTGAGGACGGCCTTGTCTCCGGTGACGGTGACAAAGACATCGCCCACCGAAGCGGCCGCCTCGATCGGCATGACCTCGAACCCGTCCATGACCGCTTCCAAGGCCCGCAGCGGTTCGACCTCGCAGATGATCACTTTGGCGCCGGCTCCCTTCGCCCGCATGGCCACTCCCCGGCCGCACCAGCCATAGCCGGCGACGACGAAGTGGAGACCGGCGAGGAGGATGTTCGTCGCCCGGAGGATTCCGTCGATCGTGCTCTGTCCGGTTCCGTAACGATTATCGAAGAGATGCTTGGTGTTGGCGTCATTGACGGCGATGATGGGATAGTCAAGGACTCCTTTGGCGGCCATGTTTCTCAGGCGGATGACACCGGTGGTCGTCTCCTCTGTCCCACCGATGACGTTTTTGAGCAACGCCCGGCGGCGGGAGTGGAGGGTGCTGACCAGGTCCGCCCCGTCATCCAAGGTGATCTGGGGATGATGATCGATGGCCTTGTTGATGTGCCGATAGTAGGTCGCGTTGTCCTCACCCTTGACGGCGAATACGGGCAGGTGCAAGGACTTGACCATGGCGGCGGCGACGTCATCCTGGGTGCTCAGCGGGTTGGAAGCGGTGAGGCGCACATCGGCGCCGCCCAGCTTCAGGGCTTCCATCAGATTGCCGGTCTCGCTGGTGACATGGAGACAGGCCGAGATCCGAAGCCCGCGCAGCGGTTTCTCCCGCGCGTATCTTTTCTTGATGGAATCGAGGACGGGCATAAATCGTCCCGCCCATTCGATCTTGAGCCGGCCCTGAGGGGCCATTTTGAGGTCTCTAACGTCGTAATCCATGTTCTTCCTTCCCTCAGCGAAGCCCGGCATCCCGGCGCAAAGCTTGGGCCTTATCTATTTTTTCCCAAGTGAATTCGGGCTCGGTGCGGCCGAAATGCCCGTAAACCGAGGTCTTCCGGTAGATGGGCCGGAGCAGGTCCAGAGCATTGATCATCGCCTTGGGCCTCAGGGCGAAATGCGCTCGGATCAATTCTTTGATTTTGTCTTCGGGAATCTTGGCCGTGCCGAACGTGTCGACCATGATCGACACGGGCTCGGCCACGCCGATGGCATAGGCGAGCTGGACCTCCAGCTTGTCGGCCAGCCCGGCCGCGACGGCGTTCTTGGCGACATACCGGGCTGTGTAAGAGCCGGAGCGGTCCACCTTCGATGGATCTTTGCCCGAAAAGCTTCCGCCGCCGTGGCTTCCCACACCGCCGTATGTGTCGACGATGATCTTGCGTCCGGTCATCCCGGTATCGGCCAGAGGGCCGCCCTGCTCGAACCGGCCCGTTCCGTTGATGATGATTTTGGTCTTCTTATCGATCATCCCGGCGGGAATGACCTTGCGGACGACCATTTTCAAGAGGCTATCTTGGAGGTCGGTTATATTGACCGTGGAGTTGTGCTGGGCGGCGAGGACGACGGCTTCAACTCGTTTGGGGACATCGCCTTCATACTCGACGGTCACCTGAGATTTTCCGTCCGGTCGCAGGAAGGGCAGGGTTTTGTCCCGGCGGACCTCGCCGAGACGGCGGACCAGCCGGTGGGCGAGGACGATCGGCAAGGGCATCATCTCCTCCGTCTCCCGGCAGGCATAGCCGAACATGATGCCTTGATCCCCGGCCCCCTGCTCGTGCTCTGTGGTCTCATCGACGCCGGCGGCAATATCGGGTGATTGCTCGTGGATCGATGAGATGACGCAGCATGTTTCGTAGTCGAATCCGTATTTGGCCCTTGTATAGCCGATGTCCCGGATGACGCTCCGGACGAGCTTTTGGAAATCGCAATAGCCGTTGGTCGTGATTTCCCCGGCGATCAAGACGAGGCCTGTCGTCACCAGGGTCTCGCAGGCCACCCGGCTATTGGGATCTTGGGCGATGAGGTCGTCCAGGACGGTATCAGAGATCTGGTCGCAAATCTTGTCCGGATGTCCTTCGGTTACAGACTCCGAGGTAAAGAGATGCTTTCCGGCCTTGCTCATGTTCGGCCTCCTCGATTCAGACTTTTGGCAAACCCGCATGTTATATCAAATGTCGCCGTTTTTCAACGGCGGTGGAGAAATTGAATTTTTGATTGCCTTTGTGTTATTTTAGAAAATGTCGCCAAGACAGAATAAGAAAATGACGCTGAAACGATATGTCGGGGCCGGTCTTTGCCTTTTCTTGGCAGCTGGCTGGGTCGCCGCGTCCGCTCAAGAAACGACGGGATTTCCGTTCCCTTTCTCGCGCTATGCTCTTAAGAACGGACTCCAGGTGGTCCTCTCAGAGGATGATTCCCTCCCCTTGGTTTCGGTCGTGCTGGCCTACCAGGCCGGGTCCCTTCATGAGCAGCCGGGGAAGACCGGCTTGGCTCATTTGCTCGAGAATATGATGTTCATGGGATCGCTCAACGTCGGCCCGCTGCAGCACCTCAGCTTTATCAACCGGGTTGGTGGAGAGCCGAACGCCAGCACCACGGAGGACATCACCTATTTCTACCAGACGGTGCCCGCCAACCAGTTGGCCTTGGCTCTTTGGCTTGAATCCGACCGGATGAAGACGCTGGAGATCGACGCGGCCAGGGTGGAGCGGGCGAAACAAGCCGTCCTCGACGGGATCGTCCAGCGGAAGACGGCCGAGCCATATCTGGAGAGTCTGCTCGTATTTGACGGTCTGCTCTATCCCGATTTCGCCCACGGACATAGTATCCTGGGAAGGGAGGAGGATATATTTCGCCTGGACGTCGAAGACGCCCGGGCTTTTTGCGAAACCTATTATGTCCCCAACAATGCCGTCCTTGTCGTGGTCGGAAATATCAATTTCATCAAGACCAGGGAGATGGTGGAGAAATATTTCGAGACCATCGCTCCGGGCAAGAAGCTGCCTCTCTTCCTGCCGCCCCGGCCTCCGGAAAAGGAGGCAGTAGTCCAGTCCTGCGTCGAACCTCTGGCTCCCGCGCCGGCCTTTCACCTGGGCTATCGGATCGCACCACCTTTTTCGCGGGATTACTATGTCCTGACCATTTTGGACTTCCTGCTTTTCAAGGGGAAGAGCGCCCGCCTGCAAAAAAAGCTGATCAAGAAGGAAGGCGTGGCCCTCTACCTGAGCGGCGGGGTCGAGAAGCGGAAAGACGTGGCGGTCATGAAGCTCTTCGCTATGAGCAACAATAAGACCATGGTCGAGCTTACTCAGAGGAGCATCTCATCCGAGTTCAGCAAACTCCGCGTCGTTGATGTCTCTTCCGAGGAGCTGGCCAGGGCCAAGAATATGTTCAAGCGGGATTATGTTAACCGCCTTGCCTCTCCATTAGATAGAGCTCTGTTCCTGGCGGAGATGGTCTTCTCGCCGCCTGGTCTGGAGGGACTCCCCCAGCAGCTGGCCAGATACATGCGGGTCAGCGCCTACGAGGTCCGCGGGATCGTCAATCGTTATCTTGTCCCCGAGAACAGTGTTGTCTTGAACGTGGAGCCAAGATGAAGAAAGCTTGGTGGGTCTGCGGTTGGGCTCTCCTCCTCCTGGTATCGTCCTCCGCTCAGGAACGCTTCAGGAAATCGCCGCCCATCCCCGACCCCTTGCTCGAACTCCAGCTCCCCCAGATCGAATCCATGACGCTGATGAACGGGCTGACGGTCGCCGTCGCTCCTCGAATCGACCAGCCGTTCTTCAGCCTTGAACTCGTCATTATGGCCGGCGAGAGCCAGTCGCCGGACGGTCTGCCCGGTCTGGCCTCCTTCACGGCCGAGATGTTGAGTCGAGGATCTGCCCTGGTCTCGGCGGCAGACTTGGATGAACGGATCGAGGCGATCGGCGGGACTTTCAGCATCACGACGACGCCCGATTGCTCCCGCTTCTCCTTCCAGTTCCTGGACGATTATTTGGACCAGGCCATGGAAATTCTGAGCCTGATGGTTCTCCAGCCGGATTTCGGCGAGCGCGAGATTGTCGCCCTCAAACGGATTCTCCTCTATGACCTTCGGCAAAAGCAGCGGGATCCGGAGTTCGTCGGTCGGCGACAGCTCCTCCGGATCCTGTTCAAAGAGCATCCTTACCGCAAGTTTTGTTATAGCGAGGACGTTTTCAGGAGCTTTGCCAGAAAGGATATCCAGTCCTTCTATGATCTCTATTACCGGCCCAATAATGCCGTGCTCGTCCTGACGGGCAATCTGAACCTGGCCGTTGCCGTGCGCAAGGTCAGCCACTTTCTCAATACCTGGCCCAGGAGAGAGGTGGAAAGACTCCCCCTCCCCTCTCCCGATGTCCGAGATGAAAATAAGGTTTGCTTCGTGGATCTTCCCCGGGCCAAAGAGGCCACTCTGATCGTCGGAAACGTCATTTTTCCGTTGGCCAATCCCGACACCTTCCCTTTTGCCGTGCTCAATCAGTTGCTCGGGGGAACGCCTTTCAGCCGCCTGTTCATGAACCTCCGCGAAAAAAAAGAATACGCGTACAATGCCTTCAGCGAGATGGATCTCTTCCGCAGCGGCGGAGCCTATGTGGTCACCGCCACGGTCATCCCTTCGGCGGCCTTCGCCTCCATCGGCGAGATCACCCTGGAACTCGACCGCGTCTCCCGAGAGAAGGTTTCGACCTTTGAGCTCGAACAGGCGAAATCCTATCTGATCGGTCATTTTCCTGTCCAGATCAGTCGGCCGGGCGAGTTCAGCCGGCGGGTCGCCGACCTGGTCACTTTTTCGTTAGGAGATGCTTACTGGAACAGGTTCTATGACAGCATTATGCAGGTTGATGCCGATCGGATATTCGAGGTGGCTCAGAAATATTTCCAGCCGAGACCGGTGGTTGTCGTCGTCGGCGACAAAGACGTTCTCCTCGACCATCTTCGTGATATCGATCGGCTGGAGGTTTACGATCTGAAAGGAGTCCTTCTCTATACTTTGATCAAAGGAGTCGAGGAATGAAGCTCGTGGAGTGCGTTCCCAATTTCAGCGAAGGCCGGGATCTGGAAAAAATCAGGACCATCACTCAGGAGATCGAGCGGACCCCCGAGGTCAAGCTCCTTGATGTCGACCCGGGTGAATCGACCAACCGGACGGTGGTGACCTTTATCGGCTCACCGGAAGGCGTTAAAGAAGCGGCCTTCCGGGCGATCCGCAAAGCGGCCGAGTTGATTGATATGCGGCAGCATAAGGGAGCGCACAGCCGGATCGGAGCCACGGATGTCTGTCCTTTTGTGCCTGTTTCTGGAGTCAGCATGGACGACTGTGTCCGGCTCGCCCGGGAGCTCGGTGAGCGGGTGGCGAAAGAACTCGGGATTCCTATCTTCCTTTACGAGGAGGCGGCGACGAAGCCGGAGCGCCGGAATCTGGCCAGCATCCGTGCCGGCGAGTACGAAGGACTTGCCGAAAAACTCAAAGACCCCCAGTGGTCGCCTGATTATGGCGATCCCGTCTTCAATCCCGGGGCCGGAGCGACCATTGTCGGTGCCCGCGAGTTCCTCATCGCCTATAACATCAACCTGAATACTCGGGACCGCCGGCTTGCCCACGAGATTGCCCTCAACCTCAGAGAGAGCGGGCGGGCACAGCGGGACGCCGAGGGCAACATCGTTCGGGATGCCGAAGGCAAAGCCGTCAATATTCCCGGCCGTTTCAAACACGTCAAGGCGGTCGGCTGGTATATCGAGGACTATGGTGTTGCCCAAATCTCCATCAATTTCACCAATTATAAAGGGACTCCGGTCCATCTCGTCTTCGACGAGGCCGTCAGAGAGGCCGACAAGCTCGGGCTGAGGGTGACGGGGAGCGAACTTGTGGGGCTGATCCCCAGGGAAGCCCTCCTCATGGCCGGCCGCTACTATCTCGAAAAGCAAGGGAAAAGCCCCGGAATTCCTGCGGGCGAACTGATTCGGACGGCGGTCATCTCGCTCGGGCTCAACGATGTCTCCCCGTTCGACGCGGACAAGAAGATCATCGAAAACCAATTCAAGGATGGCGGATCTTCCTTGCTTGGGCTCAGCCTGAGAGAATTTGCCGACGAAGTCTCCCTGGACTCGCCGACGCCCGGCGGGGGAAGTGCGGCCGCCCTTTGTGCTTCCCTATCGGCCGCGTTGTCCTCGATGGTAGCCAACCTGACCGTTGGAAAAAAGGGCTACGAGGAGGTCTCGGAGGAGATGAAGGAAGTTGCTCTGAGAGCCCAGGAACTGAAGGATGGCCTGTTGCAGGCGGTGGATGAGGACACCCGTGCTTTCAACAAGGTCATGGAGGCCATCCGTCTTCCCAAGAGCAGCGAGGACCAGGCTAAGGAAAAAGAGACGGCGCTTGAGAGAGCATCCCGGCAGGCGACACTCGTCCCCTTGAGGGTCTTGGAAGAATGCGGGCCCCTCCTGGAGCTTGCCCTGACGGTCGCTCAAAAAGGGAACAGGAATTCACTGAGCGACGCCGGGGTGGCTGCAGCGGTCGCCGAGGCGGCAGCCGCAGGGGCTTATTACAATGTTAAGATCAACTTGCCCGGCATCCAGGACGAGA
Source organism: Candidatus Aminicenantales bacterium (assembly GCA_049287565.1). Classification (GTDB taxonomy): domain Bacteria; phylum Acidobacteriota; class Aminicenantia; order Aminicenantales; family UBA8522; genus UBA8522. The sequence goes on from JBAQGA010000194.1 coordinate 14,984, forward strand.
ACTTCAAGAAAGAGATTTCGAAGAAGGCGGACGAACTGAAGAAGAGGGCTGTCCAGATCGGGGGAGAGGTCCGAGCTCTGGTCGAACAGGTTCTGGATAAAGCCTGACTAACGAGGCCTCACCCCCTGCGGTGAGCCGACGAGAACGAAATTCACCCTGGGTTTCACCCGTTTCGGTTATTGTCCTTATTCGGCCTTTCCGACAAGATTGAATACGAGGAAGGAAAGACCGAAGTGAGATCGCACCTGCCCGTCGTCACCCGAAGCCTGCGCACCCGGCTATGGGCGATTATTATCCTGGCCGTGGGGTACCTTATTCACACCTCGTTGGCTGACTTTATACCGCAGTATTGGGAGCAGATCGGTTTCCGTCCGCTGAGCCGGTCCATCCTGGCGTTCGGCATGGTCATCATCCTGCTGATCTGTCTGAGCGGCCTGGCCATCAGCGAGAAAATGAACAGCATGATCATCCGCGAAGGGTTGACCGGGCTGTTCAACAGGGCCTACATCCGCCAGAGGCTCGAGCAGGAATTCTACCGGGCCAAGCGTTACGACCACGAGTTGAGCTTGCTGATGATCGACCTGGACAATTTCAAGGAGCTGAACGACCGTTATGGGCACGGCGCCGGCGATCACCTGCTTCGTTATTTCAGCCAGTTGATCACCGAGACCATCCGGCCCTCGGACATCGCCGCCCGCTATGGCGGAGAGGAGTTTCTCGTCATCCTTCCTGAGACCGATAAGGAAGAAGCCGGGGCCCTGGCCGAGCGGCTCAGGCAGAGGATTTCGCTCTACCCCTTCCGGGTGGATTCTCGCAAAGAGGACATTCTGTTTACGATCAGCATCGGAGTGACTTCCTACCCTGAATTCGGACAGAGCTCGGATGAGTTGATCGCGCTGGCCGACGAGGCCCTTTACGAGGCCAAGAAGAACGGCAAGAATAAAGTGGCCGTCTCCGCCGCCAGTTAGCCCTGCGCTCCTTCTGCGACCGGTCCTCTCGAAGTTCCGTCAGTCGGGCCAAAAAACTTGTCCAAATCGGCGCCTTCTCAAGGGGTTGTTTTTTAGTTAATATAGTCATCCGACCCGGAGGAGAAAACGAATGAGCGGAAAGGCAAAGGCAAAGCCAAGGATCAAGATTGTTGAAGGCAATATCGCCCTCCTTGACGTCGAAGCCGTGGTCAACGCCGCCAATTCGCAGCTTAAGCTCGGAGGAGGCGTCGCCGGCGCCGTTCGAGCTTACGGAGGACCTTCGATTCAGGCGGAGTGTGACCGGCTGGCGCCGATTGGAGTGGGCCAAGCCGTGATCACAGGCGGCGGAAACCTCAAAGCAAAGTCCGTCATTCATGCCGTTGGTCCCGTCATCGGAGAAGGCGAAGAGGAAGCCAAGCTGAGCAGAGCGACGCTGAGCTGCCTCCGGATCGCCAGGGACAGGAAAATCCAGAGTCTCGCTTTTCCGGCCATCAGCACGGGCATCTATGGTTTCCCCATCCAGAAATGCAGCCGGATCATGCTCCGCCTTACCCGGGACTTCTTGAGAGAAAACGAGCATCCCAGAGAGGTTGTTTTCTGCCTTTACGGTGAAGAAGCCTATTCGGTGTTTAAGGGGACGTTGGCCACGCTTCTCGACTGAGGCGGATCAGACGGTTCTTCTCCTGCGCAGAATAAAAAAGACTCCGAAGAAGAGAAAGGACAGGAGGACCACGGTCGCCGAGGCGGGAAGGTCGAGGTAGAAGGCAGCCAGCAGTCCGATGACAACGGACAGAGAAGCGACCAGGGATGAGAAAATCAGCGCCTGCCTGAAGCTCTTGGCCAGCAGGAGCGCCGCCGCCGCCGGGATGACGAGCAAAGCGGCGACCAGCAGGATGCCGACGACCTTCATCCCCAGGACCACTGTGACCGCGGTCAAAACAGTTAGGATAAGATCGAGACGGGCCGTCTTCACCCCCGATGCTTTGGCGGATTCCTGGTCGAAGGTCAGGTACATCAACCGGTGGTAGTTGGCCAGGATAATGATGATGACCGAGGCGGCCAGCGCCGTAGACAGGCCGACCTCAAGTCGGTCGATGGACAGGATGTCACCGAAGAGGTAGCTGAGGAGGTCGGCGTTGAAGCGGCCGGCGATGGTCGCAAGAGCGATGCCCAGGGCCATCCCCACACTGCTGAAGATGCCGATCGCCGTGTCGCCGTGCAACCCGGCCTTCTCTTTAAGCTTCATGATCGCCAAGGACGCGAGGATGGCGACAACCAGGGCGGTCGCCAGGGGCAGAACATTCAGGAATAATCCGAGGGCGACTCCGCCGAAAGTGACGTGGGCCAGGCCATGTCCGATCATGGCGTCTTTACGGAGAAGCAGGAAGATCCCGAGGATCGCGCAGGCGAGGGCGACGAGTAGACCGGCCAGGAGGGCCCTCTGGAAGAAGCCGTAGCTGAAGAGCGCTTCCATCAGACTATCCTCATCAATGAATGTGGGAGACGAGGTGGCCGGCCGCCAACATGGACTTGAACGCCTCGGACCGGCAGAAGTCGGCGTGTGATCCGTGGTAGACGAGCTTCTGGTTGAGGCAGGCCACTTTGTTGACATGCTTGTTGACGATCCCGATGTCGTGCGTCACCAGGATGATGGTGATCCTCTGGGCCTCGTTCAGATGGTGAAGTATTTCATAAAAATGCTCCTGCGTTGCGGCATCAACGCCCGCCGTGGGCTCATCCAGGAAGAGCAGCTCGGGCGCGTTCACGATCGCCCGGGCGATGATCACCCGCTGCTGTTGTCCTCCGGAGAGATCGCCGATCGGCCGGTTCTTGAAAGTCTCCATCCCGACCCGTTCAAGGGCGAGAGTGATGGCCTTTTCCTCTTCTTTTTTTCTGTGACCTGCCCGCGGACGGTTGGAAAGAAGACCCATGGCCACGATCTCTCTCACCGTCGCTGGGAAGAAAGGATCGATAAAGGAGGCTTTCTGGGGAACATAGCCGATCCTGGACCAGGACCCGAATTCCTCGACCGGCCGACCCATGAGGACGACCCGCCCCCGGGCCGGTCGGAACAGTCCCAGGATGATCTTGACCAGGGTCGTCTTCCCTGAACCATTGGGGCCGAGGATGGCCAGGAAGTCACCTTGGACGATAGAAAGACTCACTTTGTCCAGGACAGGAACCGAACCGAATTGGAAGGATACGCCCTCGACACGGATGAGCTCCATGGCTTCAGTCACAGGCAAGGCCTTTCTTGAGATTCACCAGGTTCTCCTCCATGATATCAAAAAAAGTCCGGCCGGACTCCCACTCTTTTCTGTTCAGGTTCGCTCCCGGATGAAGGGGCAAAACCTCGACCTGCAGCTCCTTGGCCAGCACCGCGGCCATCCGCGGGCTGGCGTTGGCTTCCGTAAAAACAGCCCTGATACGGCTCTTTTTTCCCCATTCGATGGCGGTCATCAGACGGCTGGGTGTCGCCTCGGCATCAGGACTGAGGCCATAGATCGAGATCTGGTCCAATCCGTACCTTTTTGCCAAATAGCCGAAGGCGGCGTGCCCGGCGATGAGGAGAGTCCGGCTGGCGCAGCGGTCGAGCGCTCGCGCATAGGCGGAATCGAGTATCTGGATCCTTTCTTTTAAACGTCCCGCGCGCTCCCGGAAGGCGGGCGCGTTGGCGGGATCGATTTCCGAGAGCAGTGCGGTGATATGATCGACGATGATCAAATCCAGACCGAAATCCAGCCAGACATGAGGGTCGTGTCTCTTTTCCTGGTCTCCTTCCCCCTGCTCTTGTAAAGGCAAGGAGCCGGCCAGGGCCAAGACCCTGAGCCCGGGCGCAGAAAGGCTCTTGAGCAGGTCGGGGATCCACGGCTCCAGCCCCTCCCCGACATAGATGAAGAGGTCGGCTAAAGATAGGCGAATAATATCGCTGGCCCGGGGTTGCCAGGTGTGGACACCGGCTCCCGGGGGGAGCAGCAGGCTGACTTCCGCCCTGTCGGCGGCGATCTCTCTGGCGAATTCCCGCAGGGGGAAGACGCTGGTCACAATTTTCAAGCGTGCCGGGTTTTCGGACGACTGCGCCGGCAACATCCCGAGACAGCAGCCCCATAATAGAAGAAGGGAAAATTCCTTTATATGTCGGTTCAGAAAACGTCCCATTCTTGATATCCGATCAGACGCTCTCCGGTTTATCGAGCCGCGATACACTGGCCCCTTCGCCGATGGCGACCTCATAAAACTCCGGCCTAGGAAACCCGTGCTCCGCCGCCTCGGCCAGCATCCTTTTTCGGAAATCCTCTATCGTTTGTTTCTCAAGGAGCGCAATACCCGAGCCGCCAAACCCGGCCCCGACCAGCCGTGCTCCCAGACAACCGGCGAATCCTCTCCCGACATCATGAAGAAGGTCGAGCTCCGGGCAGGAGACTTCATAGTCGTCCCGCAGACTCCGGTGGGATCTAAACAAGAGGTCACCCAGGCCACAAAAGTCCTCTCTCCGGAGCGCTTCCACGGCTTTACAAACACGCTCGTTCTCGGTGATGACGTGCCTGGCCCTTTTAAAAGGCGTATCGCCCATTCCTCGATGGGCCTCTTCGAGCCGCTCAACGGTCGCTTCCTTATAGGAGCGCACACCTTTTTCCCGGAGGACCTCAAGGGCCCGAGCGGCCTCCTGACGCCGCCGGTTGTATTCCGATGAGGCCAGCTCGCGGCGAACCTTGGTGTCGTAGACCAAAATTCCGAGGCCGGCCTTTTCTAGGTGGAGAGGCAAAAGGGCAAAGTCCAAGGTTTCGCAGTCGAGAAACAGGGCGCTATCCTTCTTCCCGAAGACGGAGATGAATTGGTCCATCAGCCCGCATTGAACACCGACAAAATCAGTCTCCGCCTTTTGGGCCAGCTTGGCCAAGCGTACGCCGGGAAGGTCGATACCGAAAAGCGAACTCAATCCCTTGATAACACTGACCTCCAGGGCGGCCGAGGAGCTGAGCCCGGATTCGAGCGGGACCTCCCCCCAGACCATGGCGTTAACGCCGCCGAGTCGATGGCCTTCCTGCTTCAGAACCCAGAAAATCCCCTTGATATAGTTGGCCCAGCGGCATTCTTCGGAGGGAGAGATCACGTCGAGGTCGAACGTTTCTTCCTGTTGGAAATCATCGGCCCAGATTCGGACCCGGCTATCCGGCCGCTGGGCTGCCAGGAAGCAAGTCCTCAAGTGAATGGCCGCCGGCAAGACATAGCCGTTGTTGTAGTCGGTGTGTTCACCGATGATATTGATCCTGCCCGGGGCCGAAGCCAAGAGTTGCGGATGGGTTTGAAAAATCCGGGAGAAGAGCCCAATTTTGGAATCGTCCATAGAAAAGTGGCTGCATTCTATGGAATCAGTGCTTAAAAGTCAATCCGCGGCGGGCGGGCGCAAACCTTTCTTTTTCCGTGATTCCATTGGGCGTAGGAAGCCACCCCTAGCCCCCGCACCCCGGGGAACCAGTCCCGTCGGTTCCCTCCGTCAGAAAACTGATCTGGGAAGGGGG
>JBAQGA010000195.1:0-16932 GCA_049287565.1 Candidatus Aminicenantales bacterium
GTCCTAACCTCCTCTCTCGAGAAGATTAGGCTACCAGAAAGCTCTCTTTTCTCCCGCCAGCTACGGTAACATTTTTAAATGACAAGACATATCCTCCTTCGGTAACATTTTAGATGACTCGATGCGCTCTCTTGACAAAAATAGGGGTTTCCTCTAGTATAATGGCCGTATTTATTTAATTCCTGCTTTTCTAAAAACTGTAATCTGCTAGAGCCGGGAAAGAGAAGGTATATTTGTTCTCCGCTTCATGATTTCTCTTTTTTTTAGGCTGGAAGCGTCGCCTTGATGCATTTTCAGAGTGTCATATGCGCCAGCGTAGCTCAGTTGGTAGAGCGGCTGATTTGTAATCAGCGGGTCGGGGGTTCGAATCCCTTCGCTGGCTCTGGCTCGGGGATGAGCCCGATGAAAACCCTGCTCATCCGGCTGGGACGATGGGCGAGTGGACCCCTCTATGGGCAGGTACCAAAGTGGCCAAATGGGGCGGGCTGTAAACCCGCTGCGGAAACGCTTCGGAGGTTCGAATCCTTCCCTGCCCACTTGTGCGGGACTAGCTCAGTGGTAGAGCATCGGCCTTCCAAGCCGTTGGTCGCGGGTTCGAATCCCGTTTCCCGCTTATCCGCGGGTTGGGAAGCCCACGTAGCTCAGTTGGTAGAGCACATCCTTGGTAAGGATGGGGTCACCAGTTCAACTCTGGTCGTGGGCTTAGCGAATACAAGCTGCCTTTAATTCAGCCGCAAGGAGGTCAAGAATGGCGAAGGCGAAGTTTGAGAGGACGAAGCCGCATTTGAACATTGGGACGATCGGGCACGTGGATCACGGGAAGACGACGCTGACGTCAGCGATCACGAAGATTTTATCGAAGATGAACCCGAAGATCCAGTACCAGGCGTACGATCAGATTGACAACGCGCCGGAGGAGAAGGAGCGGGGGCTGACGATTCAGATTGCGCACATTGAGTACGAGACGGCCAGCCGCCATTATGCGCACATTGACTGTCCTGGGCACGCGGACTACATCAAGAACATGATCACCGGGGCGGCGCAGATGGACGGGGCGATTCTGGTGGTGGCGGCGGACGACGGGCCGATGCCGCAGACACGGGAGCACATTTTATTGGCGCGGCAGGTGAACGTGCCGGCGATCGTGGTGTTCATGAACAAGGTGGACTTGGTGGACGACCCGGAGATATTGGATTTGGTGGAGCTGGAGGTGAGGGAGCTTTTGACGAAGTACGAGTTTCCGGGGGACAAGACGCCGATCATCCGGGGGAGCGCGCTGAAGTCGATGGAGTCGGACGGGGATCCGGAGTTTGAGTGGAACAAGAAGGTTCTGGAGTTGATGGAGGCGGTGGACAAGCACATCCCGCAGCCGGTGCGGTTGTTGGACCAGCCGTTTTTGATGCCGATTGAGGACATATTCACGATATCTGGACGGGGGACGGTGGTGACGGGGAGAGTGGACCGTGGGAAGGTGAAGGTGGGAGAAGAGGTGGAGATAGTGGGATTTGGGGAGACGCGGAAGCGGGTGGTGACCGGGGTGGAGATGTTCCGGAAGCTATTGGACGAAGGGATGGCGGGGGACAACATAGGAGTATTGCTGCGGGGGACGGAGAAGACGGAGGTGGAGCGGGGAATGGTGTTGGCGAAGCCGGGGTCGATCACGCCGCACCGGCGGTTCAAGGCGGCGATCTACGCGTTGAAGAAGGAGGAGGGGGGACGGCACACGCCGTTTTTCACGGGGTATCGGCCGCAGTTTTATTTTCGGACGACGGACGTGACGGGGTCGGTGAAGCTGCCGCAGGGCGTGGAGATGGTGATGCCCGGGGACAACGTGAACCTGGAGATCGGGCTGATCACGGACGTGGCCATGGAGAAGGGGCTGCGGTTTGCGATTCGGGAGGGCGGACGAACGGTCGGCGCCGGGTCGGTGACCGAGATTCTCGAGTGATCCGAAAGCAGAATGAGAGAACTGATCACCTTGCAGTGTACGGAGTGCAAGCGCCGGAACTACACGTCTACGCGGAACAAGAAGATCCAAACCGAGCGTCTGGAAACCAAGAAATACTGCAAGTTCTGCCGGAAGCACACACTTCACAAGGAAGTGAAGTAAGCCGCGGCCGGGCTTGAGATGGCGATTCAGATAAAATAGGGAAGGAATAACGTCGGGAAGGTGAGTAGCTCAACTGGTTAGAGCAGCGGTCTCCAAAACCGCAGGTTGCGGGTTCGAGTCCTGCCTCACCTGCCCTTGCTTCTGTTGAGAAGAGAGCAGCAGCAAAGCACGCACTCCCTCAGATCAAAGGAGGCATGAGCTCAGAACGGATCGTGACTTGAAGAGAGATTGCCCATGGAACAAAAAGTCAGATGGTACAAGCGCCTCTCCAATTTTCTGAGAGAGGTGCGGTCCGAGATCAAGAAGGTCACTTGGCCTTCTCGCAACGAGGTTTACAACACCACCGTGGTGGTCATCATCGCCATGGTCTTCTTCGGCTTCTATCTGTATTTCATGGACGCCGTCTTTTCCTACGTCCTCCTGAAGATCAAGGCGTTCTTCGGCTGAACAGGTTCGCAAAATGACCAAGAATTGGTATGTCGTTCACACCTATTCCGGGTTCGAAAAATTCGTGGCCGAATCGATCCGCCAGCGGGCCATCGAGCTGAACCTCGAGGATCAGTTCGGGCAGATCATCATCCCCACCGAGGATGTCATCGAGATCAAGGGCGGACGAAAGGTCGTTTCCACCAAGAGGTCGTATCCGGGATATATCCTGGTCGAGATGGAAATGAGCGACGAGAACTGGCACCTCGTCCGCGAGACCCCCAAGGTGACGGGCTTCGTCGGTTCGGGGAGGAAGCCTTCACCGCTCAACCGGGATGAAGTCGGACAGATCGTCGAGCATATGGAAACGACTTCCGAAAAACCCAAACCCAAGCATTCCTTCGAGAAGGGGGAGGCCGTCCGGATCATCGACGGCCCGTTCTTCAATTTCAACGGGATCGTAGAAGAGGTCAATCACGAGAAGAACACGCTCAAGGTGCTGGTCACGATCTTCGGCCGCTCGACTCCCGTGGAACTGGAGTTTCTGCAGGTGGAGAAGCTATAGGAGGAGAGGATGTCAAAGGAAGTGACCGCTCGAATCAAGTTGCAGATAGCCGCCGGTCAGGCCAGCCCGGCGCCCCCGGTCGGCCCGGCTCTGGGCCAGCACAACGTCAACATCATGGATTTCGTCCGTCAGTTCAACGAGAAGACCCGGGGGATGGAGGAAGGGTCGATCATCCCGGTGATCATCACGGTATACAAGGACAAGAGCTTTGTTTTCGAGCTCAAAACCCCTCCGGCCTCCTATCTTCTGAAGAAGGCCGCCGGCATCGCCAAAGGTTCGGGTGCGCCGAACAAAGAAAAAGTCGGCCGGGTCACGCGGAAGCAGATCGAGGACATCGCCCGGGTGAAGCTCCCCGACCTCAACGCCAGCGATCTGGAGGCGGCCAGGAGGATCATCGAAGGCACCGCCAGGAATATGGGATTGGAGATCGTCAGTGAGTAAGCGAGGAAAGAAGTACGTCAAATCCAAAGAGCTGGTCGGGCAGTCGGAGTTCAGTCTCGAGGAGGCGGTCAGCCTCTTGAAAAAAGCGGGCTACGCCAAGTTCGACGAATCCGTGGACATTGCCATGCGCCTGGGGGTCAATCCCAAGCATTCCGACCAGATGGTCCGGGGAATCGTCGTTCTCCCGCACGGGACCGGAAAGACGAAGAAGATCTGTGTCATCGCCTCGGGGGAGAAGATCAAGGAAGCCGAGGAGGCCGGGGCGGCCCACGCCGGAGGCGAGGAACTGATCGAGAAGATCGCTGGAGGCTGGATCGATTTCGACGTCGTCATCGCCACCCCTGACGTGATGAGAGGGGTCGGCAAGCTGGGTCGGATTCTCGGCACCAAGGGGCTGATGCCCAACCCCAAGTCGGGGACGGTGACATTCGATATCAAGAAAGCCGTTGAGGAGACCAAAGCCGGAAAGGTCGAGTTTCGCGTCGACAAGACGGCCATCCTCCATTCCACGGTCGGCAAGATCTCTTTCCCGGAGGAGAAGCTGATAGAAAACATCCGGACTTACATCCAGGCCGTCGTCCAGGCTAAGCCTGCCGCCGCCAAGGGCAAGTACATCCGGACCATGTCCATCTCGTCGACCATGGGACCCAGCTTCAGGATCTCCGAGGCCATTCTGGAAAAATAGGAGACGAACGGTGAAGCGAGACGCGAAAGTCCAAGCGGTTAAGAATTGGGAGGAGGACTTCCATCGTCATAAGACCATCTTTCTCCTGGATTACACCGGCATGAAGGTCTCCCAGGCGGTCGCCCTGAGGAAGCTCCTGAAGAAGAATTCGTATGAATTCAAGGTCCTCAAGAATCGGCTGGCCGGGCGCGCTCTGAAGGAGGAATTCCCCCAGGAATTCCGGGCCTATCTCCAGAAGCCGACGGCCGCGGCTCTGGCCGTCGAAGATCCCGTAAAACTGGCCCGGCTGCTCAAGGAGTTTTCCGTTCAGAACAAAGTCATGACCTTTAAGGGGGGACTCATTGAGGGACAACTGCTCCCGCCGGAGCGATTTGACGAGGTCTGCAAACTGGGATCCCGAGAAGGACTGCTCGGAAAGATCGGCTATTTGATGGCCTTTCCCCTCGCGCAGCTCCTAAGGACCTGGCAGGCCCCCCTGTCTCAGATGGGCCGGTTGTTGAGTCAATTCAAAGAAAAAAAATAGGTCGGAGGTAAAAATGACCAAAGCGAAAGAAGACGCAACCAAACTCACCAAGGAACAGTTTTTCGAGCATCTGGACGGTCTGACCGTGTTGGAGCTGGCCGACTACATCAAGGAGTTCGAGACCCGCTACGGAATCAGCGCCGCCGTTCCCATGGCCATGCCGGGTGCGGCCGCGCCGGGAGCGGAAGCCCCGGCCGAAGAAGTCAAGACGGAGTTCACGGTCGTGCTCAAGAGCGCCGGGGACAAGAAGATCAACGTCATCAAGATCGTCCGCGAGATCACCAGCCTCGGCCTGAAAGAGGCCAAAGATCTGGTGGACTCGGTCCCCAAGCCGGTCAAAGAGAATGTGAACAAGGAAGAGGCCGAGTCGATCAAAGCGAAATTCGAAGAAATGGGAGCGACCGTCGAACTGCAGTGAGCCCTAGACTGACGGCAGTCCCTTTATTGTGAGGGATGATGAAAACGACTCTTGTTTGAGGGTTAACATGCAAAAGGAATCCGCAATCAGCAACCATCGCATCGTGCGGACCGATTTCTCCAAGATCGGGACGCAATTTCCGATGCCCGATCTTTTGGCCATCCAGCGGCAGTCCTATGCTGAGTTCCTGCAAATGGACCTGTTGCCCGAGGAGCGAAAGGACACGGGCTTGCAGTCCGCCTTCAAGGACGTTTTTCCCATCTCCGACTTCAAGGAGACCACGGCGCTCGACTTCATCAGCTATTCGATCGGGAACTGGGAATGCAAGTGCGGACGGCTGAAGGGAGTCGAGAATTCCCGGGCCCGCTGCAAGTCCTGCGACACCCTTCTTCCCGTCGAGGTGGAGCTGACCGCAAAGGAGATCTGTCCCTATTGCGGTACCATGAAGAAGATCGTGGTCCCGACGTGTGAACACTGCGGGGACAGGGTGAGGCTGAAGCTCAAATATAGCCCGAACGAATGTATCCAGAAGGGCTATACCTATTCCGTCCCGCTGCGGCTGAAGGTCCGTCTGATCTCTTGGGAGAAGGATGCCAACACCAAGTCCAAGAGGCTCAAGCATATCAAGGAGCAAGAGGTCTATTTCGGGGACATCCCCCTGATGTCCGACAAAGGGACGTTCATCTTCAACGGCATCGAGCGTGTTGTCGTCAGCCAGCTCCAGCGTTCGCCCGGCGTCTTTTTCCGTCCCGGAGAGACCAAAGGGTTCTTCATCGGTAAGATCATCCCTTACCGGGGGGCCTGGGTCGAGTTTGAATACGATTCCAAGAATATCCTCTACGTCCGCCTGGACCGGAAAAAGAAATTCCTGGCTTCGGTGTTCTTGCGGGCCCTCGGGTTCGGTTCGGATGAGGAGATCAGCCGCCTGTTTTACCGCGTTTTCAAGATCATCCCCGAGGACGGCCGGCTCTTTTGGGAACTTTCGGACGACCTGGCGGGAAAGACGACGGCCGAAGATATCTCCGCCCCGAACTCCAGAAAAGTCCTCGTTCCTGCCCGGAAAAAGCTCACTCCCGAGATCATCCAGGAGCTCAAGGAGAAGGGAGTCACCAGGGTGCCCCTCTTCAAGAAGGATCTTCAGGGGGCGTTTTCCCTGAGCTCGATCAAGGGAAAGGTCAAGACGAACGAGGAGCTGGGCGATGTCCAGCTCGACCTCCTCAGCGGCCGCGGCGAGCCCTTCGAGGTCTTCTTCCCTGAGCAGGACCAGACGGGGATGATTATCAGCAATACCCTCAAGAAGGACCTGCGCAAGGACAGCAGTCAGGCTCTGGCCGAGATCTACCGGAAGTTGAGGCCGGGCGAACCCCATACCATGGAAAGCGCCCACAACCTCTTTCACAATCTTTTTTTCAATTCCCAGAAGTATAACTTTTCCCGCATAGGTCGGCTGAAGTTCAACATCAAGCTCGGCCGGAAGACCTCGCTCGAAGAGAAGGTCCTCCAGCCTCTGGACTATGTCGATGTCATCAAGTACCTGCTCCGCCTCCGGCAAGGAGAGGGGACGGTCGACGACATCGATCATCTCGGCAACCGTCGGGTCCGGTCAGTCGGCGAGCTGGTCGAGAACGCCTTTCGTATCGGCCTGACCCGCATGGAGAGGACGATCAAAGAGAAGATGACCATCAGCTCCGACCTGACCTCGGCCATGCCTCAGGACCTGATCAATTCCAAGCCCGTCATCGCCGCCCTCAAAGAGTTCTTCGGAAGCTCCCAGCTCTCCCAGTTCATGGACCAGATCAACAGCCTTGCCGAAATTACCCACAAAAGACGCCTGAGCGCTCTCGGTCCGGGCGGACTGAGCCGGGAGAGGGCCGGGTTCGAGGTTCGCGATATCCAGAACTCACATTACGGCCGGATCTGTCCGGTGGAAACGCCGGAAGGTCCGAACATCGGCCTCATTTCTTCGCTGAGCTGCTATGCTCGGGTGAATGATTACGGGTTTATCGAGACGCCCTACCGGGAGGTCAAAGGCGGCCGGATCATCGATTACGTCAGGATCGTTCATCCCGGCGACGGTCCCTACAAGATCGGCGAGGTCATAGAGAAAAGCGACATCCTGAAGACGGTCGAAAAGATCAAGAAAGGGAAGTATAGACAGCTCCCCGTTGTCGAGCCTCACTGTTTCTACTTGACGGCCTGGGAGGAGGAAAAATACACCATCGCCCAGGCCAATGCGCCCTTTGACGAGACCGGACGCTTCGTCAACGAATACGTCAGCGCCCGACAGGCCGGCAATTCTAAAGTCGTCCCCAGGGATCAGGTCGAATACATCGACGTTTCCCCCAAGCAGCTCGTATCCCTATCGGCCGCCCTGATCCCCTTCCTTGAACACGACGACGCCAACCGCGCCCTGATGGGATCGAACATGCAGCGGCAGGCCGTCCCGCTGCTTCGTCCCGAGGCCCCCCGCGTCGGGACCGGGATCGAATACCTCGTCGCCAAGGGATCGGGTGACGTCATCATCTGCCAGCGGACCGGCGTCGTCGAGTTCGTCGACGCCGAGCGGATCCTGATCCGGGTCGACGAGAAGGAAAATTCTAAAGAACACGAGGTCGGAACCGACCTCTATCTTCTGACCAAGTTCCTCCGGACCAACCAGAATACCTGCATCAACCACCAGCCGATCGTCCGCAAGGGCGATCGGGTGGAGCGGGGACAGGTCCTGGCCGACAGCTCCTGTACTGACAAGGGCGAGCTGGCCCTCGGGAGGAACGTCATTTGCGCCTTTATGCCCTGGCGCGGGTACAACTTCGAGGATGCCATCATCGTCAGCGAAAAGCTGATCAAGGAGGACGTCTTCTCGTCGATCCACATCGTCGAAGAGACGATCGAAGCCCGGGATACCAAACTCGGTCCCGAGGAGATCACCCGGGATATCCCCAACGTGCCCGAGAACCTGCTCCGCAACCTGGATGAAAATGGGATCGTCCGGATCGGGGCCTACGTGAAGTCGGGGGACATCCTGGTCGGGAAGGTCGCTCCCAAGGGGGAAACGCAGCTCTCGCCCGAGGAGAAGCTGCTCAAGGCGATTTTCGGAGAGAAAGCCCTGGACGTGAAGGATGCTTCGCTCTACTGCTCCCCGGGAGTCGAAGGAACCGTCATCGACGTCCGCATCTTTTCCCGGAGGGGGGGCGAAAAAGGACCGCGGGCCAAGGTTATCGAGAAAGAAGAAATCGCCAAAATGAAACGCAACCTCGAGGACGAGATCAGCATCCTCGAAGGGGAGAAATGGCGGCGGGTCAGGGCCTATCTCAAAGGCGAGGTCGTCGAGAAGGATCAGAAAATCTCCAGCCTCCCGCTCACCAAAGGCACCAAGCTGACCGAGAAGGTCCTCGACGGCATCGATCCCGAGGACTACTCCAAGCTGAAGCTCAGGAGCAACGAGGACCGCGACTGGAAGATCAAGGACATTGAGAAAAAAGTCCGGCGCCAAATCGATGCCCTCAGGACAGAATTTAAAGAGAAGGTAGATGCCCTGAAAAAGGGGGATGAGCTCTCTCCCGGCGTCATCCAGGCGATCAAGGTCTATATCGCCATGAAGCGAAAACTTTCGGTCGGAGACAAGATCTCCGGGCGTCATGGCAACAAGGGCATCGTCGCCAAGATCGTGCCCGAGGAGGACATGCCCCGTCTGTCCGACGGCACTCCGGTGGAGATCGTCCTTAACCCGCTGGGCGTTCCATCACGGATGAACGTCGGACAGATCCTGGAGACCCATCTCGGCTGGGCGGCCGACAAGCTCGGCCTCTGGGTCGACACTCCGGTTTTTGACGGCATTACGGAAGGAGAGATCAAGGAACTCCTCAAGAAAGCCGGCCTGCCTAAAACAGGAAAGACCCCGCTCTGCGACGGGATGACGGGAGAGCTCCTGGCCCAGGAGGTCACCGTCGGGTCCATTTACATGATGAAGCTCTATCATCTCGTTGATGACAAGATCCATGCCCGGTCGACCGGGCCTTATAGCTTGATCACTCAGCAGCCCCTGGGCGGGAAAGCCCAGTTCGGTGGACAGCGCTTCGGAGAGATGGAAGTCTGGGCGCTGGAGGCCTACGGCGCCGCCTTCACTCTCCAGGAACTTCTGACCGTCAAGTCCGACGATGTCGAGGGACGGGCCAAGATCTACGAAGCCATCGTCAAGGGTGACCTGGACTTCCAGCCCGGGTTGCCGGAGTCGGTCAACGTCCTCATCCGTGAGCTGCAGAGCCTTTGCCTGAACGTCGAACTGGAAAAGGCCGAGAGGGATGAGATCTTGCCCTGGGGGATCGAGGTCCCGGCCATCAAAGGAGAACGGTAATGGAAGTCAGACCGAACGTGTCGGCCAAGGCGAGGATCGATTTTGACCGGGTTCGGATCAGCATCGCTTCCCCGGAGAAAATCAAGAGCTGGTCTTGGGGTGAAGTCACCAAGCCCGAGACCATCAATTACCGGACCTTCAAACCGGAAAAGGACGGCCTTTTCTGTGCCAAAATATTCGGCCCGATCAACGATTACGAGTGCCTCTGCGGCAAATACAAGCGGATGAAATACCGCGGCATCATCTGCGAGCGCTGCGGCGTCGAGGTGACCAAGTCCAAGGTCCGGCGGGAGCGGATGGGCCACATCCAGCTGGCTTCACCGGTGGCCCACATCTGGTTTTTTAAAAGCCCGCCGAGCCGAATCGGACTGGTTCTCGACCTCTCCATCAAGGACTTGGAGAAGGTCCTCTATTTCGAGTCCAATATCGTCCTTGATGCCGGCAACACGCCGCTCAAGGAGAGGCAGCTGCTCACCGAAGAGGAGTTGAAAGAGGCCCAGGAGAAATACGGCAACAAGTTTGAAGTCGGGATCGGCGCCGAGGCCATCGACACCCTGCTCACTAAGATCGACATCAACAAAGAGTCCGAACGCCTGCGCAAGACGATGAAGAAGGAGACCTCTCAGCAGAGGAAGCTGCGCACCGCCAAGCGGCTCCGGGTGTATAAGGCGCTGAGGAAGTCCGGAAACCGACCGGAGTGGATGATCCTCAAGGTTGTCCCCGTCATCCCGCCCGACCTTCGTCCCTTGGTCAGGCTGGACGGAGGGCGGTTCGCCACCTCCGATCTGAACGACCTTTACCGGCGGGTGATCAACCGGAACAACCGCCTCAAAAAGCTGATCGAGCTCAAGGCTCCCGAGCTCATCATTCGCAACGAGAAACGGATGCTCCAGGAAGCCGTGGACGCCCTCTTCGACAACGGGAAGAGAGGTCGCGTCCATCTCGGAGCCAACCGCCGGCCGCTCAAGTCACTGAGCGAAGCGCTGCGCGGAAAACAGGGGCGGTTCCGCCAGAACCTGCTGGGAAAGCGGGTCGATTATTCCGGCCGGTCCGTCATCGTAGTCGGGCCTGAGCTTAAACTCAACCAGTGCGGGCTTCCGAAAAAGATGGCCCTGGAACTCTTCAAACCGTTCATTTTCCATAAGTTGGAGAAAGAGGGCCTGGTCCCGAGCGTCAAGATCGCCCGGGAATGGCACGAAGCGGAACGGCCCGAAGTCTGGGATTACCTGGAGGAGGTGGTCCGAGAGCATCCGATCCTGCTCAACCGCGCTCCCACGCTTCACCGGCTCGGTATCCAGGCCTTCGAACCCATCCTGATCGAGGGCAAGGCCATCCAGATCCATCCGCTCGTCTGCGCCGCCTTTAACGCCGATTTCGACGGCGACCAGATGGCCGTTCACATCCCGCTCTCCGTCGAGGCCCAGATCGAAGCCCAAACGCTGATGCTATCTACCAACAATATCCTTTCTCCGGCCCACGGGCGGCCGCTGACCATTCCCAGCCAGGACATGGTCCTCGGATGCTATTATCTGACGCTGGAAAAAACAGGCCTTCCCGGAGAGGGCCGGATTTTCTCTTCCCCCGAGGAGGTCTTGCTGGCCCTGGAGAACAGGGAGGTCGCCCTGCAAGCTCGGATCAAGTTGAGGTTCAGGGGACCGTTCATGAACCTGGCCACCTATTACGACGACCAGGCGGTTATGACCTGCCCGGTGACCGATATCCAGAACGCCTTGGTGGAGACCACTCCAGGCCGGATCATTTTCAACAGCATCCTGCCCCGGGAGGTCCCTTTCATCAACGGGATGTTGAGGAAGAAGGGGATAGAAAGCCTGGTCACTTTGACCTATCTCAAGGTCGGCCTTAAACAGACGATCGGGATCCTGGATAGGATGAAGGAGACCGGGTTCCTCTATGCCACCCTGGCCGGCTTCTCCCTCGGCATCGATGATTTTGTCATTCCCAAGGAAAAAAAGGACCTCGTCGACAGGGCCCAAAAGGATGTCCAGGACATCGAGAAACTCTACCGCGACGGGACGATTTCCGCCGGTGAGCGCTTCAATCGCGCCGTCGAGATCTGGAGCGCCGTGACCGATCGAATCTCCAACGCCATGATTGACGAGATGAAGAAGATGAGCCTGGAGGGGCGCGAGCTCAACCCGCTGTTTGTCATGGCCGACTCCGGGTCGCGCGGCAACAAACAGCAGATCCGGCAGCTGGCCGGGATGCGCGGACTGATGTCCAAGCCCTCCGGTGAGATCATCGAGACTCCGATCGTCTCCAACCTGAGGGAAGGGCTGAGCGTCCTGGAGTACTTCCTCTCCACGCACGGCGCGCGGAAGGGATTGGCGGACACGGCCCTGAAAACGGCCAACTCCGGCTATCTGACGCGCAAGCTGGTTGATGTGGCCCAGGAAGTTATCGTCGACGAGCGCGATTGTGGAACGCTCAAGGGAATCAACATCACGGCCATCGTCGAGAACGGGGAGATCATCGAGCCCTTCACCGACCGGATCATCGGCCGGATCGCCATGGAGAAAATCATCCATCCCGACACCAACGAAGTGATCGTTGCCCATAACCAGGAGATCACCGACGCGATCGCCCAGCAGTTCCAGATCCTGGGCATCGAGCGGGTCCGCATTCGCTCCGTCTTGACCTGTGAGGCGAAGCGGGGCGTCTGTCAGCTCTGTTACGGCCGCAATATGTCCAGCGGTTCCATGGCCGAGCTAGGTGAGGCCGTCGGCATCATCGCCGCCCAGTCGATCGGCGAGCCCGGTACGCAATTGACCATGAGAACCTTCCACGTCGGTGGGATCGCCATGCGCGGCGCGGAGAGGTCGAAACTCGAGGCCAAGAACGACGGCACGATCCGATTCAATAACCTGAAGGGGGTCTTGAACAAGGAGGGTCAGCTGGTGGTGGTCAACCGGAACGCCAACATCGCTGTGCTGGACCACCGCTCCCGCGAAATCGAACATTATCAAGTCCCTTATGGCGCCCGCGTCTTCGTCAAGGACGGAGACGCCATCAAGGCGCGGCAGCCCTTTGCCGAATGGGATCCCTTTAACACTTACATTCTGACCGAGGACAGCGGCATCGCCGAGTTCCATGATGTCGTGCTCGGGGTCACCATGGAGGAGATCCAGGACGAGTTCACCGGATTGATCACCCAGGTCATCATCGAGCCCAAGGACGAGAAAATGCAGCCCCGGATCGAGATCGTCCACGCCACCCAAAAGGAGAAGGGTCGGGACGGTAAAGAGAAACCCGTTCTGCTGCGGCGCTATTATTTGCCTTCCGGGGCCACTCTGGAGATCAAGGAGGGTGGCAAAGTCCACGCCGGCACCGTCCTGGCCAAGATCCCACGCGAGGTCGCCCGGACCAAGGACATCACGGGCGGATTGCCCCGTGCCGAAGAACTGTTCGAAGCCCGGCGGCCGAAGAATCCGGCCGTCATCTCAGAGATTGATGGTGGCGTCCAGTTCGGCGGGCTGGTCAGGGGCTATCGCAAGCTGTCGGTTACGAGTGAGAAAGGCGGAGAAAAGGAGTATCTCATTCCCAAGGGTGCGCATCTGTCCGTCGGCGAGGGAGAGCGCGTACATGCCGGCACGCCCCTTATGGGCGGACCGGTCAACCCCCATGACATCCTCCGGGTCCTGGGAGAGAAGGAACTGGCCGAGTACCT
This sequence comes from Candidatus Aminicenantales bacterium, assembly GCA_049287565.1. Taxonomy (GTDB): domain Bacteria; phylum Acidobacteriota; class Aminicenantia; order Aminicenantales; family UBA8522; genus UBA8522. The sequence continues at coordinate 13,208 of JBAQGA010000195.1, forward strand.
GCTTCGGGAAGTCCAGGAGGTTTACCGTCTCCAGGGCGTGACCATCAACGACAAACATATCGAGGTCATCATCCGGCAGATGCTCCGCTGGGTCAAGGTCGAGGAGGTCGGTGACACCGAGTTGCTGGTTGACGAGCAGGTCGATAAGTTCGTCTTTCAGGAGGAAAACGAGAAGATCATGAAAAAAGGCGGGAAGCCGGCCAAGGCCCGGCCCCTCCTCATGGGTATCACCAAGAGCGCTTTGAGTACCGACAGCTTCATCGCCGCGGCCTCTTTCCAGGAGACGACCCGCGTTCTGACCGAGGCCAGCCTGTACGGAAAAGTGGATTATTTGAGGAGACTGAAGGAGAACATCATCATGGGCCGGCTCATCCCCGCAGGAACGGGATACAAGTTCTACCGCGATGTTGAACTGAAGGAGTCGACCGGGGTAGAAGAGCAGCCGGAAATCGAGGCTTCGGCCCAGAGCGGAAAGATCGGCTAACTTCCTCAAAATCCTTGACATAGAATGGCATTTTTGCTATTATCGGCGTAATTCGTCTCGAGATTATTTCCCTTCGGGATGAAGCCAATCTATTTTTTTTTATATAGGAGTAGATTTTTTGCCGACTTTTAACCAGTTAGTCAGGAAAGGCCGAACCCGCAGGCACGACAAGAGCAAGTCTCCGGCTTTGGAGAATTGCCCTCAGAAACGAGGTGTCTGTACGCGAGTGTTCACCACCACCCCGAAAAAACCCAATTCCGCTCTCCGCAAGGTGGCCCGAGTCCGTCTGACCAACAATATCGAAGTCACGGGCTATATCCCCGGGGTCGGACATAACCTGCAGGAGCACTCGATCGTCCTGGTCCGGGGCGGCCGGGTCAAGGACCTGCCGGGCGTCCGCTATCACCTTATCCGCGGTACCCTGGATGCCGAAGGCGTGCAGAATCGAGGCCAGGGGAGGTCCCGCTACGGAGCCAAGAAGCCTAAAGAAAAGAGAGCCGCCAGCTGACCAAGGAGTGGCCCAGATGCCGAGAAGAGGAATCATCAAGAAGAGGAAAACGCAACCCGACTCGTTCTACAACAGCACGCTTGTCCATAAGTTCATCAACCTCTACTTGAAAGAGGGGAAAAAGAGCGTCGCCGAGAGGGTCGTTTACAACGCCATGGAAATCCTCAAGGAGAGGACGAAAGAGGATCCTCTCAGGGCCGTCGAGAAAGCCGTCGAAAACGTCCGGCCTGTGCTGGAGACAAAATCGCGGCGCGTCGGAGGCGCCACCTATCAGGTCCCCATCGAGGTTCCAATCGAACGGTCGACCGGAGTGGCGGTGCGCTGGCTGCTCAGTTTCGCCCGGGCGCGCAGCGGCAAGAGCATGGAAGAAAAGCTGGCGGCCGAGCTCATGGACGCCATGAACAACCGGGGCGGGGCCATCAAAAAAAGAGAGGACACGCATAAAATGGCGGAGGCCAACAGGGCCTTTGCTCATTATAGATGGTAGTCTCCATTAAAAAGACGAATTTGATCAAAGTGAGAAATGGAGTCCAGAGGCCATGCGGTCGTGCCCGATCGAGCAAGTCAGAAACATCGGCATCATGGCTCACATCGATGCGGGCAAGACGACCACGACCGAACGTATCCTGTTCTATACCGGGATCACGTACAAAATGGGTGAGGTCGATGAGGGTACGGCGGTCATGGACTGGATGGTCCAGGAGCAGGAACGCGGAATAACGATCACCTCCGCGGCCACAACCTGCTACTGGAGAGATCACCGGATCAACATCATCGACACACCCGGACACGTTGACTTCACCGCCGAGGTCGAGAGGTCCCTAAGGGTTCTCGACGGGGCGATTATTATTCTCTGCGGAGTCGGCGGCATCGAACCCCAGACGGAAACCGTCTGGCGGCAGGCCGATCGGTACCGCGTTCCGAGAATCGTCTACATCAATAAGATGGACCGAATCGGCGCGGACCCAGAGACAGCCGTCAGTCAGATTGCAACACGGCTGAATGCCAGACCCCTGGTCATTCAAATCCCCCTCGGCCGAGAAGAGAGTTTCCGCGGGATCATCGACCTCGTCGGGATGAAAGAGATCGACTGGGGCCGGGATCTCCTAGGAACGAATTTCGAGGTCCGCGAGATCTCGGAGGAGAATCAGGAAGAGGCGAAAGCCGGAAGGAACAGGATGCTCGAGATGCTGAGCGATGTCGACGATGCTCTCATGGAGAAGTACATCAACGGGGCGGAGATTTCTGTCCCCGAGGTCAAGAAGGCTATCCGTAAGGGCACCGTTTCACTCCAGTTCGTTCCCGTCTTAATAGGCGCCTCTTTCCGGAACAAAGGGGTCCATCCGCTGCTCGACGGGATCGTCGACTTTCTGCCGTCTCCCCTGGATATCCCGCCCGTCGTCGGCCATCATCCTCGCACCCTCGAGCCCGAAACGAGGAAGGCGTCCGACGCCGAACCCTTTTCCGCCCTGGTTTATAAGATCATGACCGATCCGTTCATCGGGTCGTTGGCTTATTTTCGGGTCTACTCAGGCAAGGCCAAGATCGGTTCGGTCCTCTATAACTCGAACAAGGACGAGGAGGAACGCGTCTCCCGGCTGCTCGAGATGCATGCCAACAAACGCAAGGAGCTCAAAGACGTCCATGCCGGAGACATCGCCGCCCTGGCCTCGATGAAAAACCTATCCACAGGGGACACGTTGTGCCTGCGCAGCCAACCCGTCGTTCTGGAATCGATCAAGTTTCCCGACCCGGTCATTTCGGCGACCATCGAGCCGCGGACAAAAGTGGAGCATGCCAAGCTCGCCGCGGCGCTGAACAAGTTGGTCCGGGAGGACCCGACGTTCAGGGTGGCTCAGGATCCTCAGACAGGGCAGACCCTCGTTTACGGCATGGGGGAGCTTCACCTCGAAGTCATCATGGACCGTCTGGGAAGGGAATTCGGCGTCCTGGCCCACCTGGGGAAGCCGCAGGTGGCCTATAAAGAGACACTGCTCCGGGCGGCCGAGGGAGAAGGCAGGTATATCCGCCAGACGGGCGGCCGCGGACACTACGGACACTGCAAGATCACCGCCGAGCCTCTGGAGAGAGGCGGGGGATTCTTCTTCGCCGATGAGACCAAGGGAGGCGTCATACCGCGCGAGTTCGTCTCCAGCGTCCGGGACGGCATCCGGGAGGCGATGGAGGCCGGGATTCTGGCCGGTTTTCCTGTCGTCGACGTGAGAGTGAAACTCGTCGATGGGTCCTGGCATGAAGTGGACTCATCGCCTTTGGACTTCAAGATCGCGGCCTCCCTCGCTTTTCGGGACGCCGCCTCCAAGGCCGATCCCGTGCTCCTCGAGCCGCTCATGCATCTCGAGGTCGTCACCTCCGACGAGTATCTCAGGGGCATTGTCGGCGACCTCAATGCCCGTCGGGGGAAGATCGATTCTATGGAGATGCGCGGGGGATCGCGGGTGATCAAAGTCTCGGTCCCCATGGCTGAGATGTTTGGCTATGCCACAGTTCTCCGGACTCTGAGCCAGGGCCGCGGCGTCTTTTCTATGGAGTTCTCCCACTACGCGATGACTCCTCCCCAGGTTGCCGAGGAGATCATCGCTCGTATCGAAGGAAGGATTCCCGTTCACCGTTAAGAGGAGGTCAAGAATGGCGAAGGCGAAGTTTGAGAGGACGAAGCCGCATTTGAACATTGGGACGATCGGGCACGTGGATCACGGGAAGACGACGCTGACG
>JBAQGA010000196.1:0-9275 GCA_049287565.1 Candidatus Aminicenantales bacterium
TGAGGAGATAGAATGTTTCGATTCGCCCTAGCCCGAGGATAATGGGATAGAGAAGCGCCAGAACTTCTTCGGCTACACTGTAGCGGTTGTTCCTTTGGGAAAATGAGAGATGACGGTTCAGGAGGTACCGGAGATTGATCTTCTGAAAATATTTCTGCAAGAGAGATAACCCGCCGAAGTGGGTCAGACTCCTCCCGGAAAATTCGATTTTTAGACCTTTTGGACTGCGTTTCACGATTGATTCTTAACCTAACTAAAAGGTAGGTTAATAATCGCTCCGAAAAATCTGTCTTATTATAGTATATTTGCTTTGAAAATAGCATCTTGCCGGACTTATGTGCTATCATTTCCCCATTGATTCACGCAGGTTTCAGGTTTATATAGACATCAGGCGGCATAGGAGGTCGTCGGGGATTGGAAAAAAGATTTGATTCGGTCGGGAGACTTCTGAAGAGATCGCAGATGGGACAACACATCCTTTTTCATCTGCGCGGGGCCAGTAATCACCTTTCGTCCGATCCCGTTGTTTTTCAGGTCGTTCCACACCTGCTCATCCGGATTCAATTCCGGCGAGTACGGCGGCAAAAAATACAGTCGCAGACGCTTCGAGTTCTGCGCCACAAACTTCCGGACTTTTTTTGCCTTGTGCGTCGGGTGCCCGTCCACGATCAAGAAGATCGGATGTTCGGCCTTCACCAACAACCGCTTCAAAAACTCGATGAACACCCCTGCGTTGACTCGTCCTTGGACGCCCATAAACCGGAAAAGACCTTGTCCGTTCACCGCCGAAATCAGGTTGAGTCCGAATCGCGGCCCTGTACTCGACACGATCGGCGTCCGACCCCGCGGCGCCCAAGTCGTCCCCGCATGAGCATCCGACCGCACCCCCGCCTCGTCTCCAAACAAGATTTCTGCCTGGAGACGCTTGGCCTCCCGGCGAATGACAGGGTACTGTTCATTCAACCACCGTTCCACCACCACCGGGTTCTGCTGATACGCGCGCCACAACGGACGTTGGGCCGTCAGCCCGAGTTGGTTCAACAGCCGGCAGACCGAGGCCCGGCTCAAGGCGATGCCCCATTGCCTCCGGATCAACACCCGGACCATGTTGCTCGTCCACAGGGCGAATTCAAACTTGTACTGGCGAGGATCTCCCAAGGTGACGACTTGGTATACCCAGGCCAACGCAGGGCCGCTAAGCTTGGGCCTCCGTCCGCCTCGTTTCTTGGCATCAAGCTGTCCCCAGCCGCCCTGCCGGTAGCGGGACAGCCAGCCGTAGATGGTGGCCCGGCTGATGCCCAAAATGCGGACGACATCCTCGGGCGATTCTCCTTCTTGGACGGCGGTCACTCCTCGCCTCCGCAACTCGGTCAGCTGGTCGTGGGTCAATCGTCTCGCATCCGTGGTTTTCATACCCCGGAATGTATCAGATCACCCGAATAATGTCAATACTATTATGAGACGGTTAATAAGTGGTGTTCCGGCTGAATCCGATTTTCGGCGGCAGAAATCCCGCTTGGAGCGGCCTATTCTAGAACTGTGAACGCTGAGACAGAGGAGGTTCGGATAAGCCGCGAAAACAAACCTGAAGAGGCTATTTTTACCAGGAACGAGTGAGGGAACGGATAGTCCTCCCAAAGCGCCGTCTCCCTTTTTTCGATTGCCAACGTTTCCCGATATGAATATAATCGCAATCGCCCGACATGCTTTTAATCGAGGAAAGACGAGATTGAAGGTAAAGGATCAGTTCGTCTCCCGCTGGGGTTTCCTGGCCGCCGCCATCGGCATGGCGGTCGGCACGGGCAACATCTGGCGTTTTCCGCGGATGGCCGCCCAGTACGGAGGCGGGGCCTTTATCCTTGCCTATACCCTGGCGCTTTTCTTGTGGTCGGCACCGCTCCTGATGGCCGAGATGTCCATCGGCCTGAAGACCCGGCGCGGACCGATCGGCGGGTTCCGCGATTTCGTCGGCCGCCGCTACACCTGGATGGGCGCCTGGATGGTCATGGTCTGCATGCTGATCACCTTCTACTACTCGGTGGTCACCGGATGGTGCATCAAGTATTTCGTCTTGGCCATGCGGGGAGCCTTCAAGGAGGGGGTCGACACGGCGGCGCTCTGGACCACGTTTCTCCACGACCCGAAGCAGACGATCTTCTTCCATGTCCTGGCGATCGGTCTTTGCGGCCTGATCATTTATCGGGGAATCCATGGCGGTATCGAGCGGGTCACCAAACTTATGGTCCCGGCTCTGTTCGTCTTTTTGATCGTGGCGGCCCTGCGCGCTGCGACCCTCGCCGGCGCCGGGCAGGGCCTCACCTACATGTTCGTGCCCGACTGGTCCAAGCTGGTGCTGCCGGCCACCTGGCTCCAAGCATTTACTCAGTCCGCCTGGTCCACGGGAGCCGGCTGGGGGCTGATGCTGACTTATTCCGTTTACACGATCCGGAAAGAGGATATTCCCCAGAACTGCATCATGGTCGGTTTCGGCGACCAGACGGCGGCCCTGTTGGCCGGGCTGGCCATCATCCCGACCATTTTCGCGCTCTCGCCGAGCTTGGACGCGGCTCACGCGGCTATTGCGACTAACAATACGGGACTGACCTTCATCTCTTTGGCCCAGCTTTTCCCCAGGATGCCGGGCGGTCTTTATGTCGCTCCCGTCTTTTTCCTGGCCATGGTCTTTGCCGCTTTCACCTCTCTCATCGCCCAGGTCGAAGTCGGCGTCAGGGCTTTCATGGACGGCGGTTGGAGCCGGAAGAAGAGCACCCTGGTCGTCGCCGGGGGCACGTTCCTGATGGGACTGCCGTCGGCCATCGTCCCCGGGTTCTTCGATAATCAGGATTGGGTTTGGGGAGTGGCGCTTCTCCCCAGCGGATTCTTCGTCCTGATGGCGGCCCGGAAGTACGGGGCGGAGAAGATCCGGACGGAACTCATCAACCCCAGCGCCGATATCCGGATCGGACGCTGGTGGAGCTTGGCTATCCGCTATCTTTCACCGCTGATCTTCCTCTTGCTCATCGGTTGGTGGTTCTACCGGGGGATCGTCGATAATCCCGAAACCTGGTGGAAACCGTTCAGCACTTTCACCACAGCGACGATCATCTTCCAATGGGCCATCTTGCTGGCCGTTCTGCTTCTGGCCAACAGGGCCCTGGCCGGATGGGCCAAGGGGACTCCGGAGGAGGTGGACTGATGCTCAAGACATACATCTGGATGGCCATTATCCTGGGGATCAACTGGGGCGGATTCATCTTTTTTTTGATCCGGACCTCGCGGATAGAGGCCGAGCAGGCGAAGCACCAAAAGGATGACGGCTAAGCGCAAACCAGGAATAATCATGAAGACTTGGGGAGAATGGGGCTTCCGGAAGCGGAAGTTATTATCCTGTCTGGACAAGGAGGGGTGAAATGTCCGACTTTCAAAAGCCCGTGAGGAGGTTTCGAATCCCGGGACTCAAAGCGGTGGTGTTTCTTATTCTCTTGTTTGGAATCCTGTTGTCCGGGTTCCCCGCTCAGGAGGAGGACGAGGAGGTGGCCGAATTTAAGGGAGTGGGGATCCACGTGAGACTGGGAGGAGGTTATAGCCTCCTGTCCGGCGGCGATTTCAAAACGGGCATCCAGGGGATGTATGATCGGGGGGCTCAAAGCATCGTCTCCGCCGGCTATACGCTCGGGAGGAGCGATGAACGTCCTTTGCGTTCGGGCTACGAGCTCGGCGGGGATATCGTCTACTACTTCGCCGGTCGGCTCGGCATCGGCGCCGGTGGGACCCTCGCGCGGGTGAACAAGAAAAACACACAGCTTTTTAGCTTCGGGAACGATCCTCATGACTTTGCCATGAGGGTTGTCCCGCAGATCGATATCCTCTCCTTCCGGCTGGGCCTGTTCTATGCGCTTCCCATCAATCGTCTGCTGACCGTCTGTTTCAATGTCGGCCCGGCCTACTATTCGGTGGATTACAAATACAGCGGAAACATCCAGGAAGCGAACTACACCTATGGGCTTTCTCAAAGGGCAAAGGCCAATGACTGGGGAGTCCAGGGAGGTATCGGTCTGGAGATCCGGATGAACCAGAGGCTGGGTTTCATCATCGAAGCCCAGGGAAGGTACGCCAAGATTTCAGGGTTTGACGGCGAAGAGGAATTGTACGAGTACCTGGGCGGCCCGATCTCCAAATCCGGAAAGAATGGCACTCTCTACTATCTCGAGGAAGAAGGATATCCCCGGCTGGAAATCTTCCCGGAGGCCCCGGTCGAGGGGTTTAACTCTCGCGAGGCCGTCTTCGATTTTTCGGGCGTCAGCTTCCGGGCCGGGCTGAATTTCAAGTTCTGAATCGGGAACGTTTTTTTCGAGAAGCACGTCAGGGGCAGGGATTTCCAATTCGAGGAGGCCCCGTCGTTTAAGGATAAAGAAAAATAGGACGCTCCGAATCTATCCCTGCAGCCGGGTGGCCATCCGGTTGTAGTCGTGCCGGATCTCGTAGGGCAGGTGGTGGCCGAAACGGTCGAGGAAAGCCCCGATATCCCGGATCTCCTCCTGCCATTCTCCGGCCCTGACCTCAAACAGTTTCTGTAGGTTGTCCCTGGGGATGTCCAGCCCCTCTGTCGAAAAGCTGTTCAATTCGGGGACGAGCCCGAGAGGAGTTTCTTTGGCCCCGACCCGGCCGTTGACCCGGTCGATGACCCACTTCAGGATGCGGATGTTCTCGCCGAAGCCGGGCCAGAGGAAACGCCCTTTCTCGTCCAACCGGAAGGCGTTGATGCTGTAGATCCGGGGCGGATGCATCAGCGGTCGTCCCATGTTGATCCAGTGGCGGAAATAATTCCCCATGTTGTAGCCGCAGAAAGGGAGCATGGCCATTGGGTCGCGCCGCAGCAGCCCCACTTTGCCGGCGGCGGCTGCGGTCGTTTCCGAGCCCATCCGCACGCCCATGAATACCCCGTGGTCCCAGTTGAAGGCCTCGGTGACGAGCGGGATGAGCTTCGACCGCCGTCCGCCCAGGATGATGGCCGAGATGGGTACGCCCTGGGGGTTGTCGTATTCTCTGGAAAGCGTGGGACAGTTGTAGAGCGAGACGGTGAACCGCGAATTGGGATGGGCGGCCTTGGTGTTCTGCGCCGGGTCCCAGGGCCGTCCCTGCCAGTCCAGTAAGTGTTCCGGCGGCATCCCGTCCAGCCCTTCCCACCAAGGCTCGTTCGTGTCCGTGTTCAGGGCCACGTTGGTGAACAGCGTCGGGTAGAAGTTTGAATTCTTGAGCGTCCGGATCATATTGGGGTTTGTTTTCATCGAGGTCCCCGGGGCGACGCCGAAAAAACCCGACTCGGGGTTGATGGCGTAGAGGCGGCCGTCGGGCCCGATATTCAGCCAGGCGATGTCGTCGCCCAGGGTCCAGACTTTGTATTCCGGGAGGGCGGACTCCAGCATGGCTAAATTGGTCTTACCGCAGGCCGAAGGCATGGCGGCCGTGATGTAGGTGACATTGCCTCGCAGGTCCTCGATGCCCATTATGACCATGTGCTCGGCCAGCCAGCCCTGCTTGTAGCCGAGCCAGGAGGCGATCCGCAGCGAAAAGCACTTCTTGCCGAGGAGGGCGTTGCCGCCGTACCCCGAGCCGATGCTCCAGACCAGGCTGTCCTCTGGAAAATGCATGATGTAGCGTTTGCTGGGATCGAAGTCACTGACCGAGTGGAGGCCCCTGACGAAATTCTCGCTCTTGCCGATCTTGGCGAGGATGCGCTTGCCCAGCCGGGTCATGATGCGCATGCTGATGGCGACGTAGGAGACATCGGTGAGCTGGACGCAGGCTTTGGCATAAGGGGAGTCGGGGTGGCCCATCATGTACGGCAGCACATACATGGTCTTGCCGCGCATGGCGCCCCGGCTGAGTTTCGTCATCAGCTCCCTGGCGTCTTTCGGATGCATCCAGTTGTTGTTGGGACCGGTGGCCTCCCGGTCCGAATGGCAGACATAGGTGAGATGTTCGGTCCGGGCGACGTCGGTGGGATGGCTGCGGTGGAGATAAGCCTTGGGCCAGTTCTTCTGGTTCAGCTTGAGGAAGACGTCGTGCTGCTCGATCTTCTCCTCCCGCATCCCCATCTCCATGATCCGGCGGGCTTCGCCCTCCGACCCATCGCACCAGTAGACATGTTTCGGCTCGAACAGCCGGGCCTGCTCGTCGACCCATTTTTCCAGCGGTGTGGCCATGTTTACCCTTTCTATTTTAACAGACTTTAAGGGGACTCTTAACAAGTTTTTGCCGATTCCCGCAGGTACGCCCCGGCCCTGCGCAGGACGGTTTCAATAGGCGATTTTCAGACCGATGAGGGCGCTAAAAGAGCTAAAGTCGGACGTAAAGCTCTCGACGGGCCGGTTATTAAAAAAGAGAGTCTCTACTTTCGCCTTGCGCCACAGATAGAGCCCTTCGACATACAAGAACAGGCGCGGCGCTATCCGTACGGCAGCACCGATCCCGCCGTTTAGCCCCAATCCATCCTTGACCTTCTGGGTCTTGATTTCGGCCTCCTCCGGCGTCAATCGAGCGCCCGGGCGGAGCTGGATCAGGTAAAATCCGCCCCCCAGGAAAGCATAGGGTGAAAAGCGGGCTTCGGGGACTGGATGGTAGGCGACGCTGAGGACAAGGGGTGTGTAGGAGACCTCGCCGTTCATCAGCCCCCCTTCCTGCGAGTCGACCTTCAGCTTAGCGTATTTCCATTCGAAAGAAACCGTCAGATATCTCTGAAATCTCAGCGCGATTCCGAAGCCTTGACCGATCTTATTCTGGAGAGCGTCATTGTTCATAGAGAAAGCGGCTGCGTTGAGGAAGATGCTGCCTCGCACACCCTGGCCAAAACCCGCCGCCGCTAGGACAAGCACACCGACCGACAGGGCCAGCGTTTTCCGCCGTTTCTGCATTCTCACCTCCCGGGACAAAGATCATTCATATGGAATAGAGGGGTCCTCCGGGGCGACCGGCTGACCGACGCTAAGACCGCACGAAAAACCGCCTATTTCGGGTCGAGGACGACGGCGCAGATCCCGACGACCTCGGGGTTATTGTGGTCTGTGACCTTGATGACAAACTCATCTCCCTTCTGGTAACCGGGATTCTTGAAATAGACCTTGGTCCTTGCCCCCAGGGTGCCGCTCATGGAGACCTGGTCGGACGGCAGCGGGCCCCTGCCCAGTACGGGAAAGAAATCGCAGTCCCAGGGATACCTCCAGTATCTCATCTGGGAGACGGCCAAGGATTCCTTGCCCAGGCGCATGTAGAGCTCGATATCGTTGTTGGCGCCCCTGTATTCCTTGCGCCATTCTTCGACCGAAGGCATTTTGTATTCCTGTCCCTTGTACACCATCACCACATCGTCCCGGTGCACGGAAAAATTCCCGTCCCCCTTGGCGCCCATGAAAACCATGAACATGACGTAGGGCTTGTCCATCTTGCGCACCGCCACACCCGCATCGACGCAGACGACGATAGGCCCTTCGTTGTTGATGAAGATATCCTGGCCCAGGTCGATGGTTTGGGTATGGGCAACGCTGCAAGCGATCAAAACGAGCAGGGTCAACCTCAGAAGTTTCATTGGTACCTCCGAACTTCCATTTTACATTCCGGCCGAGGCGTTGTCTATCGGGCCCTCCTAGGGAAGCATCTTCATATATGTGATGAGCATAATAAATAACATGGGAATGTCAGCGCTCCCGCTCAGGTTTTTAACGCCGTTGAGGCTCGGGGTATAGGCTCGAAGGCCCGCGAATTTCCCCCGGCGAGGTAAATTCGCTTATTTCCTCGGCTCGCTCTCCTCTTCGAGGATCCCTGCCCGCTCGCCTCCGGATGACCTTCTACGCCTATACCCCTCGCCTTATCCTAAGAGAATATGCTTGCTTTGACTTTTTTCATGAGGTGAGGGGCAGTGGCATGAGAAACCCGTATGAGGCGTGAGCGGGCGTCGCGAGGCGTCGAAGGCGCCGTGGCGATCTGATGGAGATTGCTTCGTCACTTTGTTCCTCGCAATGACAATTTCCGCGCTGGGAGAAAACGGGCGCGGTTTCGATGCCACTGCCCCGAGCCTTCGAGGTCGCTTCTCCATTCCCAAGTTATTCATCACATAGAGGAAGATGCTTGCCCCTTCCCGAATCTGCTTGAATTCGAGAGCCGCCTGAGTATATTTTAGAAGCATGCCGGCAATGAAAAACAACGGGGTTCGACTTTCTCTCCTGATTGCTTTGCTCATCTTCCCCGCTTCGTACCTGAAGACATTAGCCGGGCCGACCGTGGTCGGTGACCGGTCCGACCGCTGATATAAAAAGTGACGAGGAGGGAAAAACCGATGAAAAAACGGCGGCTTTTGCTTTTTGTTATCGGCCTCGGGCTCTTGCCACATGGAGCTCTCCACGGATCAGAAGGACCCGCTGAGGAGGACTTCCGGGCCGGGAAGGGATTCCTTTCGGTCCGTGTCTATTCCCAGGAAGAGGACCAGGAGCTCTTGAAGCTCTTTTCGGGCCTGCGGGTGGCGGACGTCTCGGACGGGATGGACAGAGCCGGACTCCCCGGGATCGGACTGGTGAACCCGGCGATTCTGCCGCTCTGGACCGACACCAAGAATTTCACCCATCGGATCGTCGGCATCGCCGTGACGGCGCGCTATGTTCCCACGCAGAGGCCCCACGCGGGGAAGATGGCTCCGGAAGAGTTCGGTGTTTGGGAGGGTGATTTTTATACTCACTACTCATCAGAACCGTTCGCCGACCTGATCCGCCAGGGCACGGTCCTGGTGATCGATGACGTCGAGGAGGCCGACGTCGGCACCATCGGCTCTTATAACATCATGGACTGGAAGGCGCGCGGCTGCGTCGGTGTCGTCACAGACGCTGCGGCCCGGGACACCGATGAGATCGTGATTGAGAGGGTGCCTTTATACCTGCGCCTGAGGGGGCGCGGGATCCGGCCTGGGAGAAACGAGATCGAGTCCGTCAACCGGCCGGTGGCCATCGGCGGAGTGCTGGTGATGCCCGGAGACGTTGTGGTCGCGGACGGCGACGGTGTCGTCATCGTCCCGCGGGCCGAGGCCCGGGCCGTTGCGGGTTATGCCCGCGAGGTCATGGAGAAAGACAAGGAAGGCAGACGGGAACTCTACAAAAAGCTCCGTCTGCCGCCGGATGCCTCGATCAAGAAATGATTGACCGAGGGCCATAGGTTTGAAAGATAATAGAGCCGTCTCGTACCCGAGGAGAGTGTTTATGAAAAAGAGAACGCTTGCCGTGATCCTGGTT
>JBAQGA010000197.1:0-39239 GCA_049287565.1 Candidatus Aminicenantales bacterium
GCCCAAGTAATATCCGACTCCCGCCTTGGCATAGGCGGTCATTTTCGAGCCGACCGGAAAGAAATAATAGCCGCTCAGCTGAAGGGGGATCAAGTTGTACGTGGTGATCCAGTCGATCGAAACCGCGGCCAACGAAGCGAGTTCGGCCGCACCCCTGGTCTCTTCAGTTTTTCGAAGGTAGCCGGCGCCGAAGCTCACCCCGAAATTCCCGGCCGGCCGGAAGAGGAATTCGGCCTCAAATCCCGGCCCCCATCGGGCGCTTTCGAGGGTATCAGTGACTCCAAAGTCCAGGTATGCCGCCAAATCGTTGATGAGCGCGTTCCTGCCCTCCATCACTTTGGGGACGTCTCCTCCAGTCATCGTGCCGTAGCCGCCCGAGAGGATCAGGCTGAACTTCTTGGGGGCGTCCTGGGCAGAGGCGGGCATCGTCAAAGCCAACGAGCACAACGCCACGATCGCGCAGAGAACAGGTCTGGTTTTCATCTCATTTTCTCCTTAGGTGGCCATCATTTTAGTATACGATTTCCATCATCGAAAGTTATTCAGGGAAGGACGGACGAGCAGAAACGCTTAGCGGGCTACAACCGTTCGAGCAAAGCTTTGAAGCGGGGATGATCGCGTATCAACCGGAGGTCGGGGTCGTGTTCCAGCCATTTTTTCTGGATGGTCCCGAATTGGATCGCTTCCTCCATGCACTCGATCGCCTTCTCAGTCTGGCCCACCAGAGCATAAGCGCAGGCGACGCCATAAAGCGTCATGGTTTCTTGAGGATGTGCCGAGGATATGCGTTCGGCCCATTCCAGGCCGAGCTTCTCATCACCCAAGCTGATGGCCGCCGTTGCCCCCATATAGAGCGCCCGCGTATCCTCGGGGAAGAGTTCCAGTGATCTTTTGACATTTTCCAAAGTCTTTCGGTAAGCCTTCTCTCTGTCGGCTGTTCTGTTCGTTTCCGTGTAGATCATCCCCAGGAGACAGGGAGCATTGTAATCCTCGGGACGCAGCCGGCTGGCCTGATGAGCCAGCTGGGCCGCTTTTTCGAACTGCCCCTGGGCGAAACAGAGCCTGGCATAAAGGTAGGAGGCTTCAAACAGATCCGGTTTTAGCTGGATGGCCCTCTCGAATTCTTCCTGGGCCATTTCATGTTCTTTTCGGTTGGAGAGGACCATTCCCCGAGCCACATGGCCTTCCGCCAAATCGGGATTCAGCTCGAGCGCCTTCAGGCTGTTCCTTTCCGCTGCGTCGAAGTTGTCCTGGCTGGGATTAAACCAGGTGTAGAGGAAAGAGTAACAGTTGGCCGCCCAGGCGTAGGCGCTTGCATATCCGGGGTCCAGTTCGGTCGCATAAAGGAACAGCTTGAGCGCCCGTTCGAACGCGGTCCTCTGGAACAGGTAAAAAAGCTGGCGTCCCCGGAGGCAGTAGTCATAGGCTTCGATGCTGGCCGTCGGGAATTGGGAGAGGGATACTTTGTCTTTGCTCGTCAGCACGAGTCGGAGGACCTTGGCGATGCTGCGGGCGATCTCGTTCTGGATCTCGAAGACGTCCTTGAGCTCTCGGTCGAAGGTCTCGGCGTAAAGATGGAAACCGTTCGAGGCTTTGATGAGCTGAGCAGTGATGCGCAGCTTGTTCCCTGATTTACGGACGCTCCCTTCCAGGACGGTCCCGACGTTGAGTTTTTCGGCGATCTGGCGGATATCTTGACTTTTTCCCTTGAAGGAAAAAGACGACGTCCGGGAGACGATGTGGAGCCCCTCGATCTTGGACAATGAGTTGATCAACTCCTCGGCCAACCCGTCGCTGAAATATTCATTCTCCGGGTCCGAGCTCATGTTCAAGAAAGGCAACACCGCGATGGAGGCTTCCCTCGCAACTTTCTCCTGGTTTGTGGCTCTTTTTTCGGTTCTTGTGAGGAGGGAGACGGCATCGTTCATCGATGGGAACCGACGCTCCGGATCCTTTTCCAGGCATCGGCTGATGATCCTTTGCAATTCTTCGGGGATATCGATTCCTGATTCAGAGAGGGGGGGCGGATCCTCGTTGAGGACGGCGGCAATCGTCTCGGCCGTCGTTTCCCGTCCAAAGGCGCTTTTCCCCGTAAGCATTTCGTAGAGCACACAACCAAAAGCGAAAATATCACTCCTGGCATCTATCTTCTTGCCCTCCACCTGTTCGGGAGACATGTACCCCAGCGTGCCGATGATCATGCCCTCGACCGTAATCCCCTTGGCCTGGAGGGAACGGGCGATCCCGAAATCCATGATCTTGGCCGTGCCGTCCCGGTCGATCAGGATATTCTTAGGCTTGAGGTCGCGGTGGACGACGCCCAGTCGATGAGCCTCGGCCAATCCTTCCCCAATCTGTTTGGCTATGGCTATGGCGGTTTCCACCGTCAAGCGTCCGGATTGCCTGATCAGGCCTTTCAAGTCCTGGCCGGCGATATACTCCATGGTGATGTAATGACCCCCTTCATCCTCCATCAGCTCATACATCCGGCCGACGTTCTTATGGCTGATCTTGCGGGCGAGCTTCAGCTCGTTGCTGAACCTGTCGATCGTCTCCCTGTCTGAAGCGATCTCGGGCTTGATGATCTTCAGGGCGACCTCTTCTTGAATCTTCATATCGAGGGCTCTATAGAGCTTGCCCATCCCCCCCTTGCCCAGCTCCTCGATGATCTGATATCTCCCCGCGAATATGGAGCCCAAACTCAATTTCTTTGCGGGCACGCCCAAGGTTACAGTGCCGGTTGAGGGTTTCTCAGAGTGGGGAAGCTGGGTCCCGCATTCCCCGCAAAACCGCTGCATATCGGGATTATCGGTCTGGCACTTCGGGCATTTCGTCGTCATTTTCATACCCTCGTCAGGGTGCAAAAAGGATAGCAGGTATTTCCCGGTCCGTCAACGAAACGGCCTGGTTCTGGCCGGCTTCCCCGGGGCGAACTGAAAAAGAAGGCGGGGCGGCTATTTTTTTGCGACCTGGAGGACGGCCTGCTTGAGCTTCGGGTTGAGCGTCACGCCGTTGGTCTCGGCCTGTCCGATGTATTTCAAGGCGTTCCCATAGTCTCTGGCCATGTAGCTAATATTGATCAGGTTGTTGTAGGCGCCGGCATGGCGGGCGTCGGACTCGATGGCCTTGAGGTATTGGCTGCCGGCTTCTTTCCCGGCAGCCGTGCTTGAAATGAGGCGATTATGTTTCTTACTTTTTAGAGCGGGACAGGACAAAAAGAACGAACATCACGAATGTGATCGCCGTCATGAACCACCAGAACAGGGGAAAAGAGCCTAGCCTTATGAACGCCAGGATCAAGGAAACCGTCCCCAGGCCGTAGAACAGCGTGCCCATAAAGACGACGGTTTTCTGCTTCGCCGGGTTTTTTGAGGCGCTGAAGAACATCACCGCCAAAACGAACAGCGCCGCCCCCAGGGGATAAGCGAACACGAGAGTCGATGGGATGTATTCCAGCCCCAGGACCTTTGCCAGCGCATCGGAAGAAAAGAAGCAGGCCAATCCGCGGATGATTTCCAGGATCGCCGCAATGACGAGAACGAGAGATGTCATTTCACCCTCCTTTGATGGTCTTTTTATATGTTAAAAGCCTCAAGGCCTGGTTGGACAATGAGTGAGTGCCTTCTATCCCTTTTCTTAAACTGAGCCAAAGGCTATCAAAGAATGGAAACTGAGTCAACTGAAAAAAATCCCGGCCATTTATAAGCTAAGATTGGGCGGAGACACGCTGAGAACTCAGGTTTAGGGCTGAAAGACAGCAAAGGGAAAAATGGTAAGAGTTCAGGTGAAACTGGAGGAATAAGACTGGCTGGGAAGCCTGGATTCGAACCAAGATTCCATGATCCAGAGTCATGTGTCCTGCCATTGGACGACTTCCCAGCAGGCCCCCGAATAATACTCGATTCCGGCGCTTTTTTCAACTTGTTTCCCCCTTTCCTTCATCCTCTCCCGCCAGGGGAGAGGATGAATTTGGTGACACGATAAAAATTCATGAATTCCCCCCATTTGACAATACCTCTGGTTCTTGCCCAAGGGCGAGGGCTTGGATGAGGAAGTCCATCGACGACTGAGCGGATGGCTCGGGGTAGTGGCATCGAAACCACGCCCGTTTTCTCCCAGCGCGGAAAACGGGCTCGATTCGTCGTTCGCTCTTCTCTCCTTCCGGTCGAGAAACCGTGCCCGCTCTCTCCTCATACGGGTTTCTCATGCCACTACCCCGAGCCTTGGGAAAAAAGAAGAAATGGGAGTGAGGTTGCTGGTTTGCGGAGCAAAGCAGCGGGGGTTCCAAGGGGGATGGCCCCCTTGGTCGCAGGACGGAGTCCGAGAAGGGGAGGCAGGGAGCGAAGCGACCGTTGGAAGGGGGAAAGCGAAGCTTTCTCCCTCCAAGAAGCCGATGTGGGAACCGAACGGGCTGACGAATCCCAAGCCCGAGCCCAAATTGACAGGGGAGGGGGGCGGTGATAACATGGGCGGCTCAAATGAAGAAAAATTGGGTCCGCTTCGGCCTCATCGCCGTCCTCACGGTCGTTTTCCTCTTCTTTTTCTTCCGGAGCGTGGATTGGGCGGAAGTCGCCCGCTATCTCCAGGGCGTCAACATCCCTCTCTTCATCCTGAGCATTGTGCTGGTCCCTTTTCACCTCGTCACCCGCTCTTTGAGATGGGATTACCTGATCAGGCACGAAAAGCCTGGCGTCCCCTTCGCCAGTTTTTTTGCCGCCAACGCCGTCGGGTTCACCGTCAATTACATCTTTCCGGGCCGTCTGGGTGAGCTGGTCCGTCCGTTCTATCTCGCCCAGAAGGAAAAGATCAGGAAAGGTTTCTGTTTTGGGACGATCGTCGTCGAGCGCACCTTCGACACCTTCACCATGTGCTTCTTCCTGGGTGTCTTCCTGCTCGCCCGGCCGCTCTTTTCCTCACGGTTCCAGGCGGGAGCCGAGGGCACTGCCAGCCTCAGACTCTGGGGGATCGTCGGTCTCGCCCTGACCGTTCTTCTCCTGGCCATTATCCTTTCCCTCTATTTCTTCCGGGAAAAGACTCTGTCTTTCATCACCCGTCTCCTCAAGCCTTTCCCCGAGAGGATCTCTCACAGGGTCCTGGCCATCTCGGAGGAGTTCATCTGCGGCCTCAAGTTCTTCCACTCCCTGAAGAGCCTCCTGATGTACGCCTTTTTCTCCGGGGTGGTCTGGCTGGGCATCATCTTTTACTACTGGATATTCTTCCTGGCCTTCGGGATCAAGCTTTCGTATTTTCTCCTTGTGCCCTATGTCTTTTTGACTATGGTCGGCGCCTCGATCCCCACTCCCGGCATGGTCGGCGGCTTCCACTACTTCTCCCGCCTGGGAATGACCTCGCTCTATGGCATCGATCCCAACCTGGCCGTCGGCGTCACCATCCTCGTCCATGCCGTCCAGCTGGTGGTGACAACCCTGATCGGATATGTTATATTGTGGAAAGAGGGTATGTCCCTCTTCCAGCTCAAGAGGTTAGGAGAAAAGGCCGAAATATGAAGTGTCCTTTCTGTAACCATCCGGAAAGCAAGGTCATCGACTCCCGGGAAAGCAAGAAAGGCCTGTCCATCCGCCGCCGACGGGAATGCATCTCTTGCCGGAGGCGGTTTACGACCTATGAGAAGATCGAGGAGATCCCCTACATGGTCGTCAAGAAGGACGGCAGCCGCCAGCCCTTTGACGGCCAAAAGCTCCTCCGGGGCCTGCTCAAGGCCTGTGAGAAGCGGCCGATCCCGGTCCGCAAGCTCGAGGAGATCGTCGAGGACATCGAAAACAGAGTTCAGGAAAGACCGGACAAGGAGATCAAGGTCTCGGAGATCGGCCGGTATGTGATGGACAAGCTCAAAGCCCTGGACAAGGTCGCCTATGTCCGGTTCGCCTCGGTTTACCGGGAGTTCAAGGACGTCATGGAGTTCAAGCAGGAGCTGGAGACTCTCCTCAAGGAACGATAGTTTCGCGCCTCCCATGGTTCGCAAGATCAAGCCCGTCTCCCGCATCATCCGGATCGAGACCCAGATCGAACGCATCCAGCGGGCCACCGTCCCCCGGCGTGAACGATTCCTCGACTGGGACGAGAACTGGATCCCCCGGGTGGACATTTACGAAAAGCGGGGGGAGATCGTTGTCGAGGCCGAGGTCCCCGGTGTCGGTCAATCCGACCTGGTCATCACCGTGCAGAGCAGCCGGGTGGAGATCAAGGGGATGAAGAAGGAGCACAGCTCCTCGGAAAGGATCCGGTACCTGCGTCTGGAGAGGGAGTTCGGGAGCTTCCGCCGGCTGGTGGCGCTTCCTGCTACGGTTGTGCCCGGCAGGGCCAAGGCATTTCTGGATAATGGGGTTTTGATCCTTCAGCTTAAGAAGTACCTGCCCGAGGAGGACAAGAAGATCATCCTCGCCATCCGCAAGGATGAGGAGTGATCGCGGAGGACAATCATGGTCGAGAAGAACATCAAGAACGGCGAAACGTTCGATGAGCTGATCGAGGAGCGCGACCAGAAGCTCCAGATCCCCTCCACCCTGCCGGTCCTGCTGTTGCGCGATATCGTCGTCTTCCCCTATATGATCGCCCCGCTGTTCGTCGGGCGGGAAAAATCCAAGAACGCCATCGACCACTCCCTCTCCAGCCATCGCATGATCCTGCTCCTGACCCAGAAGGACATGGAGATCGAGGATCCGAAGAGAGAAGACGTCTACGACGTCGGCACCGTCGCCCTGATCATGCGGATGCTCAAGCTGCCCGACGGACGGGTCCGCATCCTGGCCCAGGGCCTCATCCGGGCCAAGGTCGAGTCGTTCGAGGAAGACCAGCCGTTCATCCAGGCCCAGGTTTCGGTCATCCACGAGCCCGATCTCAAGGACAAGACTATCGAAAGTGAGGCCCTCATCCGCAACGTCCGGAACGGCCTGGAAAAAGCGACTTCCCTGGGCAAGAGCGTTCCTCCCGAGGTCTTGATCATCGCCGCCAACGTCGAGGAGATGGGCCGCCTGGCCGACCTCACCGGTGCCAACCTCGAGCTCAAGGTGGACGAGGCCCAGAAGATCTTGGAGATCGTCGACCCCGCCCAGCGCTTGAAAAGGGTCTACGAACTCCTGACCAAGGAGCTCGAGCTCCTGGATATGCAGTCCAGGATCAGCACCGAGGCGAAAGGCGAGATGGATAAACTTCAGCGCCAGTACTTTCTGAGGCAGCAGATGAAGGCCATTCAGAAGGAGCTGGGGGAGGGGACCGAGCTCCAGGAGGAGATCAAGTCCTACCAGGACAGGCTCGCGAAGCTCAAGGTCGCCGAGGAAGTCAAGGAGGAGCTCGAGAAACAGATCGGCCGGCTGGCCCAGATGCATCCCGAGTCGGCCGAGACCGCCGTCGTCCGCAATTACCTTGACTGGATGTTCTCGCTCCCCTGGGACAAGACCACGGTGGACAATCTCGATTTGCGGAAGGCCAAGACGATCCTGGATGAGGATCACTACGGCCTGATGAAGATCAAAGATCGGATCCTCGAGTACCTGGCCGTCCGCTCGCTCTCCAAGAAGATCAAGGGTCCCATTCTCTGTTTCGTCGGACCTCCCGGCGTGGGCAAGACGTCGCTCGGCCGGAGCATCGCCCGGGCCCTGGGTCGGAAGTTCATCCGCATCTCTCTGGGCGGCGTCCGGGACGAGGCGGAGATCCGCGGCCACCGGCGCACCTATGTCGGCGCCATGCCGGGACGGGTTATCCAGGGAATCCGGCGCACCGGGTCGAACAACCCTGTCTTTATGATGGACGAGGTCGATAAGATCGGCGCCGACTTCCGGGGAGACCCCTCGTCGGCCCTGCTCGAAGTGCTCGACCCCGAGCAGAACAACTCTTTCCGCGACCACTACCTGGGCGTCCCGTTCGACCTGTCCAAGGTCATGTTCATTACTACGGCCAACCTCCTCGATCCCATCCAGCCCGCCTTCCGCGACCGGATGGAGGTCCTCAACCTGCCCGGCTACACCGAGGAGGAGAAACTCCAGATCGCGCTCCAGCACCTGGTGCCCAAACAGGTCAAGGAGCATGCCCTGAGCGAGAAACGGATCGTTTTTACTCAAGGCGCCATCAAGAAGATCATCTCCCTCTACACCCGCGAGGCCGGGGTGCGCAATCTGGAGAGAGAAATCGCCGCGGTCTGCCGCAAGGTCGCCCGCAAGGTGGCCGAGGGGAAGAAGAAGCTCTTCCGCATCACCTCCCAGAACGTGGAAGCGTATCTCGGGCCGCCGCGCATCTTCAAGGACCAGGTCCTGACAAAGGACCAGGTGGGTGTCGCCACCGGGGTTGCCTGGACGGAGGCGGGCGGCGAGATCCTCTTCGTCGAGGTCACCAAGATGAAGGGCAAAGGAAACCTCTCCTTGACCGGTTCTCTCGGAGACGTGATGAAGGAATCGGCCCAGGCTGCCCTGAGCTATGCGCGGGCCCATGCCGAGGAGTTCGGGGTAAGCCAGAACTTCTTCTCGGAGAACGATTTCCACGTCCATATCCCCGAAGGTGCCATCCCCAAAGACGGTCCCTCGGCCGGGATCACGATTGCCACTGCTCTGATCTCGGTCTGCACGGAGTTGAAAGTGAGGCGGGACTTGGCTATGACCGGGGAAATTACCCTCCGCGGCAATGTCCTTCCCGTCGGCGGAATCAAAGAGAAGGTTCTGGCGGCCCAGAGGGCCGGCGTGCGCAAGATGATCGTTCCCCTTCCCAACAAGAAAGATCTGATCGACATCCCCAAGAAAGTGAAAAAAGAGATGGACTTCTTCTTTGTCGAGGAGATCAATGACGTCTTCAAACAGGCGTTGATCAAAGAGCCGGCGAAGAAGGCCCAGGGATGAGGCTCCGGTCGCTCCGTGAGCGGGATCTCGTGGCGGCCATCCGGCGGGAGTTCCCGGCGAAGAGGGGAGGCCTCGTCCTGGGGATCGGGGACGACGCCGCCGTTGTCCGCAGTGCGGGAAACCTGCACTTGCTGACGACCGACCTCCTGGTCGAGGACGTTCATTTCACCGCCTCTCTCCACCCCCCCTATTATCTCGGGCGGAAATCTCTCAACGTCAACTTGAGTGATATCGCCGCCATGGGGGGGCAGCCCCGGTTTGCCATTCTCGGGCTGGCCCTGAGGAAAGGGCTAAAGACGCGGTGGGTGGAGGAGTTTTTCCGGGGACTGGGAGGGGCTGCGGAGGAGGCCGGCGCCGGGCTCATCGGAGGGGATATCTCGACAGCCGGGAAAATCACCGTTTCCATAACCGTCTGGGGAGAAGGAAAGACTTTTATCACCCGGAGCGGGGCCCGGCCGGGCGATCACATTTTCATCTCCGGCCCGGCCGGCGATGCCGCGGCCGGCCTGCGGCTGCTCCGGAGGGGCTTCCGCTTGGGGCAGGACAAGGAGGCGGATTCGCTCCTGCGGGCTTTCCTCGATCCGGTGCCTCAGATCGCTCTCGGCCGAGCCCTTTCCCGCCTCCAAGCGGCGACGGCCATGATCGATACCAGCGACGGCCTGTCCGTCGATCTCCTCCATCTCTGCGAGGAAAGCCGGACGGCGGCCGTGGTCGATCTCGAAAAACTCCCCCTCTCTCCGGCGCTCCGGTCTTTTGAAAAGAAGCCCCTAATTCTGGCTCTTCACGGCGGGGAGGATTATGGGCTTCTTTTTACCGCGAGTCCCCGAAAGTCTCAACTCATTGCCCGGGTTCAGAAGCGTTTCAGATTCCGCCGGATCGGCCGGATGGTGCCCGGCCGGGGAGTTTTTGTCGTCGACCAAAAAGGCCGGAAGCGGCCCCTCGAGATCAGGGGGTTTGAACACTCACTGTAGCAGGGTGCCGTCGAATACGATCTCGGCCGGCCCCGATTGGTGGATTTTATCTTTTTCCCACTCGACGACCACCTTCCCAAGGAAGGTCTTGACCGTGACCTCCCGGTCCGTTAAGTCCTTGAGGATCGAGGCCACCGCGGCCGCCGAGGAACAGCTCCCCGAAGACAGCGTCTCGCCGACGCCTCTCTCCCAGAAAAGGACCTCGATCTCCTGGCGGCTGAGCACCCGGATGAACTCGACGTTGATGCGGTTGGGAAAGAAGGGGTGGTATTCGATCTCTCTGCCGATCTCGTGCCATTCGATCCGCGCCGGGAATCGGTCAAAGAAGACGGCGCAGTGGGGATTGCCGAGCGAAACGACGGTGACGGGATAGATCTTGCCGTGGATGGAAAGAGGGTAATCGATGATCCTTTCGTGGAAGGTTCCGTCGTCGAAGGGGATGTCCTTCGAGGTCAGCCGGGGAATGCCCATCTCGATCCGGATCTGGGAGCGGTTGTTCTGGACTTCGAGGAGGTTGCAGATGTGAATGCCGGTCGTGGCCAGGAAGGTGACATCGGGAGGGGCGATCTTCTTCTGATGGAAGAGATAAGCGGCCGCGCAGCGCAGCCCGTTCCCCGAGATCTCCGGCTCCGACCCGTCGGCGTTGAAGATCCGGAAACGAACGAGCCCCTGCTCCCGGTCCTTGATGGAGATGAGGATGAGCCCGTCCGCTCCCACGCCCATGTGGCGGTCGCAGACGCGCTTGGTGAAACCGGGAAGGTCAACGATCCGGCCGCCCTCCTCCGGGTCGATGACGACAAAGTCGTTGCCCAGGGAATGGATTTTGGTGAATCTCAATCAGGGCACCCGCAGGGTGACGATCCGGTCAAAGGATTCGCCGCCCTGCTCGCGCCGGAGGAGAAGGATGATGGCCTCTCCGGACTCGACCTTGTCCATGATCTTCTCGAGATCGTCCACCGTAGTCACTTTCCTCCGGTTGACCTCGATGATGATGTCGCCCACCTCCAGGCCCTTGCGGCCGGCCTCGCTGTAACGTTTGACCTGGGTGATGATGAGTCCCTCCCGGGTCTCAAGGCCGTAGCGGCGCGCCAGATTGGGGGTTAGCTCTTGGACGTTGAACCCGAGGTCCTTGTCAGCGGCCTTGGGCTCATCTTTCTTTTCCTGGGGGTCGAGTTCCTCGACCGTCACCGTGAACTGCTGCTCTTTCCCTTCCCGGACGACCTTGATATCGATTTTTTTACCGGGTTCCGCGTCGGCCACCTTGAACTTCAGGTCATTCGGGCTGTCGACTTCCTCGCCGTTAACCTCGATGATGACATCGTACGGTTTTATCCCGGCCTTATCGGCGGGGCCACCTGGATCCACGCTATTCACCAGGGCGCCCTTCTTATCCTTCAATTTGAAGGCCTCTTTATCTTCATCGCTAAGAGGAACCGGCGGCATCGTTACGCCGATTCTGCCGCGAACGACCCGGCCCTTTTCTTTGAGCTGGGTGATGACTTTCTTGGCCAGGTTGGCGGGGATGGCGAACCCGAGCCCGATGTTCCCCCCCGATGGAGAAAAGATGTTGCTGGTAATCCCGATGACTTCCCCTTTCATATTGACCAGAGGACCGCCGCTGTTGCCGCGGTTGATGGCCGCGTCGGTCTGGATGAAATCCTGGTAATCGGGGACATTGCCGCCCAGGCCGAGCTGCCGGCCTTTGGCGCTGACGATGCCCGAGGTAACGGTGTGTTCCAAACCGTAGGGATTGCCGATGGCCAGGACCCATTCACCGACCTTGAGCTGCTCCGAATCGCCGAACTGGATGAAAGGGAGTCCTTTGGCCTCGATCTTGAGCAGGGCCAGGTCGGACCGTGGGTCGGTGCCGATGACCTTGGCCTTGTATTCCTGGCCCTGGAGGGCCGTGACCTTCACATCCACGGCGTTCTCGACGATATGATAGTTGGTCAGAAGATAGCCGTCCTCACTGAGGAAGAAGCCGGTCCCCTGAGCTTGGGAGGGAACTTCCCTTTCCTGCTTCTGGCGGGGGCGCCCGAAAAACCTTTCCCAGAAATCGTCGAACGGCATCTCATCCTCGAACCCAAACCCCCTGACCTTGTCCACCCTCTCGGCCAAAATTTTGACGACCGCGGGTCCGATCCTCTCGGCGATGCCGACGAAGTCAAGATCCTCCCGGAGCTCAGGGGAGGGGCGCGCCGGAGCGGAATTGAGCGATGAGGTCAGGGGGGGAGTGCCGACATCGAATGCCGAGGCCTGAGCGGCTTGTCTCTCGGGAAGATAGACGAAAACGTAGCCCGTGACGATGATTCCCAGGAGGAAACTGACTATTCCGATCCAGATGATTTTTTTCATTTTTCCCAGCCTCCGAAAACTAAACTCCAAAATAACATAATCGCCCGAAAATTTCAAACGGGCAGACGATACACACGACAAGAATAAAACGGCCTCTCTAGGTAAAAAGTTGCCAATCATCCCGCACTCAGGGTATGATTCTGGGAAATGCGTCTGCGCAAAGGTGTCCTGATCGTCTTCGAGGGGATCGACGGCTCCGGCAAATCCACCCAGGCCCGGCGTCTTCTGAGACGGCTGCGGGCACTCGGCTATGAGGCCGTCTCATATCGTGAGCCGACCAGGGGAAAGTGGGGCCGGATGATCAAGAGGATGGCCAGGGAGGCCGGGAGCCTGACTCCTGAAGAGGAGCTCGACCTCTTCGTCAAGGACCGCAAGGAAAACGTTCGCAAAAATCTAGGTCCGGCCCTGGCTGGGAAGAAGGTCGTCATCCTCGACCGCTATTATTTTTCGACCATTGCCTACCAGGGGGCCAAGGGGATCCCTCCGGCCCGGATCAGGCGCCTGAACGAAAGGTTTGCGGTCAAGCCGGACCTGGTCTTTATCCTGGATATCGAGGCCGGCCGCGGACTGGACCGCATCCATCACCGTAAGAGGAGAGACCTGCTCTTCGAACGCGAACGGTACCTGGGCCGGGTCCGCCGGATCTTCCGCGGCTTCCGGGGGAGGATGTTCGTCCATCTGGATGCCGGCCTCCCGAAGGACGAACTGGGCGAGATGATCGCCTCCCGGGTCCTCCAGCTCCTGAAAGAGTGAAGACGGAGGTCATATTTGGTTTTTTAGGGGGGTTTTGCTATAGTGAAAAATCACCGCGATGGCTCGAAATAACGCCCAGGAGAAAAAGAAGAGGCCTTTCCTGCGGATCCGGATTAGAAAGCCCGATTCCGGAAAACTCCTCCGGAACCTCGGCCTGCTCGCCCTGATCGGAGTGGCGGCTGTGCTCGGGGCCGGATTCGGCGCCTACCGGGCGGTCAAACAGAACCTCCCCTCCGTCTCGGAGCTCGAGACCTTCGAATCGAACATCATCACCTCGGTCTTTTCGGACGAGGGCCAGGTCATCAAGGACTTCGCCATCGAGAGGCGGGTCGAGGTGACCTACGACATGATCCCGGACGTCCTGAAGAAGGCGATCATCGCCACCGAGGACCCCCGCTTCTATAACCATCGCGGAGTCGACATCCTGGGCATACTCAGGGCCCTTAAGGAGAACATCCGGTCCGGCCACCTCCTGAGAAGGCCCCAGGGCGGAAGCACGATCACCCAGCAGCTGGCCCGCCTTCTTTTCCTCTATCCCCAGCAGACCATCGGCCGAAAGCTCAAGGAGATGTACCTCTCCCTCCAGATCGAGAAGCAATATTCCAAAGAGAAGATCTTGGAATTGTACTGCAACCAGTTCTACCTCAACCATGGCGTCTACGGGGTGGAAACGGCATCGAACTTTTATTTCGGGAAGAGCGTTACCGACCTGACTCTTGAGGAAGCGGCGCTCATCGCCGGGATTTTTCGCGGCCCCTCCTATTATTCCCCTTATGCCAACGTCGCCGTAACGCTTCGGCGCCGCAACCACGTCATCAACCGCCTGGTCGAGGAGGGATATATCACCAAAGCCCAGGGTGAAGAGGCCAAAGCCAAACCCATGGACGTGCTCCCTTGGCGGCGGGGCTCCAGCGACTTCGCCGCCTATTTTTTCGAGGAGGTCCGCAAGTATATCGAGCGAAAATACGGCAGCGAGGTGCTCTACAGGGGAGGCCTGAAGGTCTATACCACCCTCAATCCGACGCTCCAAAGATACGCGGAGGAGGAACTCCTCAGGCGACTTCGGGAGATGGACAAGCAGAAGGGGTGGCGCAAGGATAAAAGGAATTTGCTCCAGGAAAGGCAGGTCAACCTTGAGGACGAATGGCTCGATAGCTGGCTGACGTCCTACGTCGAAGAGAATGAGGTCGCTGATGCCATCGTTTTGTCCGTGTCCCGGAGAGAAGCGACGGTCAAGGTGAAACGCTTGACCGGGAGGGTCCTGAACAGAGACATCGGTTGGACAAAAACCGATAACCTGGAGAAGCTCATCCAGGTCGGCGACGTCATCCAGGTCAAGGTCAAGAAGATCGACCCCGAGGCCAAGCAGATCGAGGCTTCCCTGGACCAGCATCCGCTTATCGAAGGGGCCTTCCTGGCCATCGATCCGCGTTCCGGGCAGATCAAGGCCATGGTCGGTGGGTATTCGTTCCAGCGCAGCGAATGGAACCGGGCGACCCAGGCCCAAAGACAGGCCGGCTCGGCCATCAAGCCGATCCTCTATGCTGCCGCTCTGGACAACCGCTTCACGCCGGCCACGATCATCGTCGACGAGCCGGTCGAATTCCCGGACAAGTGGCTGGGAGAGAACTGGGCGCCGAGGAACTACGACCGGAAATACAAAGGCGCCGTGACCGTGCGCATCGGTCTGGAAGAATCCCGCAACGTCGTGACCGCCAAGATCCTCGATTATATCTCGCCCCAGACGGGTGTCGAATACTGCCGGAGATTCGGATTGACCTCGACCATCTACCCCTATCTCTCTCTTTCTCTAGGAACTTTCGAGGTCAGCCTCCTGGAGCTCGCTTCGGCCTACACCGTCTTTCCCAATAAGGGCGTGCGGATCAGGCCTTACTTCATCACCCGGATCGAGGACCGCGAGGGCACCGTCCTGGAAGAGGCCCGCGTGGAAGCCGAGGATGTCATCTCGCCCCAGACGGCTTATCTTGTCACTTCGATGATGGAAGGGGTCATCTCCCCGAGGGGGACGGCGGTCGCGGCGAGCGACCTGGGTATCCCTCTCGCCGGGAAAACGGGGACAACAAGCGATTACTCGGATGCCTGGTTCATCGGGTTTTCGCCGTCTCTCTGCGCCGGCGTTTGGATAGGCAACGATACCAGGATCACTCTGGGGGCCAGGCAGTCCGGAGCCGTCGCCGCCCTTCCGGCCTGGAAGGGATTCTTCAAGAGGCTCATTGACGACGAAACGAAAAGAGCGGAAGCCGAGGAACGTGAGCCCTTTTTCGAGGATTTTGAAGTGCCCTTGAACATCAATTTCGTGGAGATCGACCGGAAAACGGGATTGCTGGCCACTCCGATCTGTTTGTGGCCAATCAGGGAAGCCTTTCTGGCAGGGACGGAGCCTGCCCGCTACTGTTCACATCAGGACCATCTTCTGATCCTCGACTACTACGGGACTGAGAAGGCCACCGAAGAGCACGACTGACTATTTTTTCCTGACGCTGCCGGACGACCTGGAGCCGGAAGAGCGGGAGCCGGACGAAGAACCCCTCGAGCCCGAAGAGACCGAACCCCTGGATCCTTTGGACCCCGATGAGCTCGAGCCGCGGGAAACCGTCCGACCCTTGGAAGAACTCTTCGACGAGGAACCGCTCTTCTGGAGAAATCTATAGAATTGACTTCGGATCGAGGTCGAAGTGCGGTTCCCGCTGGAATATTTCTTGATGCTGATGTCTGGTGACGATGGATAGCCGAATGAGTTTTTCCGCACCTTGCTTCCGCCCTGGGTTTCCGAAGAGCGGCCGGATTCCGGCGCTCTGGAGGTACCCTGGGGACGAATCCGGCGTTCTCCGGACGATGTCCCCGATGTCTGACCCGGTCTGTCCGCTGTCCGGGCCGTGGGTGGGGTCGCCGGCTGCGGGCTCTTCGCCGCCGGAGCCTTGATGGTCCGGTCCGAAGTCGCGGCCGGTACTCCTCCGCTCTTCTTGGTAACGGACTTGCCGGCATCCAGGCTTCCCGAAGAAACGGTGCCGCTCGCCGGTTTCAAAGCCGGACCCCGGACGGTCATGGTGATCTTGTCCAAGCCTTTGAGAGAATCGCCCTGGAGCGCGGCCCGGGTGATGTCCTTGGCCCTGAGCTGGTCCTTATGGACAACCGTTAGGGCGCGGGAGTTGTAGGGATAAAAGGGCCTATTCCAGTTGGGATAGTACCAGTTATCGACGATGGCCAGCGGGTAATTCCAGTAGCCCAGCGGCGCCCAGGCCCAGTAATCGGAACCATACCACCAGCCGACCCAGGCCGGGCCCCAGATCGTGCCGGGAATCCAATACCATCCCAGTCCCATATTCCATCCCCATCGTCCGTAATGGAAGGTCGCCCATCCCCAGGGATCATAGGGCAGCCATGTCCAGCCGCCCAGAGACAGCCAGGTCCATGATCCGTTGTAGTAGGGCCGCCAAGCGGGGCCGACACCTCCGGGCATCCAGACCCAGCCGTAGGGATTCATCCAGGTCCAGTCGCCGTATTCATCTAGCTCGGACTCGAAATCCTCGAGCTCCGCCGGAAGGCGCTTGGCCGCCACTTGGACCGCCAGGCTGGATTCTCGGGATTCGTTCCAGCGGTCGAAGGCATCCTCGGCCACGGCCAGAAAGCGCACCGGGCGCCCGGAGAAACGGCCTGCGGCGATCGAGAGGTTCAATTCGCTTTTGATGAGCAAAGAACCTTCCTCACCGGCCGCTTCGATGATTCCGTAAAAGACAAAGATGTCGGTCTTCCTGTTCTCTTGCACGTCGACTCGGTAGAGGCCTTCGGCGAGCACATAGAACGACGCGTCCGGGGTGTGGACCTCGATGGTTTTTTCCTCGTCCAGCCGGTTGACACTGAGATAGACGTTACCCTTGAGGACGCGCAGCCGGATCAGGTCGGAACCTTTCTTGGGAAGGCTCATGACCTCGACTTTGGTATCGCTGTCCAGCCGGAGATAGATTCTTTTCCCGAGATAGAGTTCGGCCCGGCCGTCGGTCGTGCCCAGCCGGTTGCCTTCTTCGATCGGCATATTGATGACCCCGTCCTCGTAGCCCTCCTCGGATCCTCTCTGGAGGTAGATGCTGCCGCTGATAAAACTCAGCCGGGCGAAGGATTCATTCGTGTACTGTGGATCTTCCTCACCGGACTGAGCCCAGGCGAGGGAGAAGGCCAGCAAGAATAACGTCACAATGACGGCGTATCTTTTCATTGGATTTCTCCTTCTTCGCCAATAAACTGAGCAAGAACCATGCCAATATTTTTCCCTTATAGGAAGATGTTCTCCGGATATTTTTGTCCTGAAAAGGGGACGAATGGACCCTTGGAGGACAGGTCAGGCGCCGACCGGCCAGAAAACCTTCATGACCTTGAAAACAGGCGCCAGTTCGCGCTCAAGGGCCGAGGAAGGGCTGAGCTTGGCCGAAGGTTTTTGCTCCCGGCCATTCAAGGTCAAGAGAACAGTCTTCACCCCGTCTTTCAGGCCGAAGAGGTTATATCCCCCCTCGAGCGTAAAAAGGATTCTGTCCCGAGCCGTCTGGCGGGCGAGGCCCATCAATTCAGTGGTCAGGGCGCCGAACCCCTCGACGCTGACCTCCATGCCGCCCAGCGGGTCGCCGGCGAAGACATCGAACCCGGCCGAGACGAGGATAAACTCGGGCTTGAAGGCCCCGGCGAGGGGGCCGAGGAGCTCCCGGTAGATGAACAGGAAATCATCATCTGCTTTTCCCGGTGCCAACGGAACATTCACGGTGAAGCCTTCCCCCTTTCCTTTTCCCACTTCGCTCCAATGGCCGGTGCCCGGATAATGGGGGAACTGATGAGTCGAGAAGTAGAGGACGTCGTTGCGCGAATAGAAAGAATTTTGGGTTCCGTTGCCGTGATGAATATCCCAGTCCACGATGAGGATGCGCCGCAGCCCCCATTTTTCGATCAGGTATTGAGCGGCGATGGCGATGTTGTTGAATATACAAAAACCCCTGGCCTGCGAGGCTTCGGCGTGATGCCCGGGCGGCCGGACCAGGGCGAACCCGTTATGAATTCTCCCCTCCATGACTCGGTCGGCCGCTTCCAAAAGTCCCCCGGCGGCCAGCAGGGCGACCTCATAGGAGCGGGGCGATGTCGAGGTGTCGGGATCGAGATAGACTCTTTCGCGTCCCGCCGTCTCTTCGGTCTTCTCGATATATTCCCGGGTGTGGATGAGAGCGACCTCTTCGTGTTTTGCCGGCCGGGGTGGAACGAGGATTAACGAGGCCAACCCCTTTTCCTCCTCCAGCATTTCGTAGATCGCCTGGATCCTCCGGGGGCTCTCGGGATGAGCGTCACCCATATTGTGCTCAATATACCGCCAGTCTTTAACAATTCCGGTTTTCATTTTTTTTACCTACCCTACACAAAAAAAATTCTTCCCCTCCAACGAATGGAAAGATGGGTGGCACGGTACCCATCTTTCATACTTTTTTTCCAGGGAAGAATTTTTCCAGCTCCTCCGCCTTCGGCTTCTTGGTTAGAAGGCTGACAATGATGAGCGCACCCAGCGAAGCGACGAGGGCCGGGTAGATCAGCGGGATGCCCCAGGGATCGCCGTCCGGGACCTTCTCGGCCGGCAGCACCCTGGTCATGATGAAAAAGAAGAGGCAGACGACCGTGCCGGTGATAATCGAGGCCAGCCCGCCCGCCTTAGTCGCCCGCTTCCAGACCAGGGCCGCTATCAGGGCCGGAGTTATGGACACGCCGTAGATCGTATAGGCGAAGAAGCTCATCTCGAGGACACTCTTTAGCTGGGTGGCCAGGAGGAAGGCCAGGACGCCGATGACCACCACCATCACCTTCTGGAGGGCGACCATGTTCTTCTGGTCGGCGTCCTTCTTCAGGAATCTCTGGTAGATATCGCGCATGACGGTCGTGGAGGGCGAGAGGAGGTAGTTCATGCCCGTCGAAATGACCACGGCGCAGGCGGCGCCCAGGAGCAGAACTCCGACCGGCGCCGGCACCAGGCTTCTCGCCGCCATCAGGACGACCTTCCCTCCTGACTTGGGAACGCTCAGGTCGATCTGGCCCTGGAGCTTGCTGAAGGCGAAGACCGCGATGACGACCACGACGGTCTCGACCAAGATCGTCCCCAGCGTCCACCAGAACACGGCCTTCTTGGCATCCCGGGCCGACCTGGCACTGTAGAACTTCTGGTACATGCTCTGCACGCCCATGAGCAGGAACATCGTCGATAGGAAATAGCCGATGGCCTTCAGCCAGGGATGGGCTCCAAACTGGCTGTTGACCACGGCGAAGTATCCGGAGTCGAGGGCCTGCTGGGCGGTCTGCAGCCCGCCCGCCGCGACATAGACGAATGGCACGGCCAGCAGGCAGGCCAGGACGATGATGATGCCGTTCGGCAGGTCCGTGTAGGCGATGGCCACCATGCCGCCCAGGGCGGTGAACAGGATGACGAACACGGCCGCGATGACCGTTCCCAGGGACTCCGAGATCCTTCCGTCAGTGACGACATTGAGGATGAACCCGCCGGCGACGAACTGATAGGAGACGATGGAGACGAAGGACAGGATCAGGGCGATCGCGCCGAAGAGGCGGGCCGCGGGGCCGTAGCGGACCTCGAGCACGTCGCCGACGGTGTACTGGCCGAAGGTCTGGATCTTCCCGGCCAGGAAATAGATGATGATGATCCCCACCCAGGCGCCGGCGGCGAGCCAGAGGGCCGAGAACCCGGCCTTGGAGGCGAATTCCGCGCCGCTGATGAACGTGCCCGATCCGATCCAGGTGCAGATCAGGGTGAAGACCATGACCTGCCACTTGAGGGAGCGGCCGGCGACCATGAAATCCTCCTGGCTCTTGACCCGGCGGGCCCGGACGAAGTTCAGCGCCGTCAAGACCAGGAGATACGCCAGAATGATGTAGAGATATACCGACATTTCACCCTCCTCTTTTGAAGAGCGTCCTCATTTTGAGCTTTGCATAGATCAAGGCCATGATGGTGTATCGCTTGAGATCGCCCCAGGACCGGATGTTGGCCAGGATGCGCGGGATCCTGCGGATCAGGGAAATGCGGCCTCCGGAGAAGGACCAGCGGAACAGAAGCTCGCTGACCTGGGCCCAGGTGAGCCTGTCCAGGAAAAGGGGCACGTCGCCCTGGGCCGTGGGCAGGGTGATGATCTTGGAGGAATGTCTTTTTGTCCAGCTGAAATCAGCCGGGAGGAGACCGATCTCCCGGGCCGTCCTCTCCAGCGGTGTGCCCGGATAGACATGGAGGATGGCCACGCTGGCTTCGACAATGTCCTTGTATCGCTCGATGAGAAGGATGGTCTCCTGAGCCTCGTCCCAGCTCTCGGTGGGATGGCTGAAGATGAAGAAGGCGTTGGGGATGATCTCCAGCTCCCGGCACCAGGAGACGACGTTCTCGAAGTCCTTGAGACTGACCCTCTTGTTGACGATGGAGTTGCGCACCCGTTCCGAGCCGGCCTCGACGCCGAACGACATATAGAAGAGCCCGGCCTCTTTCATCTTGGCCAGCTGGGGCTTGGTCATCAGGTCGATCCGGATCTCGCACTGCCAGAAGATCGGAAGCTTCCGCTCCAGGATGAGGTTCGAGAGGTCTTCCATCCGCCTGTGGCTGAGGTTGAAGGTGTCGTCGTAGAAGTGGACGACCCGGATGCCGTAGCGTTCGATGTGCGACTCGATCTCCCGGACGACGTTCCGGGGGCTCCGCGTCCGCACCGCCCGGCCCCAGTTAATCGGTGTCGCGCAGAAGTTGCAGTTGAAGGGGCAGCCGCGGCTGGTCATGATGTTGACGGCGGGCAGACGCCCCCGGCCCGGGACTTCGACCAGAAAGTTGTATTTCTCGAAGGGGATGAGATGGAAGGCCGGGAAAGGGAGCCCGTCAAGGTTGAAGATCGGTGAGCGGGGAGGGTTGGTGATGACCCGGCCGTTCGACCGGTAGGAGATCCCGGAAACGTGGCTGATGCCGTTGACCTCTCGCTTCCTTTCCAGCGCCCGGCAGAGGTCAAGGATCGTCTCTTCGCCCTCGCCGCGGACGACGACGTCGAGTTCGGGAATATGGACGAGGGCGTCCTCGGCCGCCATCGAGGCGTGCGGCCCGCCCATGACCGTCAGAGCCTGAGGGTGGGCTTCCTTGGCCTGCCTGACCAGGTCGAAGCTCTGGAAGCGGTTCTCGGTGGTCGAGGTCACACCGACGATGTCGGGCCCTCCGTCACGGATCTTCCTTTCGATCTCTCGCCGGCTCAGCTTCAGGATGTCGGCCGGGACGATCTCGACCTCGATGCCTTCTCTCTCCAGGACGGCTCCGATGGAGAGAAGTCCCAGCGGAGGCATGGACGAGCCTTTGGACCAGCGCTCGGCGAAATAGCCTCCCGGTGGAACAAAAAGCTGGACTTTCATCCGTCTATTGGATCAGTTCCTGCTGTTTCTTCAGTTTGACCGAATAGAGCTTGGTGATGTTCGGCTCGGCCATCGTCGTCCCGTAGATGTAATCGGCCACCTCCATGGTCTTGTAATTATGGGTGATGACGATGAACTGGGTGTCCTTCTTGATCTCCTTCATCAGGTCGAGGAAGCGGGCCAGGTTGACGTCGTCCAGGGCGGCGTCCACTTCGTCCAGGATGCAGAACGGTGTCGGCCGGTAGCGGAACAGGGCGAACAGGAAAGCCAGGCTGGTCAGGCTCTTTTCCCCGCCCGAAAGCAGGGCGATGTTCTGGACCTTCTTTCCCGGAGGCTGGGCGATGATCTCGACGCCGCTCTCCTGGAGGTCGCTCTCATCCAGGAGCTTGACCTCGGCGGTCCCGCCCTTGAAAAGCAGAGTGAAGACTTCCTGAAAACTCTTATTGACCTCTTCGAGGGCGGCGAGGAACCGGGTCTGGCTCTCCTCGTCGATCTTGCGGATCGCCTCCTGGGTGGCGTCGATGGACTGGCGGAGGTCGTCCCGTTGCTGGACCAGGAAGTCGTAGCGTTCCTTGTGACCGACGTATTCCTCCTCGGCCATCAGGTTGACGGTCTTGATCCTCTGCAGGTTCTCCTCGGCTTCCGCCAGCTGCTCTTCGATCTCGGCGTCGGTCAGCTCGATCTCCGGCTTCTCGTCCTTGACCTCATGGAGGGTTTTTTTGAGGTCCTGCCAGCACGTCTCCTCCAGGTTGACCATGTCCCGGTCGATCTCGGCCTTGGCGACCTCCCACCTGACCCGCTCCTCTTTTTTTCGCTCCAGCTCCTCCCGCAATTCGGCGAGCCTCTTATCCAGCGCTTCGGCTTCGGTCTGGTTCTGGAGGAGGTCTGCTTCCTTCTGGGTCAGCTCGGTCTGCCTGGTCGTCTTCTCCTCGTCGAGGTTCCGGGTTCGGACCTCGATGGAGGCGGCCTCCTCCCGGGCTGCGGCTGCCTCTTTGCGGGATTGCTCGGCCTCCTCGCGGAACGACAAGGTCTTCTTCCTTGTGGACTCTTTGCGTTCGGCGAGTTCCTTCATCTGGGCGGAGATGTGGCCGAGTCTTTCCTCGAACAGAGCGCTATTGGCGCGGAGCCCGATGGACCGCTTTTCCTCCTCGACGTTCCGGCCCCGGCTGGCTGCGAAGTCTCTCTCTTCGGCTTCGATCCGGGCTACGAGCGACCGCTCTTCTTCCGTCAGACGGCCGATTTCCTGGAGAAGCGTCTCCCGCTTCAGGGCCAGGTTCTGCTTGTCCCGGCGCAGGAGGTCCAGTTCCTTTTCCAGGAGCGCCACGGTGCCGGCGATCCTTTCCCGCTCCGCTTCATCGGCGATTTTTTTCTTCTCCAGCTCGTGCGTTTTCTTCCCCAGCTCCTCCAGGAGGACGGTCGCGGCGGCGATATCCTTCTGGAGTTGGCCGATCTCCTGTCCGTTTTTCTCGAGCTCGGCGGCCAGGGGGGTTATCTCGGCGTCTCGGCGGGAGAGGCGGTCTTCGAGCTTCCGGACTTCCTGTTCCAGAGCAAAGATGCCCTCCTCGCGGCGGCCGACCCGAAGGAGTCCGGAGGAAAGAAGCAAATCTCCTTGGGGCGTAACGAAATTCAACGCGGGGTGCCGCAGCCAGAGCTCGATGCCCGACCGGATATCTTTGACGATGACCGCTTCCCTGAGCTGTCCCAGAAGGTCCTGGGCTTTCGGGCTGGGGCGGAGCCGGGACTTGAGATAGCCCAGCACACTGGGATCGTCGAGCGCAGGTGGGGGGGAAGTCCACCCCTTTTGGGGAGAGACGAGGAGAAAATGCCCCTGGAGCGTTCTCTCCGATGCCAGCCGCAGATAATCCAGGGCGGGGACGACGGAGAGGCCGGCTTCTTCCTGCCACAGGGCGTCGATGAGCGCTGCGTCGGCGGCGTCGGCTTCGATGAGATCGGCCAGCCGGCCGAGGGCTTCCGGGATGGGCTCTTCCGATGCCGGCCCGCTCAGGTTTTCCTCCATTTTTTTCAGGGCCTGGAGCCGGTAGCGGTCTTCCTCCCGGGCCTTCCTGGCTTCTTCGAGCCGGTCCTCCAGGCGCTCTTGGGCCGTTCTCTTTTCTTCCAGGGAATTCCTCAGCTCGCCGACCAGCCTTTCTCTTTCCGAAGCGTCCCTCCGGACCGACTCCAGCTCGTTTTCGGTGAGCCCGAGGGATTCTTCCCCGGTCTGAAGAAGGGATTTTTCTTCGACCAGCTGGTCGTCCCATTTCGCTTCCTGACGGGCCAGGAGCTCAATTTCCTTGTCCGCTTTGAGGTTCTCGTTCCGGAGTTCGGTCAGCTCGAGGAGTCGCTGGAGCTGCTGGGTTTTCAGGATCTCGATGTTTTTCTCCAGGAGGGAGAAGCTTTCCCGGACCGACCGGCCCTCGTCGGCTGCCCGGGCCATCTCCGCCTGCTTCTGTTGCAGTGTCTGTTCAAGCTCGAGGCGGGCATTCCCTCGCTGGGCGATCTCGGATTCGAAAGAGAAGAGTTCCTGTTCCAGCTCTTGAGCCGCCTGGGCGGCTTTCTTCTCTTTTTCCAGGAGAAGCTCGATCCTCCTGGCCTCCCTTTCCTTTTCCGCCTCGGTCCGGTTCGATTGGGACTCGAGATGGTAAAGGGCTTCCTGACCCTCCTTGATGGCCTTTTCGAGCTCCCAGACCTCCCTGCGCCGGTCAGCCAGGTCTTTCTCCGCGCTCTTGATCCGGGAGGCCAGATCTTTCTCCTGAGCCAGGGTGTCGCCGTACAGGTGGACCGCTTCCGCGTGCCGCTGTTCGAGCTGGGCGAGCTTGCGCCGGTAATTGAATCCGGTTAGCTCCCTGACCTTCTCCCGGAGCTTCCGGTAGCGGATTGCGGCTTGCGCCTGCCGTTGCAGGGAGTTCTTCGACCGGCTGACCTCACTGATGATATCCTCCAGACGGATGAGGTTCTGCTCGCTCGAGGCCAGCTTGCTCTGGGCCTCCCTTTTCTTGTCCTTGTAAAATGCCGTCCCGGCCGCCTCCTCAAGGAGAGCCCTTTTTTCGGCCGGCTTCGTCGTCAGGATCGTCCCGACGCTTCCCTGTTCGATGACAAAATATTCCTTCTCCGCGACGGCCTGCTTCCAGAGCGCGTCCTGGATGTCCTTGAGGCGCGCGGCCTTGCCGTTGAGCCGGTATTCGCTTTCGCCGGACCGGAAGGCCCGGTGGTTGATGCTGATCTCCTCTTCCTGATGTTCGAGCGCCATGGTCACATCGGCCATGCCGAGCGGCGATTTCTTGGCGTTCCCGTTGAAGATGATATCTTCGGTTTTCTCCCCCCGCAGGCCCTTCTGGCGCTGCCCGCCCAGGACCCAGAGGATGGCGTCGACGATGTTGCTTTTTCCCGTGCCGTTCGGTCCGACGATGGCCGTGATCCCGGGGTGAAAGACAACCCTGGTCCGATCGGGGAAGGATTTGAATCCCTGGAGTTCCAGCTTTTTGATGATCATATGTTCAATCCCGGGCTTAAACCAGTGGGCTATTGTATTCGATTTGGCCCGATTTTTAAAGTGGAGGCTCGGGGCAGTGGCATCGAAACCGCGCCCGTTTTCTCCCAGCGCGGAAATTGTCATTGCGAGGAACAAAGTGGTTGCGAGGCGAAGCCGAAGCAAACCCGGAGATTCCTCGTTTCGCTCGGAACAGGCTCCGCAATCCGGCCCCTTGGGCCGTCCCGAGCATGGCGAGGGATCTCATCAAACGGGAACCCGCATGAGACCGCCACGCTTCGCTCGCGGCGACTGCGTCGGATCGCCACGGCGCCTTCGACGCCTCGCGACGCCCGCTCACTCCTCATA
The DNA here is from genome assembly GCA_049287565.1 of Candidatus Aminicenantales bacterium. Classification (GTDB taxonomy): domain Bacteria; phylum Acidobacteriota; class Aminicenantia; order Aminicenantales; family UBA8522; genus UBA8522. The sequence goes on from JBAQGA010000197.1 coordinate 25,191, forward strand.
CAGGTTTCTCATGCCACTGCCCCTCGCCTCGGTCTCTGCTGGCAGTTCGTCAGCCCGTTCGGTTCCCCAGTTTGGTCACCAAAATCCCTCCCTATAAGTTGTTGCTTGATGTGCTAGAATATAAAGAGATGCAGCGATTCAAATTTCGGTCCGCTGGGAAGAAGGTCTTGGCCTTATTGGCCTTCGCCTCCTGGCTTCTCTTGGCTGTCTCCTGGGTGATGTCTATTTACGCCTATCCCAGGCTTCCGCAGGAGGCGGTGGTCTGGTCGAGCCTGTGGAGCGGGCAGGCGGTTTGGAAAGCGAGGTCGGCGTCTTTTTTTGTCTACCCTCTTGCCCAGACGCTCTTTTTCCTGGTGTTCCTGGTCTTGGCAAAAGGGGCATTCTTAAGAGTCCCCCTCACGAGTATCGATGGCGAATCTTCGCCTGGCCGGAGAGATGGTCGGGTGACGGAGCTGAAGAAAGAAGTCATCTATCTGGGGCTGATCTTTTTCAACCTCGTTTTTATCCATCTCCAGACAACCCTGATCCTTGTTTCGCACGGACTGGCCAAGGGCATCAGCCGTTTCTATTTCGCCATGCTCCTGGTGGTCCTGGTCATGTTGATTCCCTATTACCGGATCCGCCGCCGGATGCTGGATTCTGGCTCCCGCTGACAGAACTATTTCTCCCGCCGGGTTCGGGCCGGCGGCTTGACACCCGCCCCTAAATCCACTATTTTCTATCCGTTCAAAGCCATCCGGCGAACGGGCCAGCGTAGCTCAGTCGGTAGAGCAGCTGATTCGTAATCAGCGGGTCGGAGGTTCAAGTCCTCTCGCTGGCTCCAGCATATCCCCCCATATAATCCCGAAGAATCAACAATTTACGGGAGGATCCCCGCCGAATGGGCATTTAGTCCCCGTAAGCTATTTTAAGCCCCTTTTAGCCCCCAACACGTCACGAATCTTGACAGTCACTTAGTTACCAGGAAGATCATACAAAAGAAGGGCGGGATCGAAGCCAATGAGAGGACTGGTGGCCCTGGCACCCACCCGATTAAAGCCAGGTGCATGCTCCGAAATATGCTCTCGATAGAATATCAGTCGTCGAGAGCGATTCTCATTTATTGCTGGAAAATGTTAGTTTATGTATAAATAGACGCTCTGGACTCAAAATCCAGTCCTTGGCGACAAGGGTGTGGGTTCGATTCCCTCCTCCGGCACTCTGATTTCCCATTTTATCTGGTAGTTATGAAAGACTTTCCGACTTTCCTGGCTTAAGTCCCTATTTAAGTCCCAGAGCATATTTTCAGCTATATTTTAGCGAATTTTGTTACATATCTGTGACATGGTTTAGTACGCCCTCGGCGGAAGGTTATTGAAGCAGGCTCTCGGTTCCTTGTTCTCTGGGGTGGGCTAATATACGATTTTATAACCTTCCTCAAACATAATAGCTTAGCTCCCCAACTTCGATATTTTATCCAGCCTGGGACCTGACAAAGCCCTGGGATTGGTCTAAATCACTCCCCCTCGACTGAGCCATTTTTAGCGATTTTGTCCACACCGTGTCCACATGGGATTGCAAAGGTTTAGGAAAATTGGATAGGAACGCTGGCCTGTCACGCCAGAGGTCGCGAGTTCAAGTCTCGTCGGCCCCGCCAGATAACCTCTTCAATTTAAACGAGTCCCCTTTTTTGTCTTTCAATCCTGAACCGTAATTTTCAGCGCTTTTCAGTCGATTTTGGCACGTATTTGGCACACGGTGAGAAGTCTGATGCTGGTCAAGTAGTTAATCTGGACTTCAAATCCAGCACGGCTTCTGATGAAGGGGCCGGGTGGGTTCGATTCCCACATCCTCCCGCCTCGCCATATTCCCCTTTTTTTTCTGAGCCTTAAAGAGAACTTGAGTCCTGTTTTTGTATTCCTCTTGCTTTAAGTCCTGATACCGTATTTTCAGCGCTTTAAAGCTATTTCTGTCAAACGGCGGTCAAATGGCCGCCAAGTGGAATTCCGCCTTTTGGCACTGCAGAACCGGACGATTTACTGAAAGAATCTAAACCTTAGAGTTAAAGAAGATGGTTCTCTTCCATCTTGTGTGGGTAGGGCATATTTAATCATGGCATTGAGACGTGGTAGGATTCCAGATGAAGTCTAAGCTGAAAGGAATCATCTGGATGGATGAACTGACGCTTTTTACGATGGCTCTGGGCCTGTCCAAGCCATGGCATGTGGTCGATATCCGGTTTTCCAAAGAAGAAGGTCGGCTGGACCTGAAGATTGATTTTTCCAAGGGGGCTAAGTTTCCTTGCCCGTCGTGCACGGAGGAAGAAAGCGAGGTTCACGATACCAAGGATCGGACGTGGCGGCATCTGAACTTTTTTCAATACGAGACCTATCTTCACGCCCGAGTCCCTCGGGTGCGGTGTGGACGATGCGGGATTCGACAAGTGGAGGTGCCCTGGGCCCGGCCGGGAAGCGGCTTTACCCTGTTGTTTGAGATGCTGGTCCTGCAGCTTAGCCGGGAGATGTCGGTGGCCGGGGTGGCGGAAGTCATGGGGGAACAGGCGAATCGCATCTGGCGGATTCTCGGGCATTATGTGGAGCGAGCGAGGCGCCGGGTCGATCTTTCCGAGTTTCATATTCTTGGGATTGACGAGTTTTCGCTGCGCAAAGGGCATGTTTATATGACGTCGTTCAGCGATTTGGAGGCCTCTCGGGTGATTTATCTGGGGGAAAGCCGGAGGAAAGAGGTCGTAGAGGAGTTTGTGGAGGACCTGAGGGGACGAGGCACAGATCCGGGGCAGATTGACCTTGTCTGTTGCGACATGTGGGATCCGTATCTGCATGGCTTGAGGAACCATCTTTCCCAGGCCCAGGTCGTGTTTGATCACTTTCACATCATGCACCAGCTGAACAAGGCCATCGAAAAGGTTCGTTGGCTGGAACAAAAAGAGAATAAGGCGCTGAAGAAGACGAGGTATCTCTGGCTGAGAAATCCCCGGAACCTGACCAGCGAACAGGAGGAAAAGCTGGCGGAGTTGAAAGGTTTGGATCTGAAGACAGCCCGGGCGTATCACATCAAGCTGGCTTTGGCGAGGTTTTGGGAGTTGAAGGAGCCGGTCGACGCAGCCTTTTACTTGAAGCGCTGGTATTTTTGGGCTACCCATAGCCGCCTGAAGCCGATTGTCGAGGCGGCCAAGGCGATAAAGCGCTATTGGAATGGAGTTGTCAGTTATACGACGTGTCGGATAACGAACGGCGTAGTAGAGGGGCTGAACTCGAAGATCAAGACGGCCATGAAAAGAGCTTACGGCTTCAAGCAAGTCGCTTATCTTCGCTCCATCGTGTATCTCGTAGCTGGAAAGCTATGCTTCGATTAACCCACACAAGATGGAAGAGAACCATAAAGTAAAGCTATTCTCTTAGAGGAAAAACTTGAAGAAAAGAATTCTAACAATGAAGAAGAGGCAAAGCTCTACGGGTTCCTCCGGCCCATTATCAAGGACGTGGCCGAGCGCTACCTGGACTGCGGCAATCCGCTCTGCAGCTTTGCCCGCGCCCGCTGTCCCTTATGTGGCCAGGAACGGATGCTCATGTTTTCCTGCTGAACCCGCGGATTTTGCCCCTTCTATCATGCCAAGAGGCAGGAGGAGTGGGACGAGTGGGGAGCCTCACCCGAAAACCGGTCCAGCCAATAATGAATTTTTTGGCTTTTAAGGACAGCTGGTCGATTTCTAAATTCCAGGATTCCAGCAGCTACTAAATTAGTATGCTGTCCCCAATTTAGAAAACATTTGAAGAAATATTTGGGATTATTGCCGGCGTCATTGTTGTATTATACAGGGAGCGGGCGGAGCGGCTTTTTTTGGAGGAGCCGCCGGGAGGAACGCATGGACAACGGAAACCTTAACCCAGGACATCCGATAAAAAGGGAGCGCCGGAGGCGTTTCCGCTGGCTGAGGGCGCTTCCGATTATATTGATAGCCCCACTGATCCTCCTCGCAGCAGCGACTCTTTCCAAGGTCGATTCAGCGCCCTCGACACCTGACCCGGCAAGTCCCTCGTTCTCATCAGTTGACAGCTGCGCTCAACAGAAGCTCGACCGCAAACGGATCGACCAGCTCATCGATGAACAGAAGTTCGAGGCGGCGGCAAAAGAGGCCGCGCGCCTGCGCGAACAGGCCAGAGGCGCGGGGGATGACGCCGGCTGGACCTGGGCGCTCATCAAGGAGGTCCAGCTCCGGACTGCCCTTCACGGCTATGAGACGTCCGTCCGCTTTCTCAAGGAGGAGCCCTGGCCGCAGAGTCCCGTCCAGCGGGATATGCTGGAACTTTTGTTTGCCGACTCCCTGGTGACCTACTACGCCGCCTATTCCTGGGAGATCAACCGGCGCGAGCGGGTCGAGACGAAAGGCCCCGTGGACCTCAGAGCCTGGACCAAGGAACAGATCTTCGCGGAAGCCTGGAGCTCCCTCCTGAAGGTCTGGGAGGACCGCGGGCGACTCCAGGACCATAAAGCCGGGGATTTTCCGGAATTCTGGCACTCCGGCGATTACCCTCCCGGAATCCGCGACACCCTCCGGGATGCTGTCGTCTATCTCATGGCCCGTGTTCTCGTTGATACCCGCTCCTGGACGCCGCGGCAGAGCAACGAGACCTTTTTGCTCGACCTGGAAAACCTCGCGGACGACCCGGCCGCCGATAAATCGGTCCCCGATATCCTCCATTCTCCTTCCGCCCATCCCCTGGAGAAGCTCCATGCCCTCTTGGGGGACCATGAGACCTGGTGCCGCAGTTCCGGCCGTCCCGAAGCCGCTCTGGAAGCGCGTCTGGAACGTCTTCAGGCCCTTCACAGCTCATTCACCCGGGAAGAGGACCGTGCCCTTATCCGCAGTCGTCTCTCCGAAGTCCTACCTAAATACCGGAAATATCCCTGGTGGGCGATGGGCCAGGCGGTCCTGGCCGAATTCATCCGCTCAACGCAAGAACCCGAAGCCCTCGTCGATGCCCGGAAGATTGCCATTGCGGGAGCCGACGCCTATCCCGACTCACCCGGAGGTCGCCGCTGCCTCCACCTCGTCAAGAGTATCGAAGCTCCCGAATACGCGGTCGATATCATGAAGACCGATTCCCCCGGAACGAGGTCCATCCAGGTGACCCACCGGAACCTGGACCACCTGGTTTTCCGGGCCTTTCCGGTGGATCTATTGGAGCGAGTCCGGACCTCTAAGGATTACAACATCCTGCCGGATTGGCAGGAAGCCCAGACGATCCTGGGAAAGCAGAAACCGGTCGCCGAGTGGGAGACCGCACTTCCGCCGACACCCGATTTCCGCGATCACCGGACTTTCGTGGATATTCCTATAGACATAGCACCGGGCCTTTACCTCGTGGCCGCCTCGGCCCGCAGGGATTTCGCCCGCCAGAAGAATCACATCCAGGCCCTTCCCATTATCCTGACCGACATCGTCCTGCTCAAGCGTGACGACGCCCGGGGCGGAGCCGAGGCCCTCGTCCTGGCGGGGAAGACGGGAGAACCCGTGGCCGGGGCCGAGGTCGATCTCTATGCCTTCGATTGGAAAAAAGGTCACACCCTGATAGAAACCCGGGTCACGGACCGGGAGGGACTTGTTCGTTTCGCCCACCGGACGCAATCGTCAGGCCCGTTCTTTCTCCTGGCCAGGGAAGGCCCGGATATCGTGCTCGAATCTTCCTACCTGTATTTGTATGCCCGGCCCAGGCCGGAGACCATATCCAGGTCGCTCATCTACACTGACCGGAGCATCTACCGGCCCGGCCAGAAAATCTACTGGAAGATCCTTGCCTACAAGGGACGTCAGGACCTCGGCCGGTTCCAGCCGGCCGCGAACGCTTCGGCCGCCGTCTGGCTTGTGGACATCAACGGCCAGCGGGTGGCGGAGGCCGTCCGGACGACCAACGAATTCGGGACCGCGAGCGGCGAGTTTATGATCCCCGCCGCCGGCCGGCCGCTCGGCGCCTGGAGCCTGCAGGCCAGCCCGGAAGGCCGGTCCATGGTGCGGGTCGAGGAGTACAAGCGCCCAACCTTCGAAGTGACCGTCAAGGACCCCGATAAGCCCCTTCGCCTGAATCGTCCCGCCACCCTGACGGGCGAAGCGCGCTACTATTTCGGGCTTCCCGTCGTTTCCGGGACGGCTATCTGGCAGGTGAAAAGATCGCCCGTGTATCCCCGCTGGTGGTGGTGGCATTCCGGCGGCGGACAGACCCAGATCATCGCCGGCGGCCGGAGCGGCCTCAAAGAAGACGGCACCTTCGAGGTCAGTTTCACGCCGCGCGCCGACGAACGGAAGGGCGGGCCGGGCTCCGGGCTGACCTACAGTTACGCCTTATCTGTCGATGTGACCGACGAGGGCGGCGAAACCCGTTCGGCAAGTCGCTCCTTCCGGCTCGGGTTCGTGAGCGTAGAAGGCCGGCTCGCGGCCGTCTCCGGGTTTTTCCGAGCGGACACGCAATGCGGCTTCACGATCACCCGCACGGACCTCAACGGCACTCCCAAACCGGGGAAGGGGACATGGCGATTGGTCAAACTGGTTCAGCCGGAGACAACACTCCTTCCCGCCGACCAGCCTCGCCCCGAGATTGATCTCGACAAGGAGTCGAAGGCCTATCGAACTCCCGGCGACTTCCTGCGGCCGCGCTGGGAGTCCGCTCCTTCTCCCGAATCCATCCTCTTTCTCTGGAAAGAGGGCGCGGAAGCCGCCAAGGGTTTCGTCGACCATGATCAAGCGGGCCAAGCAGTAATTTCTGTCGCAGACTTGGCTGCCGGTGCGTTCAGGCTCCTCTACGAGACCAAGGACGATTTCGGTTCCGTCTGCCGGGAACGGCTGGATTTCCTGGTCGCGGATAAACAGGCCGCCGCCCAACTTCCGCTCCTCCTTGCAGCCGAAAAGACAACCGCCACCGTCGGCCAGACCGTGCGGCTGCTCGTTCACAGCGGCTGGAGCGGCCAGCCCCTCTTTTACGAAACGTTCAAAGGCGGCGAGCTCCTATCGCGGCGCTGGACGGAAGCGGGGAAGGACGGGGGAGTTGTGGAGATCCCGGTCGGGGAAAAGCTCCGGGGAGGCTTCGGTGTCCGGGTGACCACGCTCAGGGACCATCAGTTCATCAGCCAGGCGGAAAATATCTTCGTCCCCTGGGACAACAAACAACTGGACCTTTCGTTTTCTTCTTTCCGGGACAAGCTCACTCCCGGGGGCCGGGAGACCTGGCGCGTGTCCGTCAAAACACCGTCCGGAGAGCCGGCCGTCCAGGGAGCCGCGGAACTCCTGGCCTACATGTACGACCGCAGCCTGGATATCTTCGCCCGCCATTTTCCGCCCTACGTACCGAATATCTATCCCAGTCAAGCCGGATCTCCGTCTTGGATGGCCTCGCTGGGACAGGCGCCTCGCGTCTACAGCGAAGAATTCGGCTGGGTGAGCATTCCCAGCTTTCCCACCTTCGTGCCGGCCTATCTTGTCGAGCTCGACCGTTATGGCATCGGTGGGCCGGGAGCCCGCCGGTTTGCGGTCGTCGGCGGAGTCCGCAAGGAAATGGCCCTTCCCCAGGCTGCCCGCCCGAGCGAAGTCATGGAGGAGGCCTCCAACGAGCTTGAGGCCGATAAAGTCAGGGCCAAAGACGAGGAGACCAAGGCCGGAGAAATACCGCCCTCTGAGGAACCGGTCCCGCTGCGGTCCAAGTTCGACGAGACGGCCTTCTGGCAGCCCCACCTCCTCACCGGCGCGGACGGCACCGCGACCGTGGAATTCACCGTGCCCGATTCGGTCACCGGCTGGCGCGTCTTCGTCCACGCCGTGACCCGCGATCTCATGGGCGGGATGCTGCAAAAAGAAGCCCGCTCGGTCAAGGAACTCATGGTCCGGCCGTACCTGCCGCGTTTCTTCCGCGAAGGCGACCGGGCCGAGCTCCGGGTGGTGGTCAACAATGCGGGAGAGGAGAGCCTCACGGGTTCCGTTGCGCTCGAGGTCTTCGACCCCATCACCAGCGAAAACCTGGCACCCGCCTTCGGTCTTTCCGCCCGCGTTCCCGAGCGTCCCTTCACCGTGAAAGCGGGAGGGGGAGCGGCGGTTACGTTTGCCCTTGCCGCACCGGCACGCGTCGGGACGGTGGCCTTCAAGGTCACGGCCCGCGCCGGCGGTTTTTCCGATGGCGAGCTCCGCCCTCTTCCTGTTCTTCCCGGCCGAATGCACCTCATTCAATCCCGTTTCGTTACGCTTAAAGAGGGCGGGGCGAGGGAGTTGAGGTTTCCCGGCCTTGCCAGGGACGATGACCCGACCCGCATCAACGAGCAGCTCGTGGTCACCGTGGATGCGCAGCTTTTCTACGGCCTGCTCGAAGCCCTCCCATACCTCGTCAATTATCCCTACGAGTGCACGGAACAGACGCTCAACCGCTTTCTCTCCACGGGCATCCTGACGAGCTTCTATGATAAGTACCCGCAGGTGGCCCGCATGGCCGAGGCGCTGAGCAAACGCGAGACGCTCTACGAGACATTCGACGCCGCCGACCCAAACCGGAAGATGTCGATGGAGGAAACGCCCTGGCTCGTCACGGCCAGGGGAGGCGAGGATGCCGGGTATGGAGTCGAAAAGGTCCTCGACCCGCGGATCGCCAAAGCCCAGAGAGAAACATCATTGGCCAAGCTGCTGAAGGCCCAGACTTCATTGGGAGCATTCCCCTGGTGGCCGGGAGGCCCGCCATCGCCCTATATGACGCTCTATATCGTCCACGGCTTTTCCAAGGCGCTCGAGTTTGGCGTCGAGGTGCCCAAGGATCCCATCGTCCGGGCGTTCGATTACCTCCACCGGCACTACATCGACGAGGTCGTCAGGCGGCTCATGGCCCTCGACACCGGCTGGGAGTTCGTGACCTTCCTCAATTACACCCTGAGTAACTTCCCCGATCCGTCCTGGACGGGAGGCGTATTTACCGATGAGGAGCGCAAGCAGATGCTCGACTTCTCCTTCCGCCACTGGAAGAAACACTCCCCCTACCTCAAGGGCTACCTGGCCCTTACCCTAAAGCGCGCGGAAAGGCCCAAGGACGCCGCCCTGGTCTGGGACAGCGTCATGGATTCGGCCAGGACGACACCCGACGAAGGGACGTCCTGGGCGCCCGAGGACCGCGGTTGGCTCTGGTACAACGACACCATCGAGACCCACGCCTTTGCCCTGCGGACGCTCATGGAGCTCGAGCCCAAGGACGCCCGCTCCGAAGGCCTCGTCCAGTGGATTTTCCTCAACAAGAAGCTCAACCACTGGAAATCCACCCGGGCGACATCCGAGGTGATCTACTCGGTCGCCTATTTCCTGAAGGAGACGGGCGCGCTGGGCGTTCGGGAATCAGTCAGGGTGGACGCCTGCAACACGCAGACGACCTTCGTTTTCGAGCCGGATAAATACACGGGAAAGAAAAACCAGGTGGTGATCCCGGGCGAAAAGGTTGGCCCGGAGTGCGCGACCGTCCGCGTCCGGAAGGAAGGGAAGGGAATCGCCTTCGCCTCCGCCACCTGGCACTTCAGCACCGAGAAGATGCCCGAAAAGGGCGAGGGGGACCTGTTCGGCGTGGAGCGGAGCTACTTTCTCAGGACCAGAAGGGGAGATGAGGTCGTCCTGAAGCCTCTGACAGAGAGCTCACCTCTGGCCGTGGGCGATGAGATGGAGGTTCACCTTTCGATCCGGGCCCGCCACCCCGCCGAGTACGTGCACCTGCGCGACCCGCGGCCGTCCGGCTGCGAACCCGTGACCCTCACCTCCGGCTACAAGTGGGACCTGGGGATCGTCCGCTACGAGGAGATCCGCGACAGCGGGACGAACTTCTTTGTCGAGTGGCTTCCCCAGGGCGAGTACACGCTGAAGCACCGGCTGCGCTGCGCGATGGCGGGGACCTTCAAGGCCGCCCCGGCCACCCTCCAGTCCATGTACGCACCGGAGTTCGCCGCCTATTCGGCCGGCCACGTGCTGACGATTAAGTAGGACCTGAAGCTTTTTTGCGGGGTGGCATTGAATATCGCTTTTCGAATCCCGCGGACATTACGACGCTCGATTCCCTGAGTCACTCGTACCGCAGGGACTCCACGGGATTGGCCAGGGCCGCCTTGACCGCCTGGTAGCCGACCGTGAGGAAGGCGACGAGGAGGGTCAATCCGGCGGACAGGCCGAAAACAAGCGGCCCGATACTCACCCGGTAGGCGAAATCCCGGAGCCACTGGCTCATCACAAAATAGGCGATCGGCCAGCCGACGAGATGGGCCACCGCAACCCATTTGAGGAATTCCTTCGTAGTCAAGGAGATGATTCCCGGGATTGATGCGCCGAGCACTTTGCGGATGCCGATCTCCTTGGTTTTCTGTTCTGCCGTGTACGAGACCAGGCCGAACAATCCCAAGCAGGAGATGAAGATGGAGAGCAGGCCAAAGGCGTTAAACAGCGTCCCCATCTGCCGCTCCGAGGCGTATTGGCGGTTGAAAGCTTCGTCATAGAAAAGATAACGGAAGGGATAATCGGGCGAGCGCCGCTGGAAGGCGGTCTCGATCCGTTTTAGCGCTTCCGGGATCATGGCGCCGTCGACCTTGATGAAGACATACTGGTGCCAGGGTTTATACATCCGGAAGACGAAGGGCCGGATGGCCGTGTGCACAGTGCGGGCGTTGAAATCCTTGACGACACCGATAACCCGCGCCCGGCGGAAAGATTCCGGCCAGGCCGGGTGGTTCATGTAAACCGTCCTTCCAAGAGGATCCTCCACTCCCATCCTCTTCGCCGCCGTCTCGTTGATGACGCAGGCCCCGTCCTCATCCGCCGGGAATTCTCTGGAGAACGCCCGGCCGCTGAGTATCGTCATGCCAAAGGTCCGGAAGAAGTCGTAATCGACAACTGTGTAGTCGACGGGCAGCATCTCGTCGGACGGATTGCCTTCCCAATTGATGGAGATATTTTCTCCCACCCAGGTCGGTCCCTGGGCCGCGGAAGTGACGCTGCGGATGGACGGTTCTCTTAACAGATCGTTGCGGAAGGAGTCAAAACTCTTCCTCAGACCCGGGTTGTTGAAAAGGATGACAACGTGCTCCCGGTCCAATCCCAGGTCCATGGTTTGAATGTGGTGAAGCTGGCGGGAAGCGACCAGGGTGCAGGTGATGAGCCCGATGGCAATGGCGAACTGGAAAACGATCAGGCCTTTCCTGATCCCCGCTCCCCGGCCGCCAAACCCTGACCTTTTTTTAAGAGTCTCAACCGCCGGAAAGGAGGAGAGGAAAAAAGCCGGATAGCTTCCTGCGAAAAGCCCGGTTACCAAGACGGCGAGGAAAAGCAATAGAACCATAGGGAGGCTGGCCATGGACAGGAGACTCAAATTTTTGCCGGCAAACAGGTTGAACCGGGGGAGAAAGGCTTCCACCAAGGCTAGGGCCAGGAATAAAGAGATAACGCTCAGGACCGCTGCTTCCCCCAGGAACTGCCTGATGAGCTGGGGTCGGTGCGCGCCGACGACCTTTCGGATCCCCACTTCTTTGGCCCGCCTGGCCGACCGGGCCGTGGACAGGTTCATGAAATTGACGCAGGCCATGACTAGGATGAAGACCGCGATCAGGGAAAAAAGGAGGACTTTTTGAAGCCCGGCGGGACGGCCGGACTCATGGAGGTGGACTTGAGCCAATAGTTGGAGGACGGGCACGTAGGTGGCTTCCGGGTCTTCATGTTTCTTGTAGATGTCCGCGATTTTTGATGTGAAGTCAGCGGCCGAGACATCCGGCCGGAGGAGGACATAACAGGGTCCCGTCCATTCCTCCCAGCGGGCGAGACGGTCTTCCCCCAGAAGTTCCACCCTGGCCAAGAGGTCGAACTGAACGTGGGAGTTGGAAGGGACATCCTTGATAACGGCGGAAACCACGAACCCGGAGAAGTATTGATCGAGGAATAGCACCTTGTGCAGCGGATCCTCGTCTCCGAAATACTTCCGGGAGGTTGTTTCCGTGAGCACGATCGAGTTCCTGTCGGCGAGCGCGGTATCTGGATTCCCATGCAGGAAGGGAAAGGTAAACATCCGGAAGAAGCCAGGGTCGGCCAGGCAGATCCGGTCCTCTTCGAAGCGCTTGTCCTGGTAGCGGACGAGCGAACCCGCATAGGGCCAGACGCGCGAGTATTCCTCGACCTCGGGATATTCCTCTTTCAGCGCCGGGGCGAGCGCATAGGTGGGACTGGGGATGAGATCCCCGTTCTCGGTTTTATTCAGGATCCTGAAGATCCGGTCCTTTTTCTCGTGAAAACGGTCAAAGCTCAGCTCGTCGCGGACCCACAGGCCGATGAGGATGAAGCAGGCCAGACCCAAAGTGAGGCCCGCGATGTTGATGAAGGAATATCCTTTTTGCCTGAGGATATTCCTGAGGGCGATCTTCAGATAATTTTTCAGCATCGATGAACTCCTGAGAGATATAAAAGCAACATTCGTGCCACCTCATGCTTTTCTTAAGGGGGGGATGCTCCGAAAAGGGTTCGGGAGTAAGAAGGCCGTACAACCGGGGCGTTCATCTGGGGGGAACACCGGGGGGCCAGGGAGATCCTTCAAGAGGAAGGCGGGCCTGAATTCAGAGAGAGGGGGGCGGTCCTGTCCGTATCTGAACCTCCGGGTGTCCGCTAGCGGACAGATCAGGCCTTCATTGGACCTTCCGGATCCGCACCATGACGACGCCGTGCGGAGGCACCATGGCTTTGAAGCGTTCGTCGAAGTTCCGGCCCCAGTCGGAGTGAACGCCCAGGTCGTGGTGGGCCCAGAGATCCCGCACCTTGGCCGAACCCGGCGGGAGGCCGATCTGCGACCAGCGCACGTAAAGCTCAAGTTCCTTCGAGGAGAGGTTCAAGAAGGCCACGGCTATGGAGCCGTCGGCAAGTGGCTTCATCCAGACCTGGCCTCCATAGCCGCGGTCGATGATGATCCGTCCCTGTACACCCAGCGGGTCCTGGTCGACGGCGATGACCTCGCGGTTCAGCAGAATATCTTTGGTCTCCGCGGTCATCTGCCGCACGTCGTTTCCGGCCAGGAGCGGCGCCGCCATCATGGCCCAGAGCGAGAAATGCGCCTTGGATTCGTCGAAGCTCATCCCGCCGTTTCCCACTTCGAGCATGTCGGGGTCGTTCCAGTGGCCGGGCCCGGCCGCCCCGAAGTGGCGTGCGTTGGCGTTCACGATCCAGACGATGCTTTCCCAGGTGTCCTGGATGTCGGCGGTGACCCGCCAGAGTTGTCCTACACCCTGGGCCCATTTCCAGGGATCGTTCCGGCCCCACTCGCAGATGCCCAGGACGATCGGCCGTCCCGTCTTTTGGATGGCGTCGCGGAACTTCGTATATTGGACACGGGGATCCAGGTCGTCGGCGTGGCACCAGTCCACTTTGATGTAGTCGACGCCCCACTCTGCGTAGGTCGCCGCGTCCAAGTCCTCGAACCCGAAGGAACCCGGGCGGCCAACGCAGGTCTTCGGGCCGACGTCCGTGTATAGGCCGAAGGCGAGATCCTTGCCGTGGAGATAGTCGGCGAGCGCCTTCATCCCTCTTGGGAACCGCTCGGGGTCGGCGACAATCCGGCCGTCCTCGTCGCGCGCGACCTGCCAACAGTCGTCGATCACCAGGTACTTATAACCCGCCTCGCGCATCCCGGACGAGACCATCGCGTCCGCAATCTCGCGGATTAGCCGCTCGCTCACATCGCAGCCGAACTTGTTCCAGGTGTTGAATCCCATTGGCGGGGTCGGCGCGAGCAGCGCTTTATCAGCAACTTCAGATTGCTGGGGGACGGCCTCAAATCCCGGCCTTGCCGGCAAAGCGGAGCCGAACAAAAGGATTATTCCTGTCAACCAAAGATTTCGCATCGGCGCCTCCCATCTCATTGTTTTACCTTGCAACCATATCGCCCGGCGAGAGGCGAAGTCAAGTTTGAGAGAGCCTGCGGATGGGAATAAAAAAAATATGGGTTTGTCATTGCCGCCGCCAATTTTATAAAATGAGGACTAAAAATATCGACACCCGAGAGGAGGTCCCGCATGACA
>JBAQGA010000198.1:0-15813 GCA_049287565.1 Candidatus Aminicenantales bacterium
GGCGTGGCCCCCGAACATGCCGAGGGCGTAAACGTACCCCAGGACAATGCGGGAGGGGATTCCCGCGGCTCTGGTCAGGCTGGCCAACAGAGTGGCGTAGCCGACGCAGGTCCCCCGTTTGTCACGGATGATTTCGGTCGCCGGGGCGAAGGCGATGCCCAGGTCGAATGTCATGTTTTCGGCCACCCATCGCTCCATGGCCAGGGCCGCCCGGAAAGCGTTTTTCTCCCTCCCGGCCAGTTCTTTCGTCAGGCTTTGGATCCGGGGATCATCCGACTGGATATAGGCGTTGGGCTCGAGATATGGGCGGTTGGTCTCCGTCATTTTCACAGGGAAGGCTGCTCCCGACGGCGGCGGCGTCCGCCGGATCTCAACAACCAGCTCCTTTTCCGATGGTTGCATGACCCGTTGTCCGGAGATCTGGATTTCCGGCCAGCCCAGGTCCGGATTCCGGTGGGTCAGCCTGATTTTCAAGCGATCGATCGGTCTGTCCCGCGGCAGCCGGATATTGGAGCGGACGATGGAGCTCTGGTAAATTTCGGCGGGCAGCTCACCTCCCCCCAGTGCCGCGGCCATCGCCTCGGACTTTCCGGACCGGATGATCTCGATGACGCCGAACGGCCCCGGCTCTTCCTGCCTGAGAAGGTAACCCTGCTCGTCCAGCCAACCCGTTCGTTTGATCGGCATTCCCTCGAGGACTTCTTCCACTTTCAGGGCGGCGATTTCCCGGCCTCCGATCCGGATCGAGTCACGGGACAGCACTGTCCGGGTGAGATGACCAATGAGCGAGGCTTCGGCCACGTAGGTCTGGACGGTGATGGTGTCTCCGGGATTCTTGAGTGCTGCGGCCGTCATCCGCCGGATCCCTTCGGATCCATAGAGGTCATTCGAGTATTCGAGAGTGCTCGTGTAAATCTTTCCCCCGGATTCATTCTTGACTTCGATCTTTCCCTCCCTGATGACGGATTCGGTCCTCATGGTCTGATTGGAGGCCGTCATTTCGTAGCTGACTCTATGCAAAAGCCCGTCTGGGGATTCTTCGGAAGAGGAGAAGAACCCGATCTCGACCCGGCTGCCCAGGCGGTTGAGGACGATCCGCATTTCAGAGTTGATGCGGATAGTCTGCGCCTGGGTGCTGATGGTCTCGCGAACGTATCCCGCCGGCTGGCCGGCGATGTTAACGACATACCAGAGGTCGGCCGCGCCGGCCGAAGCGGTCGTTTGGAGACCCTGTGTCCGGGCCAGGCCCGTTGAAAGCAAACCTAAGCCGGCAATAAGGATTGCGACACGAAAAAAGTGTCTTTGGGGATAAGTGATCAACATTTTTCTCTCTGCTTTCTTAGCCTGTGAACCCTCTCCTCGAGGGCCTTGAGGTGTTCTTTTTCGCTGATGTTGGGATCCTTGAGCTCCCTGAATGATTGACATGGCAACTCCGAACATTCGGCACAGCTCGAGAATCCCCTTGTTTTGATGGCGCATTGGAAAAGAAGACAGGTTTTTTCCGGGAGCTCGGCCGCCCAGAAGGTCATCCCTTTCGTTTCGTAACACCCCCGGCAAGGCTTTTTGAAGAAAGCACAGCGATCGCAGATCAGTCCGCATACGCTCAGATTCTCGTCCATAGGCATCTCCGGCCAGCGGCTTTGTCCCTAGAATGATACGGTTTGTTCATCAGGCTGGTCAAGAAGGAATCTATAAAAATAAGATCGGGATAACGGACCGGTAAATTTTGTCGAAATCCGCCCCGCTTTATGGATAAAATAGAGGGCAGGAGGTGACGATGAATGCGAGGGCGCTTCTCTCCCGGCGGACAATCCTTATGTTATTGTCGGCTTTGTGTCTATCTGCGGATCAAGCATCCTCTGACGAAGTGCGCTACGCCACGGCGAGCTGGGACGCGCAGCGCTACGGCAACCACCGGGTGGTGATCAGGGTCGACGAGGAGGCCCCTGCCGTCCAGGTCCACGTCCCGTGGCGGCGCCGCGACCTGGAGCCGGAGAAGAAGAATGTCATTTTCGTCGATGCGGCGACCGGAGCCAGAGTCAATAACGTCTGCCCCGTGGCTGTCAACCGCGAATACGGAGATTTCATTTTTGAGCCGGCGACCGTGCCCGGAGATTATCATGTCTATTATCTGCCCAATGTGATGACGGACCGGTCGAACTACCCGACGGTCGTCTATCCGAAATTTGAGTGGACCGCCGAGCAGGCGTGGCTCGATAGCCACGGAC
The DNA here is from genome assembly GCA_049287565.1 of Candidatus Aminicenantales bacterium. Taxonomy (GTDB): domain Bacteria; phylum Acidobacteriota; class Aminicenantia; order Aminicenantales; family UBA8522; genus UBA8522. The sequence continues at coordinate 2,229 of JBAQGA010000198.1, forward strand.
TCTCCCCTTTCCCCGCGCCCGCGTCCTCGAAATCCAGTCGATCGACGAGTTCAACAGCTTCTTCCCCATGGAAGTCATTGCCACCGCGGAAGAAACGGCCGTCCTTCTCGTGAAATACCCGGACGCGCCTTACCTCCTGTTTCCCGAAGACCGCCGGTATTCCATCCGGATGGCGGATGACCTGCCCTTTCGATGGATTCAGAACGGGCCGAAGAGCGCCTTTGAGGCCGAGGCGCTCCGCGGAGAGTTCTTTGTCTTTCAGATCGGTCTCTGGGCCTGCCGAACAGACATCGAAGACGTGGATATATTATTCAAAGAGCTGAAGCCGGTCATGACTTCTCCTTCGCCCGGCCGGAAGTCCGCCATCCCTTCCTCCGGATTTCACTCATTCAATACCGGGGGTGTCAATTGGGACGGGCAAGAATTCAAAAAAGCCTGCCCTGTCCCCGAGGGAAAGATCCAGCCGCTCTGGTGCGGCGTCCAGGTTCCGCGCGATATCCCTCCCGGGACATACCAGGGTGAGATCGTCGTCGCGCCCGGAGGCCTGCCGCCGGGCCGGGTCCGGCTTGTTCTGGACATCCAGGAAGAGGTTCTCGAGGACGCCGGCGATTCCGAGCTCTGGCGCCTCTCCCGGCTCCGCTGGCTGAACTCGCGGATCGCCTTCGATGACGAGGTCGTTCCTCCCTTTACACCTCTCGTCGCCAAGGGAAATACGGTCTCCTGTCTGGGGAGGAGCATGGCCGTCGGCCGGAACGGCTTTCCCGCTCAGCTCAGAAGCTTTTTCACACCTGAGGTGACCTCCGTCGGACGGGAAGGCCGCGAGCTCCTGGGCTCCCCCATCGCGCTCAAGGTCGAGGAAAAAGACGGGACGGTTCTTGAATTCCAGGGAGAAGGCCCTTATTTCACCAACCAGGCGCCCGGAGCTGTCGCCTGGGAGGCGGAGAGCCGGTCTGGTCCGTTCCTCCTGTCCTGCAGCGGCCGGATGGAATTCGACGGATTCGTCGAGTTCACGGTCGGACTCGAGGCCAAGGCGGCCGCCGACGTCAAGGACATCCGGCTCGAGATTCCGCTGCTCGAAGAAACGGCCAGGTATATGATGGGCCTCGGTTTCAAGGGAGGGCTCCGCCCGCCACGCTTCGAGTGGATTTGGGACCAGAGAAAAAACCAGGACGCGCTCTGGCTCGGTGATGTCAACGCCGGCCTTCAGATCAGCTGGCGCGATGAAAATTATTCCCGCCCCCTGAATACCAACTTCTATCTGTCCAAGCCGCTCAACCTGCCGCCGTCCTGGTGGAATGATGGTCAGGGCGGTTGCGTGGTCACGGAGGAGGGCGCTGGGGTGGTGCTACTGAGGGCTTTTAGCGGTCCCCGCCGTATGCGGGCGGGCGAGGTTCTTCATTTTCATTTCAACTTGCTTCTGACGCCTTTCAAACCGATTGATCCTCAGTCCCATTTTGCAACCCGCTTTTTCCATGCCTTCAAGCCCGTTCCCGAAATGGCCTCGACCGGGGCCAACACCATCAACGTTCACCATGCCAACGAGATCGACCCCTACATCAATTACCCTTTCCTGCGGCCGGCCGAGATGAAAAAGTACATCGACGAGGCCCATGCCCGCGGGATGAAGGTTAAGATCTATAACACCATCCGGGAACTTTCGAACCGCTGTGTCGAACTCTTCGCCCTACGCAGCCTGGGAGACGAGATCTTTTCGCGCGGCCCCGGCGGTGGATTCTCCTGGCTCCAGGAGCATCTCATCTCCGATTATATCGCGGCCTGGTTTGTGCCGAAACTCCAGGATGCGGCCATCGTCAACAGCGGGATGTCCCGCTGGCACAACTATTATCTCGAGGGCTTGAACTGGCTGGTCAAAAATGTCGGGATCGATGGGCTTTACATCGATGATGTCGCCTTCGACCGGACGACGATGAAGCGCGTCCGGAAGATTTTGGACCGGGGCCGGCCGGGGGCCTTGATTGACCTTCATTCGGCCAACCAGTACAACCTGCGGGATGGGTTCGCCTCGAGCGCCAACCTCTACCTCGAGCACTTTCCCTATCTCAACCGGCTCTGGTTCGGCGAATACTTCGATTACAATTCGGCTCCCGATTACTGGCTCGTCGAGATCTCGGGAATTCCCTTTGGCCTCCTGGGCGAGATGCTCCAGGATGGCGGAAACCCTTGGCGGGGAATGATATATGGCATGACCAACCGACTTCCCTGGTCGGGCCAGAACCCGGCCCGGCTCTGGAAGGTCTGGGACGAGTTTGGTATCGGAGAGGCGCGGATGATCGGCTACTGGTCGCCGAATTGCCCGGTCAAGACAGATAACGAGGACGTGCTGGCCACGGCATATGTCAAGGATGGGGCCGCCTTGATCGCCCTCGCGAGCTGGGCCGCTGAGCCGGTTCAGTGCCGCTTGACGATCGATTGGAAAGCCCTGGAGATAGATCCTCGAAAAGCGTGGTTCTCAGCACCCGCAATCACGGATTTTCAGCCCGGGACGACTTTTCAGCCGGACGATCCCCTCCCCGTCGAGCCCGGACGGGGCTGGCTTGTTATCCTGAAGTGAGAACTCGGCCCGTGTCGCCGGCAATTTCAGCCGAGATCAAGCCGGCTTTTTCTCCGTCCTCATCCGAGATCGGCCGACCGGTTAGAATTCTAGCCGCAGTCCGATCTGCGCCCGCCGTGGGAAGAAAATATCGTCTGCTTTCTGGTAAGCGTCAGACCACACGTCAAAACCGGGATGGATCGTCGGTGGGTTGCTGGCCCGATAGCCGATGACTGTGTTGGCGTTGAAGATATTGAAGATATCGATTATCGCGCTGAATCGGACCGTCTTGTAAAGGGTGAATGTTTTTTGTAGCCTGAAATCCAACAAGTTCCAGGCAGGAAACCTCTCCTCCCCTCTCGGCTCGGCCAGGATGGTCCGTTCTCCTTGATTGGGGTAGACTCGAACGAATGTCGGGATCGGCCTGCCCGTCTGGTAGAGGTAATTCACGCCCGCCAGGATGCCCCAAGGAAAAGTGTAGCTGGCGGAGACCTTGAGAATCCAGGTGCGGTCGTGGTTCAGGAAACTCCGGGCGTTGATCAGGTCGTTGGGGTCCTGTCCATAGAATTGGGTATACCAGATCATCGCCTGCTGGCTCATCACGTGGGCGGCGTTGTTCAAACCCTCCATTCTCGACCAGGTGAGGGAAACGCTCAATTGCCAATTGTCGGAATACCTCTTGGTCAAAGAGAATATAGCAGCCTTGTAGGTCTGGTCGAATTTTTGGCCGAAACGCGATGGCTGGGTGATCCAGTAGTCGTTTGTCCCCGGGTCGCTGGTTTGGTTCCAAACCAGGTATGTCTTTCCGTTGTCAGGAGATTCCATTTCGACCTGCTCGTAAGTGGCCCCCTTGTCTTCCCAGCCGATGAGGTTCTTCTCATGTTTGTAAATGTACGAAGCTCCGATGGACAGGTTGGGCAGGAGTTCCCTTTCCAGTCCAATAGAAAACTGGTCAGCATAAGGGTTCTTGAGGTTGGGATCGACAGTGTAGTTCATTGCGCCGGGGATGGAATCAACAAACTCCCAATCGTTGAGGTCCCAATCCCAGGCGTACATTGTCCAATCGGTGACATTGGGACCCGGCCAGTTCCAGTTGGACATAAGCAGGGCTTCGTAATAGCGGCCGAAGGAAGCTCTGAGGAGTGTCTTTTTGTCCGAAGTGAGCTGAAAAGCCAGGCCGATCCGGGGAGAGACGGCGGTCCACTTGATCACATCCGGGACCTCCGGAGTCGTCGTCCCGGTCTTCTCCCACCCCTCGTAAACCGGGAATGACTGGATCGAGCCGACGCTGTGATCGAACCTTAGACCCAGGTTGAGGGTCAATCGCTTGCCGATCTTCCAAGAATCATCGGCGAAGGCCGCTGTGGAATTGACGATCCCGCCGTAGGAGAAGACGTCCTGTTCATACATATAATAGGGATAGCCCGCATAATCGTAGTAAAAGCGGCCTCCCGTGTAGCCGCCGACATTTTCGGCTGTTCCCCTATTATACTGGACGCCTATCTTGAAATCGTGATTTCCTCCGAGAAAATCCTCTGCGAAGTAGGACAGGCTGGCGCTGGCCTGATGTCTTGAAACTGCGTATTTCCAGGGCCACCAGACTCCTTGGGAATTGACACCTGTGTATCCGTCATAGTGACTCGGGGTGTCAAGGGATGAATCGATCGGGAGCCAGTCGTCGCTGCTCCACCATCCTCCGTACTTTAGATCAAGATAGGCCTTGTTGCTGATCAGCCATGTATACATGAGATTCCAGGTCGGATTTTTCCCTTTTTCAGCACCCAGGGCCTCTCCCGTGACATAGGGCGTCATGGGATCAGGAATGTCAAAATATTCGTAATAGAGAGAACCGACCAGCCGGTGGTCCTTCCCGATCTGTGAGGACAGCTTAAAAAAAGCCTTGTCACCGATCGTATTTGCCGGGAATGCCGGGTCAGAAAGCCAGGCGGTGTAAGAATCTTCTTTCCTCTCGTAGGAGCCGAAAAACCAGAGCCTGTCTTTGATGATCGGCCCGCCCAGGCTGAAGGAAGCGTCCAGGAACTTATCTCGGTGGTAAGAATAGGCCTCGGGATCGGAGGGCGTGGGGTTGTTGTCGGCGACGAGTCTCTGGAATTGCCCGTAGTAGCTCAGACTTCCCTCTAACCTGTTCCCCCCCGATTTGGTCACGATATTGATGACGGCCCCGGTGAATTGTCCGTACTCGGCCGGAGCGCCGATCCCCGTCGTTTCCACTTCGGCAAAGACATCCGGGTTGACCCACTGCCAGGGGGAACCCACGTCGAGATTCCGGATATCGACTCCATCAAGCTGATAATCGCTCGATTCGTAGTTGGACCCATAGGCGACGATCCTATCTCCTTCCTGGGTATTCATGATCAGGCCGGGCGCCTGCTTGACGACATCGAAGAAGGTGAACCGGCCGCTGGGAAGCTGTTCCAGAATTTCCTTGCCGAAAGTGGTCGTCAGACCCGACTTGGTGACATCGACAAGAGGCGCCGCGGCGACGACGGTCACCGATTCCTCAAGGGCTGCGACCTTCAAGGTGATATCTTCGGTGACGGTCATATCGACGGAAACCTTGATGTTCAACCGGTTGACAGTCTCAAACCCGTTGAGACTGAACACTAGGGCGTAGCTCCCAGGGGGGAGATTGATGAAGCGGTAGGTCCCCTTTTCGGATGTCACCTCGGAATGAACCCCCCCCATCAATACCGGGCTTGATAGCTGCACGGTGACTCCTGGAAGGGGTTCGCCTTCTGTGTCCGTGACCGTCCCGATGATTTTCCCGGTCAGCCTCTGCCCAAAAGACGAGCTGGCAGCGATGACGATAAAGACAACCAGGAATATGAGCCTTTTCGCCGGACGATTTTTAGCCATCATTGTCCCTCCTTAAGGCAAATAAGAAACGACCTGACCATTTTTTGATGAGTTCAACTCCAGAGCCGTCGGCCCATGATTTCATCCCTTATTAGCCAAGAATAGGGCCGGCCGACCGGGGTTGTCAAGAACAATAAAAGGGATGATGCGGATAGGAAATTCCCATTTTGCGGACAATCCGTTATAATCCAGCTGGAACACCCGGTGCGTGTTGATCCATGAATTTGAGATTATCGATCTTGCCCGACACCTTTGCCATCTGCCGGCTGCCCCCGGACGCCGGCGTTCCCAAGTGGGCATCCGGGCGCGGTCTCCTCTCGATCACCCGGACAAGTGATGAGCTTTCGATCGTCTGTGCCGAAGCCGGCGTCCCCGAAGAGGTGAGGTCGGAACGGGGCTGGCGATGTCTCGAGGTGGCGGGTCCCCTCGATCTGGCGCTAACGGGCGTGCTGGCGTCGTTGGCGAATCCCCTGGCCGAGGCGCAGATCAATATTTTTGCCATCTCGACGTTTGATACCGACTACCTGCTCGTCAAAGAGGAGAAGCTCGCGCGCTCGATCGATGTTTTGACCCGGTCGGGACATCTCCTGGAGCGCTGATGGACGCGCCTTCCCTGCCGGGGGAGATTTCGTTTCGGGATCGTCTGACGTGGAGGTTCAGATGAAGAGACCCTTAATCAATCTCGCGGCGTTCTGCTTTTATCTGACTGGCTTGGCCTGGCTGATTCTATCGGCCCAGCCGGCTCCTTCAACCCCCGAGGCGATTCCTCCGGCCGCTTGCCTCAAGGAGAAGGGGCCGGAAGGCTGCACCGTGATCGGTGTGGGGCGCCTGGCCACGGACGACGGATCGGTCATCACATCACACACCGACTGCTGCAGCGAATGCCGCGTCCATGTCGTCCCCGCCCAAACATACCCCAAGGGGACTCAGGCCCCGGTCCATTGGGGGATGGCCTATTTCGGCGACATGGATGACCGTCGTGCCCTGCCGCTCGGGGACTATGGCAAGGTGATCGGTCATATCCCCCAGGTCGAGCATACTTATGCCTATTTTCAGACCGGCTATTCACAGATGAATGAACACCAGCTTGCCGTCGGCGAAAGCACCTGCTCCCAGCGCCGGGCGCTGGATGTCCCCTTCGTTGAGGGATTGACCAAACAAATCATGACCGTGGAGCAGGCCCAGGTCTTTGCACTCCAGAGGTGCAAAACGGCGCGGGAGGCCGTCCGGTTGATTGCCGGCCTTGTGGAAAAATACGGCTTTCTCCCGTCCTGCGGCGGGGCGGAAGCCCTCTGTATCGCCGATCCCAGGGAACTCTGGGTGATGGAGATCTTCAGCGTCGGCCCCCGCTGGACGCCCGGGAGCGGAAAGCCGGGGGCCATCTGGGCAGCCCGCCGTGTTCCCGACGACCACCTCGTCGCCATCACCAACTATGTCCGGATCCGGGAGATCGACCTCCAGAGCCCGGATTTTTTGGTTTCACAGAACTATAAGCAGGAGGCCATCGATCGCGGCTGGTACGATCCGGCCGGCGGCCAGCCCTTCATCTGGCAGGAGGCGTATGCTCCGCCGATCCAGGAAGGGAGTCTGAGCCGGCTCTGGCTGATCTACAGCACGGTCGCTCCGAATGCAAAAGAATGGCCGAGACGAAGGATGGAGGGGCCCGCCGGACCGGGGACTATCTATAGTCAGCCGATCGAAGGCGCGGCGTTCTATCCTTTCTCGGTTAAACCAGGAAAACTCCTCTCGGTCCGAGATGTTATCGCCTTTCAACGCTCCACCTTCGAGAACACTATTTACGATATGACCTGGGACCCGGCCTGGATGGTCCCGGGGGGCGGCGGCCAGTTGATGAAGAGTCCGATGGCGACACCCTTTCTTTCCCGCGAAATGGAGACGGTCCTCCGGATCCGCCACCACCGGACGATCGCCACCCAGGGATACGGGATGGTCGCGCAGCTCCGCTCCTGGCTTCCGGATCCGGTCGGAGGGGTCTATTGGTTCTACGTGGACAATCCCTTTGTCAGCACCTATGTCCCGATTTATGCGGGAGTGACGGACGTCTCGCCGTTGTACAAGACCTACGACCATAGCGTTTACAGCGAGGATTCGGCCCGCTGGGCGGTCGACTTTGTCGAGAAATTGATGTTCTTGCGCTGGCAGTCTGCGGTCAAGGACTTGAGAGAGGTCCGTGACCCGCTCGAGGCCGGATTTTTCTCGTCGCAGGCGGACGTCGAAAAGAGGGCTGTTGAAATGCTCGGGAAAGACGAGGCCGGGGCAAAAAAATTCCTGACCGACCTGACGATCTCAAGGATGGGAGCAATCGTCAAGCTGTACCGGGAGCTGAGGGTGAAACTCCTCACCAGATACAGCGGCGACGGCGTTTGAATCCCGCCCGATTGCGGCCGGTCGTTCGGCTCGCGACCGGGGCTAACGGCGGAACAGCGATTCCAGAAATCGCAGCATGTCGGGATCGTTGTAGATGGTGTGCGGCCCGAAACAAAGCCCGCCGAGCGCGTAGATTCCGATGGCGATCCCGCCGACAGCGATATAGCCGACAGCCAGTCCCCCGATGCCGCAAAACAGCCCGAGGGCGAACCCGGCCATGGAGATGACCCCGAGCCCGGCTCCGGCGATTGCGAAAACCCCGACCGCGGCTCCGCCTATGGCGAAGACGCCGATAGCCACGTTCCCGATGGCGATGAATCCTTTGGCGACTCTCATCCGGCCCTCGGGAGTGAATCCCTGGGCAATATGGATGAGCGGCATCCCCAGAAGAGTGGCTTTGGACTTATATTCAAAGCCCCAAGAGTAAGGCGGTCCGATGCCAGGTCTGAGTGGGGCCTCCGGCCTCAGGGGATGTCCGCAACCCGGGCAAGTCGCCGCCCGGTCGCTCACCTGATGGCCGCATTCCGGACAATTCTCAAGCGCCATGGCCTCTCCTTTCTATTCCCGGTAAAGGGAATCGATGAGGTCTTTGTATTTTCGCTCGATGACGTTCCGCTTGACCTTGAGAGTGGGGGTGATTTCGCCCTCCTCGATCTCGAAGTCCCTCTCCAACAGGGCGATCTTCTTGACCTTCTCGTAGGGCGCCAGGCCAGGGGTGCTCCGGTCCACTTCCTCCTGGATGAAGCGGAGGACGGCTTCGTTCTGGATGAGATCTCTCCGGTTGACATAGCGGATCCCGCTTTTCTGGGCGTAGTCTTCGACCTTCTCGAAGTTCGGAACGATCAGGGCCGAAATGAACTTCCGGCTTCCCCCGATGACGACGGCATTGGCGATGTAGGGATTCTGCTTGAGCACGTTCTCAATGGGCTGAGGCGCCACGTTCTTTCCGCCGGAGGTGACGATGAGGTCCTTTTTCCGGTCGGTGATGATTAGGAAGCCTTCCCCATCGAGATGGCCGATATCCCCGGTGTGGAGCCATCCTCCCTCCAGGGCTTCCCGCGTCTCCTCTTCCTTTTTGTAGTAGCCTTTCATGATATTCGGCCCTCTGGCCAGGATCTCTCCGTCGGGGGCGATCCTCACCGCCACTCCGGGAATCGGTTTGCCCACCGTCCCGAACTTCAGGTTATCAAAGGTATTCACGGCGATCACCGGCGAGGATTCTGTCAGGCCGTAGCCTTCCAGAACGACAATTCCCAGGGCGTAGAAAAATTCGGCGATGTCCTTGGCCAGCGGCGCCCCGCCCGAGACGAAAAAGCGCACCCGGCCGCCGGTCTTCTCCAGGATCTTGGAGAAGACGAGACTGTGGGCGATCCTCCGGCGCCGCTGGAGGGAGGCCGGGACCGGCTGCCTCCGCAATGTCTTCTCGCCGGACTCCTTCCCCACTCTTAAAGCCCAGAAGAAGATCTTTTTCTTGAGCGTCGAGCCGGCCAGCACGCTGTCCATGACCTTGGCGTAGATCTTTTCGAACAGCCGGGGAACGCTGACCATGATGGTCGGCCTCACCTCGAGCAGGTTCTCGGCCACGGTCTCGACGCTCTCGGCGTAGGCCATGGAGACCCCCCGGGACATGAAGGCGAACGTAACCAGCCGCTCCAAAACATGGGAGAGCGGCAGGAAGGAGAGATCCGTGTCCTGGTCGCCGAACGGGATGATCGAAGCCAGCGTCTCAACGTTGCTCGCAAAATTGGCATGAGTGAGCAGGACGCCTTTGGGTATGCCGGTCGTTCCGGAGGTGTAGATGATTGATGCGAGGTCGTCGGTTTTGATGGAACGGGCCGTCTCCTCGAAAAGGCGCGGGCCGGCCATCCGGAATTTTTCCCCTTTGGCTTTGAGCTCTTTGAGGGGCAGGACGGACTCCGCCGGCCGCTCCTCGAAGGAAACGAAATGGCGGACTCCGGGGAGGTCCGGCCGGATCGCCGCCACTTTGTCCCAGAGTTTCCGGTTCGATACGATCACGACCTTGGAGTCCGAATCATTGGTGATATACTTGATCTGATCAGGGACCAGGGAGGGATAGATGGGAACTGTGATCGCGCCGAGGCCGAGGATGGCGTAATCCGTCATCACCCACCAGGGGCTATTCTCGGCGAACAGGATGACCTTGTCGCCTGGGCCGAGGCCCAGACCCTTGAGTCCCAGGGCGATGCGCTCCACTTCCTGACGGACCTCGGCGGTTGAGAGGGACAGGTATTGGCCTTCTTTTTTATAAAGGAGCAGGGCCGGTTTCTGGAAGGTCTCAGTCAGGTGAAGAAAGAGGCGGGGAATCGTTTGGGTCATGACTTCCTCCAAGGCGCGGGATATCATTCTTATACTTGAATCGAGCGTCCTTGTCTAACCGGAATGACAGATGAATTGCCGAGTCATCTTATCCATTTCATCATTGGGCGGGAGCATTCTGTGGCCATGATCGTTTTTATCGCGGTGCGGCGACGACGACGGCACATGTTCCGGCCGATATATCATACCGTTCCATTTCTCGAAAGCCGTTCTCCCTGAGCAGGGCACGCAGGCCTCCTTTCGCGCTGAAGTCACGGCCGTTGCGGAAATGGTCGTTCCCTGCCAGACGTTCGACGGGCCAGAGGCAAAGATAGGCCAGACGGGATATCCGGTCCCACGGCTCCTCGAAATCGACGAGGACGATCCGGCCATGGGGCAGGAGCAGCCGTTTCGCTTCGGCAAGGAGACGCGGCCTGAGATCTTCCGACTTTTCGTGAAGGGCGAAGGAGATGACGATTCCTTTGAAGGCCGCCGGCCGGAAAGGCGTCCGAGCGGCGTCTGCACAGACAAAAGGGATGTCTTCGCGCCGGCCGGCCGCATACTTCAGCATCCCGAGGTTGATGTCCAATCCGCAGGAGAGTCTTCCCTGCCCGGCCAGCCAACGGGCCTGCCCGCCCGGACCGCAACAGAGGTCGAGGACGGGAAAAAGATCATTCTTGATGATCAGGTTTCGGACTTTTTTTCTGATTCTGCGCACGAAAGGCTCGAGAATACTGTCGTAGATCAGGCCCGGCGGATACCAAAGACCTCTGGCCATCAGGTGGCGAACTTAGCACAGCCCCTCCTCTCTTGTCAAAATGCTTCGAAAAATATAACCTAGTAGGGAATTTTCGGTTCGATGACGCACACGATCAAAGTCCTTTCCCACGGCCGGACGATCCCGGCCGAAAAAAACGAGAACCTAGCCGATAAGCTGCGCCAGGCCGGGATCCCCCTCAATCTCTACTGCAATAAGAGAGGACTCTGCGGAAAATGCTTTGTCGAGATCGTCCGCGGCCCGCGGCCGGAGGCGGGAGATAAGCAGTTGTTCTGGCTCAGGGAAAAAAGCCTCAATCCCGACCACCGCCTGGCCTGCCAATACACGATCGACGGCGATCTCGAGATCAACGTCCCTGTGTCTTCGACCCACGAAGACGTTCCGATCCTTCCGGCCATTCCCCACTCCGCCGTTTCCTCCGATCCGGCGGTCAGGAAGTACTATCTCGAGGTCGCAAAGCCGAAGATCTCGTCCCCCGATTCCTTGTACGAGCAAATTCTTTCCGGATTGGGAGCGCCGCATCTGAAGATCCAGCCGGACGTTTTGAGAGACCTGAGCCGCACCCTGGAGCAGGCCGGTTCCAGGGCGACGGTCGTCGTCCACCGGGAAGAGGAGATCATCGCCGTCGAGCCGGGGACCACCCTCGACCGGAATTTCGGCCTGGCCATCGATGTCGGGACGACCACCTTGGTGATGGAACTCGTCGACGTTGAGTCCGGAAAAACCGTCGACCTGGAGGCGGCTCTCAACAGCCAGTCCGCGCGCGGGGCCGATGTCATCTCCCGCATCACCTATGCCCTAACCGGGACGGAGAATGCCGGGGAACTCCGCGGCCTCATCCTCGAAACCCTCAATCAGATGGTCCGCCGCCTGCTCGTCCGCAACCGCGTTTCATCGTCTTCTGTCTATGAGGCCGTCGTTTCGGGCAATACGGCGATGAATCACCTCCTGCTCGGCGTTCCGGTCGATACGCTGGCCCGGGCTCCCTACCACGCCGTTTTTTCCCGCCTCCCTTCTCTCGAGGCGGCGGATGTCGGCCTCGGCATCCATCCCCGGGGAAAGGTCTATTTCGCGCCCAACATTAAGAGCTTCGTCGGAGGAGATATCTCCTCCGGTCTCCTGGCCTCCGGCCTGGCCGGCCGGACCGGCCACTTCATGTTCATCGACCTGGGGACAAACGGCGAGATCGTCTTCAAAACCGGGGAAGATCTCATGGCCACGTCGACGGCCGCCGGCCCTGCTTTCGAGGGTATGAATATCAGCTGCGGCTCACCGGCCCTGCCGGGAGCGGTCTACAGGGTCGAAGATTCCGGCGCTCTCCGCGTCTTCACCATCGGAAACAGCCCTCCCCGCGGAGTCTGTGGGACCGGGCTAATCGATCTCATAGCCGTGTATCGAGCGCGGGGCGAGATCGCCGCCGGCGGGGCCATCCAGGGCAGGGCAAGGAGACTCGCCGTGGCGGAAGGCATCATGCTGACCCAGGAGGATGTCCGCCAGATGCAGCTCGCCTGCGCCGCCATCAAGAGCGGCATCCGGCTGATGCTCAAGGCCGCCGGCCTGTCCGCCCACCAGCTCGATGGAATTTATATCGCCGGCGCCTTCGGGAACTATCTCAACATCCCGAATACCCAAGCGATCGGCCTTCTCCCCGCCGTCGAGGATGAAAAGATCGTTTTTGTCGGCAACTCCTCACTCGCCGGCGCCCGGCGTCTTCTCGTGGCCAATGAGGAACGCGACAAGATCGAATCCCTGGTTGAGAAGATCCGCTATATCTCCCTGGCTTCCGATCCGGAGTTCCAGGATTATTTCATTCAGGGCCTCGAATTCAAGAGCTGGCCGTAGCCAAACAGGAAAAGGATTATCATAATGGGCATAGAGATCATCCGGGATTTCTCGTTCGTCCTCGAGCCGCGAAAGGTCCTTTCCCGAATCGGCGACAAGCGTCCTTATGACAAGATCGATGCCGGGTTGAAACGGTCTCTGGAAGAGGGGAAGGATAAACTCCTCCGCCTTCTCCGGCCCGGGGCGATCTGGGGGATCTTTGATTATGAAGAGACCAACCGCCACCCCGTGTTTGAGGGAGCGTCGAAGGTCGTCCTGGCCGTGAGCACGATCGGCCCGCCGGCGGAGGAGGAAATTGCCCGTCTCTTCAAGGACGGCGACGTCCTGCAGGGGCTGATCCTCGACGGGCTGGCTTCTGAGGCCACTAAGGAAGTTATCTGGCGCGTCGAGGAGGCGATCGTCGAGAGGAGCCTGCAGCTGGGGCTCTGGCCGAGCAGGCGCTTCAGCCCGGGCTACCGCGGCTGGGACCTCTGCGAACAGCGCTTTCTCTTCTCCATGGTCCCGGCCGAAAGGATCGGTGTCAAGCTGACCGAATCCTGCATGATGGTCCCTCGAAAATCACACTCCATGCGCATCAACCTCTACCTGGAGCGTTCGATGACGACGCGACTGTTGCAGAAAACGAGATGATGCGCCTATTGAAGTCCCCGGGTTTCGAACAATTCTCGAGGATATCCTTTTCCAGATCGATGTCACGATCAAGAACAGTGGGTGGAACTCACTTACGACTCGCTCAAGGGCGGGGTCATAGCCAAGACCATCGCTCTTAAGTAGGCCGAGCCCTAGTGTCCCGTCTCGTAAATCTCTTCGGCCAAGTCCTCCCCAGAGACGGG
>JBAQGA010000199.1:0-36031 GCA_049287565.1 Candidatus Aminicenantales bacterium
GTATTTGATATTGGGCATGATCCAGACATTCTTGACCACCTGCCAACTGATCGCCCCGATGAGAAAGCCAAACTCGTGGTTTTCGGCAAAGGGGATGAACTCGATTTTGGACCCGCTGAACTTCTCCTTGTAGCCGTCGCCAAAAGACCAGTCATAGCGGGCAATAAGCTCGACTTTTTTCCCCACGGAGAAGACGCCAAACGCGGAGACGATGTTGTAGGGCAAAGCTTCACTGTCCTCAACCTTATTGCTCCGGTAAGAATACTGGACTCCCACTCGCCCCCATTCCCCGCTGTAGGAGCCAAAGAGCTGGGCGATGGTATCGTTGGCTCTGGCCTCCGTGTCGTGATCATACTGGGCCATCCCCTCCAGGAAGAATCCGCCGCTCTTGTATCCCAGCGACCCGAAGATTTTCTTGCCTTTGTCAACCTCGGCTTTGTTGGAACTGCCATTGGCGAACATGAAGTGATAAACGAAGCTCTTGCCGCCTTTTAAAGACACGCCAAAATCCCGGGAGGACGTCCATCTCTGGAGGTCGAGCGGGGTTTTTTCCAGGGGCCGCCATCCCCAGACACCCTCCAATTGCTCAAAACTGGGTGGGCCTTGGATCCCGACGACGAGGTCACTCTGGCCGATCTTGAAGCTCAGATAGGCATCCTTAACGAATGGTATCAAGAGCGAGCTCGTGCCCAGCTGCCCGGGGGATGCTGTTTCCAGACGAAAGCGCATCTTGATCGTATCGCTCAATTTGTTGTTATAGGTGAAATAGATCCGGCGGAACCAGAACCCGTTTTTGTTTTCCAAGGTGGAATCATGATTCTGCAAGACGGAATAGTACTCGGCGATCATGTAGCCGTCGATGGACCCGCTTTCCGGTTTGAATTGAGCGAGCGCGCTCTTCGCTGGAAGAAAACTCAGCGCCACGGCTAGAACGAGAACTCTGCTCCATTTTCCCATGCTTTTCTTTGTCTTCATCTTTTGGACTCCTTTCTTTTCACTCTTCTTTTCTCCTATCGGCCGGTCGCTCCCTCATCTTCAGCGAGTTTCATTTCCCTCCTTCACCTCCTTGAGCTCGCTGACTGAGGGAGAGAAGCCGACTCAGAGAGACCCTAGAATAGCGGTGGAGTGTTAAAATCTGATGAAGATATGATCAAAAATGGATGAATTTTTGGTATACTGGGGCCGGAAGGAGATACGAGATGAGCTTTGTCTTCAATGCCGACGAGATATTCGAGATGGCCCTGAAGATCGAACTGAACGGAGAGAAATTCTACCGGGACTCAGCCGCAAAGATCGCGGATCCCGAGGCCATCCGGGTCCTGCTCAAACTGGCGGACATGGAGGTGGACCACCAGAGGGTATTCAATGGAATGAGGGCGACCCTCTCCGCGGCCGATAGAAAAGCCATGACCTTCGATCCGAATAATGAATCCGGACTCTATCTCGCCTCGCTGGCCGATACCAAGGTATTTTTCGAAAAAGAGATCGATACATCCGACCTCGAAGGAATCTTCAAGGCCGCACTGTCTGCCGAGAAGGACTCGATCGCCTTCTACCTGGGGATGAAAGACCTGCTGCCGGCCGGCAGCGGCCGAGAAAAGGTCGAGGAAATCATCAGGGAGGAGATGCATCACATCCGCATCCTCGGCGAACGACTGACCGCTCTGAAGAAATAATCAGGCGAGCTTCCGCGCCTCCATGTAGAAACGCTTGTCCTTGGCCTCACCCATGGAAAAGGTCTTCCGGGGCAAGGCCCCGTCGAGGATCACGGTCTTGAAGAGATCGCTTTTGTCCATGGCCGGGAGATAGAAGCCTGCACAGCCGGGCCGGCTCCCCAACCGGAGGACGGATTCTGTGCCATGGATATAATCGATGTCGCGGGCGCCTCCCTCCCGCACGAAAACATCCAAAAAATTTTGAAGAGTTCCCACCGGCAGGTTGGAATCGGGATTCAATACATCCAACGCGCCGAATCCTGCAGAGGTGACCAATCCGATCCGGTGCGGACTGCCCTTCTGGCAGTCGACCAGGTCCATGATCTCAGCGGCGTTCTGACACTCAAAATAGCGGAATCTCCCCCGGTAGAGTTTTTCCATATCGCCGATCAGGTTCCTCTGGGGAGCGATATCAACGACCAGCCGATGGATGGGTTCGAAGACAAGAGCGGGGTCGTGGAGGTTGACAATCTCGACCAGGGCATGCCGAAGGGGCGAACTCATGACGGCCTTTTTGTCAACGGCTTGCTCTTTGGTTTTTTCCCAGATCGTCTTGGCGGTGGCCAGGGAGTGATTGCCGTCGCCCATGGCATAGAGCAGGACCGGCATCCCCGGGATGAGACCGTACTTGCCGGCAAAATAAGCGGGATCAGCGAGGGCTTCAAGAGCGCCGATGACACCCCTTTCCAGGTCCTGGTTACCCACCCGGTAGCCGGTGAGGTGTCCCGACACCATCATCAACTCGAAATCATAGAGTTTATCCAGGTCGGCTTTCTTGGCCGTAAGCGGCCCGATAACCCTATTTTCCGGGTCATCGACGAGGACCATAATGTGAGGGACCTCGAGAGGGGCTCCTTCCCGGATCCTGACCCTGGGCGGAATCCTCGAGAGGATCGTTCCCTCGGTGGCCCGGATTAGGCTCGCCGAGCCTTTTTGAAAATCGTAGTGTTCGAGGTCAAGGAGAGCGACCAGGCCTTTCCGGATGCCCGGGCCGGTCCAGCGCTCCACATAAACGAAACCTTCCGAGGCCTTGAAAATTCCGCTTTCGAGATAGCGTCTCATGTGTCCCCGGATGCGGGCGATCCGGGCAGCGGCTTCCGACGCACCGAGATAAACCTCGGGGTAGATAAGGTGCAGGGTCGAGGGAGCGTCGCCCACAAACTCTTCGACTTTCCGCCAATACTCGGGCTCCGAGGTGTATTGATCGCAGGCGATGACCGCCCATCTGGATAGATCCGTTCCCGGCTGCGGGAGCAGAATATCCGGGGTGCCGATGGCCAGGGCATCATATTTCCTCATGGATCCGTCCTTTGAATGGCGAGAAATTTGATTTTTCAGAATCCCCGTCGGCGCTTTCTGGCCTTCCGGGAACCCAGAATTCCGCCTTGGAGAAAGAGTCCGGCTCCCAGCACGAACCCGAAATTGTACCATGATCCGTTATTGTGGACTTCATAAATACGAACGTCCTTGGTAAAGACGGAAATGATAAAGGTGATCGGGGAGATGAGCCCGTGCCACAGCCCCCTCCAGAATCCGGCGATCCTGCCCTCTTCGTCGGCCGTCTTCTCGACGGTGTTCGGGCCGGGGGCACAACTCGAAAGAGCCATGAGCAGAATGAGCAGACATCCCAACCAGGCGATACTTTTCATGGGACCTCCTTATTCTTGCTTCAAAAACATATCCTTTAGTGATTCCTGGCCGGCAGCGCCGCGCCATCGATAGGACCGCTTCTACAGACGCCCTTAGGAACGCATTCAGCCGATCACCCGGCCCAATGTCCAGAGCACTGTCAAGACTACGAGCGAACCCGCGAAAACCCAATCGCGGCGCTGTTGAGCCGTCATCTCCGCCCTCAGGCCGAGCCTGTGGCCGAGCGTGACCATAACGGCCCCGGCGACGGCCGCCAGGCTGCCTCCGATGAAGATGTGCTGCATCACCCTGGGAAGTCCGCCCCGCAGCCAGGGCTCGAAGTGGGCGATATAGGTGATCGTGATGGCGAACAGGGCATAGCCTCCATAGGCGCTAACGATCCCGGTCAGGGCTGTCCCAAGATGCTTCCTCTTTCCCCTTTTCATCCAGGCTGTGGCCCCCAGGTCGAAGACCAGGCCGATGAAGAAGATCCCCAGCAAGTGACACCAGTAGGGAGCCGCGTTGACCAGCTTGAAGAGGGCGGCCAGCGCGCCGATGATGGTCGAAGAGCCGGGACGATTGACCAGGCCCCGGGCAAAGCCGAGGACGAAGAGGGCGAAGGCCGTAAGCCAAACGGATGCCCGGGGGACTTCGTGGGCATAGAGGAACTCTCCAGCAAAGACCTCGCTGAAACCCCACAGCGACCCGAACATCAAGACAAGAGCACAGGTTTTCCGGTCCTTCATTACTCCCTCACCTCTTCCTGATTCTGAGTTCGATCGTCCGCGGGTTATCCGGGACCCCCTCCAAAGAACGGACCATCCCCCGAACTGTCGCCTGGACAAATCGTTGAACAAAGGAGTTCAGGGGGACGTTCATGCCGTCACAGACCAGTTCGACTCCGGCCGCCTCATCAGATTTGCGTTGGCTTTCTTCCGTCATCTCCGGGTTCCTCCTCTCGGGGATATCGGCAGCGGGCGCCTTGGAGAATCCTATACCATAGGCCCCTGCCGAAGTAAAGGAGACTTGTATTGCTATTGGGAAACGAAATCGGTATAATGATCGGCTGGCATGAGGCTGTGGAATTGAAAGACCAAGTTATTTTGCCCGTCGCAATATAGCCCGTCCTCTTTTCACGCCCCTATGTTAAAACCAAAAAACGGAGACAAAAACAACCCCGCATGAACAAGGGCTGGAAACATTTGAGGATAGGCGAATTGACGGCCAGAATCCCGATCATCCAGGGAGGAATGGGCGTCGGAGTGTCGATGTCGGGGCTGGCCGCGGCTGTGGCCAATCAGGGCGGGGTCGGTGTCATCGCCGCGGCGGGCATCGGCATGCTCGAACCGGATGGATTCTCGAACTTCCTGGAGGCCAATATCCGGGCGCTCAGACGTGAGATCCGCAAAGCCCGAGAGATGACCAAAGGAATTCTGGGGGTCAACATCATGGTGGCCCTGTCCAACTTCGGCGACATGGTGCGCACCGCCGTGGAAGAAAAGGTCGACATCATCTTTTCGGGCGCGGGGTTGCCTCTCAATCTTCCCGAATTCCTCAAGCAGGGCGGCCGGACAAAATTGGTTCCGATCGTCTCCTCGGCCAGGGCGGCCGTCCTCCTCATCCGCAGGTGGCTGGGGAAATACGGCTATCTTCCCGACGCCCTCGTCGTCGAAGGCCCCTTGGCGGGAGGCCATCTCGGATTCAAGCCGGAGCAGATCCAAGACCCGGGCTATTCGCTGGAGAAGCTGATCCCTGAGGTCATCGCAGAAGTGCGTCCCTTCGAAGCCCAGCGCCACAAAGACATCCCGGTAATCGCCGCCGGCGGTATTTACACGGGCGGTGATATCCAGAGATTCATCGAACTCGGCACTGCGGGGGTCCAGATGGCCACCCGCTTCGTCTGCACGGAAGAATGCGATGCCTCCCCGGAATTCAAAAAGACATATCTCGCCTCCAGAAAAGAAGACCTTGTGATCATCAAGAGCCCGGTCGGGATGCCGGGGCGGGCGATCCGCAACCAGTACACCGATGATGTCGAGGCCGGGAAGAAGAAGCCGTTCAAATGCCCCTACCATTGTATCGTCACCTGCAACCGCCAATCCAGTCCCTATTGCATCGCCTTGGCCCTCACCAACGCTCTCAAAGGCCGGCTGAAGCACGGGTTCGCCTTCGCCGGCGCCAACGCCTTCCGCGCCAGCAAGATCGTCCCGGTGAAAGAGCTCATGGCCGACCTGAGGAGAGAGTTTGAAAAGGCCCAGCATCCTCAGCTCAGGGGCGACGGAATGGAAAGCCCCGTACCCGCCTGACGGCTGCGGGGGGAAGCGGGAGAGCCCTTTTGCCATTGGCTCGTTCTTCATGTATAATACGTATCTGAACATCTGGCAGGAAAGAGTCAAACCGAACCGTTCGGCCCGCCCGATTGACCGATTCGACTGACGATCATCCCCTCCCGATGGAATTTTGAACAAAGGAAAACGAATGCATTTCAACAAATTGAACCTGAATCCCGACCTCCTCCGTGGGATCGAGGAAAGAGGCTATGCCGAATTGACACCGGTCCAAGAGCAGACACTGTCTCAAACGCTGCGGGGCAGAGATGCGGCCGTCCAGTCGCAGACCGGAACCGGCAAGACCGCCGCCTTCCTGATCACGATATTCGAAAGCCTTCTCCAGGGCGACTCCCGGCAGCGGAGGAGAGCCTTGATCATCGTGCCGACCCGCGAGCTGGCGGTTCAAATCGAGGGCGAGGCCCGTCTTCTGGGCCGCCATCTGAGATTCACCGTCAGCTGCATTTTCGGGGGGGTCGGCTATGCCGGCCAGCTATCCGCGCTGCGAAAAGGCGCCGACATCATCATCGGCACTCCGGGCCGGCTGATCGACCTCAGCGAAAGGGGCCATCTCAAGCTCAAGGAAATCGGCCTGCTGGTGATCGACGAGGCCGACCGCCTGTTCGACATGGGATTCCTGCCGGACATCAAGAGATTGCTCCGGGACATGGTTCCCCGGACCGCCCGGCAGAGCATGCTCTTCAGCGCCACCTTGAACAGGATTTCCCGGAGGATCGCCGCCGAACACCTTCACGACCCGGCCTTCATCGAGCTCACGCCGGAACAGCTGACCGTGGACACGATCACCCAGAAGCTTTACCGCGTGAAAAGCCACATCAAGCCTAACCTCCTTTTGGGAATACTGCAGCAGCAGAAACCGCGCAACGCCCTGATCTTCACCAACATGCGGCACAGCGCCTCCCGGCTGGCCAAGAAGCTCACGCTCAACGGCTTCCGCTGCCGCCACCTGTCGGGAGACCTTCCGCAGAGCCAGAGGCTCCGGGTCATCGATGACTTCATGGCCGGGAAGTTCTCTTATTTGGTGGCGACCGATGTCGCCGCCCGGGGGCTCCATATCGACGACCTGGAAATGGTTATCAACTACGACCTCCCTCAGGACATCGAAAATTACGTCCACCGAGTCGGCCGGACGGCCAGGGCGGGGAACTCCGGCCAGGCGGTCTCCTTCGCCTGCGAAAAATTCGGCAAACATCTGGAGGCCATCGAGTCGTTCATCGGGATGACGATACCCGTCGAAACGCCGGGAATCGATATGTTCGCCACGGACAACGGCTTAGAGTACGAGCTCAAGGAGAGACGTCGACGTCGGCTCCAGGAGGGAGGATCCTCCCGCGGCCAATCGAGACACCCCCGGCGCTCGGAAAAGCGCTGGCAGCCGGATTCCCAGCCGGCTTAAAAGGTCTGCGACTCAAAAGCAAGGCTCGCGGGAGGGGCCGAGATTCCGGTTTTTTACGAATTGGCAATTCGGATATTCTGCCTGACCTGTTCCGGACGCCCCTTCGTTCTTAGGTGACAATTTTTGAATTGACACGAATCAGGCAAAAACGATAAATTACGGGGGAAAACGGAGAGCGACACCATGGCGATGGGAGATCGAAGTGATGGCGTCCTGCTGCGAAAGCTGCCCGGCTTCCGCAAGATGTTTCCCTACCTGATGCGGACGCGCACCGAGTCGGTGATCTATCACATCCTCCGCCTGAAGATCGGCCACACCCTCGTCTGGCTCGACCAAGCCAATGCCGACCGGAAGAAAAGGATGACGCTCTTCCACATCATTCTGGCTGCCGCAGTGCGGACCCTGGCCCTGAGACCCGAGGCCAATCGCTTCGTTGTCGGACGCCGCATCTACCAGCGGCGGACCATCGACTTATCCTTCGTCGTCAAGCGCGAGCTCACCGAAAAAGCGGCCGAGACCACCGTCAAGATCACCTTTGATCCCCGCTCCACCATCTCGGATGTGACCGATCGGGTCAACACGGTCGTCCAGGCGATCAGGCAAAGCCGGACTTCGAGAGACGAGAACGCCTCGGACTTCGTCACCAAGCTTCCCCGGAGCCTGACTCGACTGGCCGTGTGGGGGGTACGGACGCTCGACTACCTTGGGCTCCTGCCCGCATCGTTCATCAAAGGGGACGCTCTCTACACGAGTGCATTCCTGGCCAATCTCGGCAGTATCGGCTTCGACGCTGTTTTTCACCACCTCTTTGAATGGGGGAACGCTCCGGTTTTCATCGTCGTCGGAAAAAGAAAAAAGGAGGTGGTCGTCAACCAGAGCGGCGAACTCGAAGTGCAGGACGTCATGGACGTGAAGTTCAGCCTGGATGAGCGCGTCACCGACGGGATCTACTTCGTGGCCACCATCGACCTGGTGAAGGACCTTATCGAAAATCCCGAGAAGCTGGATCTCCGCCCGGAGAACCTCCCCGATCCGTTCGCGGCGGCCTGAAACGGCGCCGGGCCATGCGGAAATCTCTCTTGGCCGATCAATCAGTCCAAGCCCAAGCGACCATCTGGTCTTCCGGTTTTGTCAGGGGTTTCTCATCGAAGCCCCCCGTGACCCTCCAGCGGGAGAAACCAACCAGACGGAAGAGGAGTTCGAGCTCGAAGCGATAAACCCAGCGCTGAGAAGTCGTAAACCAGTGGGAAGCGACGGTCCGTCCGCTCTTGTCGAGCTCCCGAATCTCGACCTTCGATCGCTGGAGCTGGGCCACCGGGTCCTTGGTCCTGGTGTCCCACATCTGGATGGTCCGGCTGCTGGCGGCGTCTTCCATCTCGACCTCGAAGGTCGGGACCCCATTGGGCTCGGCCCAATACTTGGGACCGGGGTAGGACATGTGAAGGACAAGGGAACCACCCGGCTCAAGGTGTTTGCGACAGCAGCGGAGAGCCCGGATCTGGTCGTCCGTGGTCTCACAATGGGCGAAGCTGTTGAAGGCACAGATCACCCGGGCGTAGCGGCGCGGCAGGGAGAAATCCCTCATGTCGGCGACGACCGCCCTAGCTTCCCAGCCTTTGGCCCTGGCCTTGGTCCGGAAGCGTTCGATCATCGGCTCGCTCAGGTCGAGCCCATCCGCATCAAAATCCGACTCGAGAAGGCGCAGGAGCACGCGGCCCGTCCCGCAGCCGGTCTCAAGCACCGGCCCCTTCGCTTCACGCGCGACTTTTTGCCAGAAGGGGATGTCGAAATCGAGAGCATCGAAGAGAAGATCATAGAGTTCGGGGGCATCATACGGCGAAGGCTTCTCTGTCTTCTTCATGAACACGGCTCCTTAGTCGAAGCAGAGCACCGGGGCATGCGCTTCTCCTCCCTTTGTACAGAAAGACAGACTGGAAAATGTGGCTCCTCGGGCAGGACTCGAACCTGCAACCTAGTGGTTACAAGCGCCCCAAAATTTCTTCTGGGCTTGGACTATCTCTTCACCCGCCTCAGGATACTGAAGATAGGGTGTCGGGCGCTTCCCCTGAATTGCGCTCAGGGTACGAGCATAAGCTCTAGTCTCTGCACCTTCCCTGACCGTTGTTGTTCGATCAGGGCTTGGCTCAGGATCACCATTTTCCGTTTCCGACGGAAGGCAGGCTCCCCTGAATTCACCCGATTTTTCAACCACGATTTCTCGTGGAAGCTGCAATTTTACAGCCACCCGCTCTGCCAATTGAGCTACCGAGGAGCAGGCACAGGCAATTTAACACGAATAGACAAAAATTTCAATCGGCCAAGGCCGACAAATCGGGGGACACGATATCGATTTCAGAAAATCAGTTCATGTTCCCCGATTTTTTATGTCCCCGAATTTTAGAACCGATAGCCGGCCTGCTTGGCGATCTTGCGGTAGTCGTCCCCCCAGAGCTCGACGATCTTGCACATCTCGTAGAGCCGCGACCGCAGTCGCACTCCGATCCGGTCGACGAGCGAGTCACCGCCCTTCTTGTAGAACGCATCCCGTCCGTCCGCCTCTTCTTCGGTATCCAGGTAGTTCGAGGTGAAGATGGTCAGCTTCTTCTGGTTGTAACGATGATTGATGATGTAAAAGACCGTCTCCTCCACCCAGGCCGTCGTCCGCTTCGCCCCCAGCTCGTCGAGCACCAGGACATCGACCTCGAAAACAGGTGCCAGGATCTCGGCCTCGCTCAGGTTGGAATCCGGAGTGAAGGAGCTCTGGATGTCCCGGATCAGCTCCCTGAAGTCGTAAAAGGAACAGGGCACGTTTTTTTTGTCGACGAGCTCCCTGATGACGGCCACCGCCAGGTGCGTTTTTCCCACTCCGCAGGGGCCGATGAAGAGCAGCCCGACCTCCTGGGCCGGGTAGTTCTTGACGAACCGGCGGGAGATTTTGAGGGCATCCTTGTGGGAATCATTATGGACCTCGAAGTTGGCCAGAGAGCAGTTCTGGTACCGCCGCGGTATCCGGGCCTGTTCCCAGAACACCTGGGTCTGGCGTTCGTGGTAACAATCACAGCGCCGGGCGACGGACTTCTTTTCGGCATCCACAAGCACCCAGCCCGTTCCTTCGCACTTGGGGCAAACCTTTTCGGCCATTAGTTGAGATACCCTCGCAATTGCTGGACCTGATGTGACCTGGAGAGCTTGCGCATCGCTTTTTGTTCGATCTGCCGGATCCGCTCCCGGGTCAGGCTTAGCCGGTCGCCGATCTCCTGGAGCGTCTGCGGCCGGTCATCGTCCAGCCCGAATCTTAATTTTAGCACAGTCGCTTCTTTCTCATCCAGCTCCTCGAGGATATCGCGGATCTGCTGCTGGATGGAGGACTTGACGATCTGGTACTCGACCGGGGGAGTTTTGCTGTCCTCGATCTGTCCTTCGACCTCAAGGTCGCTGTCAGCCAGCCGGTCACTCAGATGGACATCCCTCTCGGCCAGGATCATCAGGTCCTCAACATCGTCCTGACTGATGCCCATGCCGGCGGCGATCTCTTCCCGTGTCGGCTCCCGCCCGTGCTCCGTCTTGAGCTCGGCGATCTTCTTTTTCATCAGGGAGATCTGATCGGAAAGCTTCTGGGGGAGGTTGTAGACGCGGGAGGATTGGGTCAAGGCATGGATGACCGCCTGCCGGATCCACCAGACCGCATAAGAGATGAAACGGACATTGCGGCCGGGGTCGAACCGCTTGGCCGCCTCGATCAGCCCGAGGTTGCCTTCGTTGATCAGGTCGAGCATGCTCAAGCCCATGCCCCGGTATTTCTTGACGTAGGAAACCACAAACCTCAAGTTCGCTTCGACAAGACCGCGCAAGGCTTCCCTCTCGCCTTTCTGGGCCCGTCGGCCCAGCTCCTTCTCCTCCTCCTCCGAATGGGCCTGAAATTTAGCGATCTGGCCGAGGTAGAGCTTGAGGTTGCGCGAGTCGAGAAAATCCTCGTAGCTCATGATCTCCGGTCGCTATTTGGCCGTGTCTTCCAGTTTCACGATCTTCGTCTGGCTCAACCGGACCAGGCTCTGCCGCCGCTTTTCAAAGGCATCCTCATCGCCCCGGTAGAACTCCCGCTTGATGTACTCCAGAAGCTCGTTCACTTCGGCTTCCATTCGCTGCATCTTCTGGCGCATGTTGATGATGACCTCGACCCCGGCCAGGTTGACACCGAGGTCGCGGATGAGGTTGAGGATGAGCTCAAGCCGCTTTAGGTCCTCATCGGTGTAAAGGCGGGTATTCCCCTGGCTGCGCGAGGGCTTGAGCAACCCTTCTCTCTCGTAGAGTCGCAGGGTTTGAGGATGAAGGTTGAACATCTGGGAGACCCGGCTGATATGGTAATAGCTCTTCGCTTCTTTTTTTCCCTTCTTCCGTCCTCTCATCTCAATGGATCCCCATTTTATTTCTTGGATTCTCTCGGGAGAGCCTGGCCAATTCTTCCATCAACCCCCTGATTCTCTGGTCGTTCGCCGGCGGCGGCACGATGGCCACTTCGATGAGCTCATCCCCGCGTGTCCGTCCTCCCGGAACAGGCGCGCCCATCTGCTTGAGGCGGAATTTCTGCCCGGATTTCGTGCCCGGGGGGATTTTGATGGTCGCCTTCCCCCGGAGCGTCGGGACCTCGATCCGGGCGCCCAACGTCGCTTCCGGCACGGTGACGGGCACTTTCAGCAGGATGTGGGAACCGTTACGCCGAAAGAGCGCGTGAGGCGCGACCTCGATTGAGATGAAGAGGTCACCCGACGGGCCGCCGTTCGAACCGGCATTGCCCTTGCCCGGCACGCGGACGCGGGATCCATTGTCGACTCCGGCCGGGATCTTGACGTTGATGAACTCCGTCTTCTGGCCTAGGCCCTGGCCCCGGCAGTCGCGGCACTCCTGCCCGCGGCTGACACCCGTGCCCTGGCAAACCGGACAGGTCGTGGCGAATTTCATCGACCCGCGCTGCAAGTGGGCCCGGCCGCTCCCTCCGCAGGTTGGACAGCGGACTTTTCCGGATGAGTGAAGGTGGCCGGTCCCCTGGCAGGAAAGGCAATGAACCAGCCTGGTCAGCTGGATCCGCGTCTGCAAACCGTTGACCGCTTCTTCGAACCCGATCTTCATCGTATAGTGAAGATCCTCACCGCGCCCCGGCCCCGCCTGGGCCGCACGCCCCCCCCGGCCGAAGAGACTTTCGAAGAAATCAGCGAAACTCGAGGTCCCGGAGTCTGAAAAATCGAAACCTTCGAAACCCGAGCTATAGGGTCTCTGGCCCGGTCCCGGAGGCGGCTGGTCGCCGACGAACCCGAATTGGTCGTACTGGCTTTTTTTCTTCGGGTCACTAAGAACGGAGTAGGCTTCTTGAATCTCCTTGAACTTGGCTTCGGCCGCCTTGTCCCCGGGATTCAGGTCGGGATGGAACTTGCGAGCCAGCTTTCGGTAGGCCCTCTTGATCTCGGCCGTAGAGGCCTTCCGGTCGACGCCGAGGATCCGGTAATAATCTTTATCCATACTCCATCTCGCCTGTTTTCAAGCGCCTGGAGCGCGCATCTGCGAATTGAGTCTAGCTTTTTTTGTCTTCGTCGACAACCTCGGCGTCGATAACCTCATCGTCCCCGCCGCCGGCCGCCGCTGGACCGGCATCCTGGCCGGGCTGTTGCTGTTGCTCCTGGGCCGACGCCTGCTGCTGCGCCCCCGCCTGCTGGTACAGCTTCTCGGTTAGCTTGTGGGAAGCACTCGAGAGCGCTTCGACGGCGTTCCTGATCTGTTCGAGATTGTCACTCTCCATGGCCCTCTTGGTATTCTCGATCTCGGAGCGGACGCGGTCGGCCTCGTTTTCGGGGATACGTTCCTTATTCTCACGCAGCAGCTTCTCGAGGCTGTAGATGAGCTGATCGGCCTGGTTCTTGGCCTCGACGACCTCCCGCCGCTTCTTGTCCTCCTCGCCGTGGGCATCGGCGTCTTTGACCATCCGATCAATCTCGTTCTCGTCGAGGCCGCTGTGTCCGGTGATGGTGATGGCCTGCTGTTTTCCTGTGCCCTGATCCTTGGCGGAGACATGAAGGATGCCGTTGGCGTCGATATCAAAGATCACCTCGATCTTGGGAACGCCGCGGGGTGCCGGCGGAATGCCGTCCAGGTGGAAACGACCCAGAGTGCGGTTGTAGGATGCCATCTCCCGCTCGCCCTGGAGGACGTGGATCTCGACGCTGGGCTGGTTGTCCGATGCGGTCGAAAAGATCTCGGTCTTTTTCGTGGGAATCGTGGTGTTTCGGACGATCATCTTGGTGAAGACGCCGCCGAGGGTTTCAATCCCGAGAGTCAACGGCGTGACATCGAGGAGAAGGACATCTTTGACATCGCCGGCCAGAACCGCGCCCTGGACGGCGGCGCCGATGGCGACGACCTCGTCGGGATTGACTCCCTTATGGGGTTCGCGACCGAAAAAGCTCTTGACCAACTCCTGGATACGGGGCATCCGGGTCTGCCCGCCGACGAGGATGACTTCGTCGATATCCCCCGCTTTCATGTTGGCATCCGCCAAAGCCTGCTTGCACGGCCCGATCGAACGTTGGACAAGGTCCTCGACGAGTTGCTCGAGCTTGGAGCGGGACAGCTTCATCAGCAGATGTTTGGGGCCGGACTGATCGGCCGTAATGAAGGGGAGGTTGATCTCCGTCTCCATGGTCGTCGAAAGCTCCATTTTGGCCTTCTCCGCGGCCTCCTTGAGCCTCTGCAAGGCCATCTTGTCCACGCTCAGATCGATCCCCGCTTCCTTCTTGAACTCGGCCACGATCCAGTCTTGGATGCGCTGATCGATGTCGTCACCGCCCAGGTGGGTGTCGCCGTTGGTGGATTTGACCTCGACCACCCCCTCGCCTACTTCCAGGATGGAGATATCGAAGGTTCCGCCGCCAAAATCATAAACGGCGATGGTTTGGTCCTTTTTCTTATCCATACCGTAGGCCAATGCGGCCGCGGTCGGCTCGTTGATGATCCGGACGACATCCAGGGCGGCAATCTTGCCGGCGTCCTTGGTGGCTTTGCGCTGGCTGTCGTTGAAATAGGCCGGAACGGTGATGACCGCTTTCTCGACCTTCTCTCCCAGGTAATCCTCAGCCGCTTTGCGCAGCTTCTGGAGGATCATCGCCGAGATCTCGGGTGGGGCGTACTGTTTGCCCAGAGCCTCGACCCTGACGTCGCCGTTGGATTCCTGGGTGACTTTAAAGGGTACTTGCTTGATCTCCTGAGAGACCTCGCTGTAGCGCCGCCCCATGAACCTTTTTATGGAATAGATGGTGTTCTCTGGGTTGGTGACTCTCTGCCTTTTAGCGACCTGCCCGACCAGCCGTTCTCCTTTAGCCGTGAAGCCGACAACAGAGGGAGTGGTCCTTCCGCCCTCTTCGTTGGGGACGACGGTCACCTTGTCGCCCTCCATAATCGCCACGACAGAATTGGTTGTTCCGAGATCGATACCTATGATCTTTGCCATATTTTCCTCCTGATTCAATCTTATCCAAGTATAATAGTTGAGTATGTATTTGTCAAGTATATTTTATAAAATAGTTCTTCTCTCGTCCTTTAATTGGATTTCAAGGGGTCTTTTGCTAGAGAGGATATATCAATCCTTTTAATCCATCAGGGAAAGTCCAATAGAGAGCTCGGGCATCCTCTTCACCGGCCAGCATGATATCAAGAGCCGCGAATGGTTTCTTCCTCATCTCGAAGAAGAGGTTCGTCAGAGGAGCCCCGACATACCAGGCAAAGAAATGGCCGAGGCTGCCCAGGCGGGGAAAAAATCCTCGCACCCTCGCCCGGACATAAACCCGCATCCCGCCGCTCAGAAAGAGAGTAAATCGGGACGGCATGTCCTTGAGCTCCAGGGCGTCCGGCTCGAACGCGGCGGCTTCCTCTTCGTTGGCGGCCGGTTTGATCTTCGCCCTCTTGGGAGGAAACAGCGTGCTTTTTTTCTGGAGCGTCAAGGCTTCTGGCGGCGGCGGATAACCCCATGCATGGAGACCATCGATCTTCCACTCCCGCAGGGTCATGCCCCGGGATTTCAGAGCGATCATCTTGCTATTGAGATAGATGATGAAATAGAGGGACGGAGTCCTGGCGAGCTGAAGCTCCTCCTTGGCCAAGCGATTCTGGATCAATGGTCCTTTTTCCTGGGCGAGAATGCTTTGGGATAGACCGATGACAATGAAAAGGAGCAGCGCCTTCCGCAGGCCGCGTGGCCTGGTGCTTCGTAATGCCGTCACGGTGTCTGTCCTGTTCAATAGATATAGATCCTCGTCCCGATAGAAGCCGACCGAAAGACGGCCTTCAAGTCCTCGTCTCCAACCCGGATGCAGCCGTGAGTCACGCTCCGGCCGAGGAGCCGGGTGTAGAGAGTCCCGTGGATGAAGTACCCGTCTCCGAACCCGAGCGCAAAATCGCCCAGAACTCCGTTCTCCAGCCTCTCCTCCCGCTTCTTGGGGATCTCCTTGCCTTCCTCGATGAAAGCCCAGTCGGGTTTGACCCAGGTGGGATCGACGATCTTGGATTTGACTTGGAACTCGCCCCTGGGCGTATCAAAGACCCACGTCCTCTTTCCGCCGGGGTCCTCGAGGATACTGCCGCTGCCGCAGCTGATCACGACCATGCGCAGGATCTCACTCCCTTTTTTGAGGGTCAGGGTATTTCGGGCCGAATCGATGACGATATGGACGCCCTTAGGCGACAGCGCTCCGATCCTCTTGCGGAGAGCGGTCGTCTCCGCTTCGATCCTGGCCGGCGCCTGCTTCCGGTCGTCCTCTTCGGTGTACCATCCGGCATCGGCCGCAGCTCTCGGCCGGGCGACAAAAAGGGCCGCCGCCTCGAGGATGCTGAAGGCCGCCAGCATCCAGAGCAATAAAGAACGAAGGGTTTTCCTTGTGCTCACGATCCGGATTTCCTGAACTGGGCCAGCAGGTTTTCGGCATTCTCCAGCGACCCGATGATCGTCACCGGTGTCCCGACCGCCACCTCGGGGAAGATCTTGTTCATAACCGAGTTCTCGACGCCCACGCAGCCGTTGGTCAGGAAGTCGTTGCCTCCCCCATGGATCTCGATCAGGCCGCCGATAGCAGCCCGGGCCGGGATCAGCCCTTTTTTCTTCGCCAAGGAAAAACGTCTCCTGTCCTCTTCATTGGGATAGTCGATCAGGAACGCTTTGTGATAGCGACTGTTGGCGTTTTTCTTGACGACCCTGTAGCGGCCTTCGGGGGTCGCCTCGTCGCCGGCGAAAAGCTTATGGGTCAAACCGTATTTGCCCAGCCCGATTTCGTAGACAGCGACCGCCCGCCCCCTCTTCAGGAGCGTCAGTGTCCGCTCCAGTTTGTTAACCAGAATGGCCGTTGTTCCCTTCCGCCGTGATTCGGCGATCGTCTCATCGGCCCACTTCCGCCACCGGGCAACCTGGGCATCGTCGGCATAGCGGGCCAGAATCGAGAACAGGGCGTCTTCGGCTTGGCAAATGTGCCCGTCGATCAAGCCAAGCTTCTCGGCGATTCCCGTGAATTTCTCGTTCTGGAGAAAGGCCTTGGCTTCTTGGAAAGTGACTTCCGCACGGGCCAAATTCTGCCTGACGACGGCATTCTCGTTCATCGTCCGGGTCAGTGTCTTGAGCTTGGCGATTCTTTCCTGGAGAACTGCGAGCCGAGCCGAGAAATCCCGAGATTGTGACCGTTTCTCGGCCTCAACCTTTTTGATAAGGGCGTCGCCCTGGGCCAGGATGGCGATATAGTCCGTTCGGACCTCCCTGTAATCGCGGAACCAGCGCATCCGGGCGTTCTGCCTGATCAGTTTTTCCTTGGCGAGGCGAAGGGACTCGAGGTAGCGGGAATAATCTGGTGCGGCATAAAGAGGAGCGCCGGCCCTCCAGAGCTCGTTCTCCTGTGTTTTCGCCTTCTCCACTTCAGGAGGGACCGGCGGGATTCGGCAGGCGCCGACGCAAAAAAAGCAAAAAAATAGGGCGGCGACTGAAGAAACAGACTTCAACCCGGGAATCAGACTTTCAGCGGGAGATTATCTCTTTCCCTTGACCTTTTCGATGGCCGCTTTCACCTGGTCGGAAATGACCATCGCCTTCTCTTTGATCGTCGCGACTTTGGCGGAAGCGCCGAGGTAGTCCTCGCCGTCGATGGCGGCCTGGATCTCGGCAAAGGAAGTCTCCAGGCCGGCCAGGTCGGCCTTCATGGCCTCGATGTCGGCCTTGGTGCCCTTGCCCATAGGGGCTTTCTCCAACAGGGCCTTGGCCTCATCGAGAGCGGCCTGAGCCTCGGTCTGGCCTTGCAGAGCGGCGTTCTTGGCGGCTTCTTTTTTGGCCGGAAGAGTGGCCTTCAGGGCTTCCGCATCCGTCTGCACCTTGGCCAGCATCTCCTTGGCCGTGCCGAAGGACTTGAAGAATTTCTTGCCCTGCGTGCTGACCTCATCCATGGCCGCCTGCAGATCATCGTTCAGCTTCTTGAGTTCGTCGCCGGAGTAGATGTCTGCGCCTTCTTTCGAGGCGGCATCGATGGCCGCTTTGGCTGCGTCGATGGCCTCGGTGGGCTGTTTGGCGCAGCTCGAGAACAGAGAAACGACAAAAACACCCAGAATGAGAAACCTGGAAAAATTTTTCATAAGGTGACCTCCTGATGATGAAAAGCTTTTAGGGTGTACTCTCGTTATTATTTTGTCTTATATCACAAAGACATATCAATGTCAATAAGCCGACCAGAACTCCTAGGCGTCGGGATCGATGATGAACTTCTCTTTCATCAGCATCTGGACTTGTTCCCTCGCCTGCTTGATGATGGATGCGGCGATCTTGAACCGTTCCTCGGCCGGCGCTGTCTTGCGGGCGACGCCCTGCTCGATGCCCTTGGAGCCGACGGCCACCGCCTCTCTCGGGAAAACTTCCCACTCGTCCATGTTGGGGATGATGTATTCCTCGCTCAAGCCGTGGTCCTCGGCCACCTTGGCCAGCTCTTGAGAGGCGGCGATGCACATCTCGTCGGTGATCGTCTTGGCCCGGACGTCCAGGGCGCCCCGGAAAATACCCGGGAATCCGAGGGAATTGTTGACCTGGTTGGGGAAGTCGGACCGTCCGGTGGCGACAATCCGGGCCCCTGCTTCCTTCGCTTCCCAGGGCCAAATCTCGGGAACAGGATTGGCCATGGCGAAGACGATGGCGTCTTTGGCCATGCTCCTGATCCAGTCCTTGCGGATCGTGCCGGGCCCCTGTTTCGAGGCGGAGAGCAGGACGTCCGCCCCGCGCATGGCATCGGGGATATCTCCTTTGACCTGCTTGGTATTGGTTTTGAGACAGATGTCCCATTTCTCCTTGAACCGGCTCTGGAGGATATCCCGGTCGCTGCGGTCGCGGTGGAGGATCCCTTTGGAATCGACGGATAAGATGTTGCCGGGAGTGACGCCGGCGGCCATGAGCAACCGCACGATGGCGACACCGGCGGCGCCCGAACCGACCATGACCACCGCGACTTCATTGATCTTCTTGCCGACGATCTTGAGGGCATTGATCAGGCCGGCCACGGTGACGCAGGCTGTGCCCTGCTGGTCGTCGTGCCAGATCGGGATTTCGCACTCCTGACGGAGGGTGTCCAGGATCTTGAAACACTTGGGATGGGCGATGTCTTCCAGGTTCACTCCGCCGAAGGTCGGCTGGAGAGCCTTGACGATATCGATGAACCGGTCGGGATCTTTCTCATTGAGGCAGAGGGGGAAAGCATCGACGCCTCCCAGATACTTATAAAGAAGGCCCTTGCCTTCCATGACGGGAAGCCCGGCCTCGGGACCGATATCGCCCAGCCCGAGCACCCGGGAGCCGTCGGAGATGACGGCCACAAAATTCCACTTGTTGGTGTAATCGTAAGCTTTTTCCCTGTCCTGGTGGATCGCTTTGCAGACCGCCGCGACACCGGGAGTGTACCAGATGGCAAAGTCGTCGAAGCTGCGGATCCGGCACTTCAAGGTGACGCCGATCTTGCCCTTGTAATAGGCATGAAGACGCATCGCCTCTTTGGACGGTTTTTCGGCTTTCGCCAACAATTCCTCGATGGTGATTTCTTTCATATGATGAGACCTCCTTTGAGATGAAAGATAGTATTATAATCTCCGGGTCCATAAAGTCAACGAGCACCCGCTATTCCTCAAGGGGCTGGAATTCGAACTTGAGGTGGCTTTTTTTTACTTTGCCGAAATAGTGAATAGGATCGTGGACAAAGGCCAGAATCCAGTCTTCGGCGATGGCCTGCTCATAGAGCTTTTTTTTTGTCTCCAGGTTCTCGAGGGGGTGGAGATCGTAGCCCATGCCGTAGGCGAGTCCGATGTGCGCGGAGGTCGGAACCAGGTCGCCGAGGTAAACCAGGGTTTTCCCCCCGCTCCTCACTTTGACGCACTGGTGACGCGCCGTGTGGCCGGGAGCGAGCATGACCTCGACTCCGGCCGCGACCGAAGCGTCGCCGTCGACGAGATCGAGAAGTCCGTGTTCGGCCAGCGGCCGGAAATTGTCCGCCTGATAACTTCCCTTTTCCCTCTCGTGGGGGTTCATCGCCCATTCCCATTCCCCCCTCTGGATGATGTAACGGGCCCGGGGAAAAGCGGGCACAACCGTTCCCTTGTCGTCGCGGACGGTGTTCCCTCCGCAATGATCGAAATGAAGATGGGTGTTGACGACGAGGTCGATGTCCTCGGGCTTGAACCCGAGGCCGGCGAGCGCGCCCAATAGGCCGGGGTCCCGCTCGACACAATAGATGCCGGAGAGTTTGCGATCGAGCTTGGGCCCGATCCCCGTTTCCACCAGGACAAGGGCCTGGGGAGTTTTCACCAGAATGGAGTTGAGCCCCATTTTGATCCGGTTCTCCGCGTCGGCCGGGCACTTTTTCTCCCAGAGAGTCTTGGGGAC
This sequence comes from Candidatus Aminicenantales bacterium, assembly GCA_049287565.1. GTDB lineage: Bacteria > Acidobacteriota > Aminicenantia > Aminicenantales > UBA8522 > UBA8522. Next base: position 20,020 of record JBAQGA010000199.1, read on the forward strand.
GACGCCGAACATGGCCCCCCCGTCGAGGAAGAAGAAACCGTCCCTGAGACCGTAAACAATGAATTCCCCCAGGCGGAGTCGGTTGGGCGTCATCGAAGGAGCTTATCGAGGTCGAAGACCAGGTCGCGGCGGTCGGTGCTGGCCAGCTCGATCCTCCCCGTATCCATGCGGATCGCATCCTCAGGGCAGGCCTCGACACAGAACCCGCAGAAGCAGCAGCGGCTCATGTCGATAATGAACTTGGCGGGGACTTTCTGGATCTCGGGATCGGGGTCCTCGGTGGCTTCGACATAAATGCACTCGGACGGGCAGACCGTCACACAGAGCATGCAGGAGACACAGCGCGGGCGGCCGTCCTCCCGTTTCAGCAACCGGTGGAGGCTGCGGTGGCGGAAGGCGATCTCTTTCTTCTGCTCGGGATACTGGATGGTCACCGCTCCTTTGCGCTTGGTCTTGATGCCGAGGACCTTGAGGATGTGGAATCCCATATTAACGATGAAATGGCGCGTGGTGATCAGGCCGCCCTTGATGATCTCGATGAAATAGCCCAGCGCTTTGATCATTTCAACAACCCCATCACGACCCCGGTCCCGACGATATTGAGCAAGCTCAAAGGAATGAGGAGTTTCCAACCCAGATCCATGACCTGGTCATAGCGGAAACGGGGATAGGTCCAGCGGATCAGGATCTGGAGCCAGCAGAAGAAAACGATTTTGACATTAAAGGCCAGGAGCTGCAGCAGGACCACGACGCCGTGGGGAAGGGCCCACTGGCCGCCCCAGGGCCAATGGAAACCGTCGGCGGCGAGCCAGGGCACCTGCCAGCCCCCGAAAAAGAGGGTCGTCAGGAGCGCGGATACGATGATGATCTCCATGAAGTCGGTCATCATGAACAGGCCCCATTTCAGTCCGCCGTATTCGGTGAAGAACCCGATGATTTCCGACTCCCCTTCCGGCATGTCGAAAGGAACGCGCTTGGTCTCGGCCAAAGCGGCAAAGAAAAAGACGATGAACCCGAGCGGCTGGAGCAGCACGCCCCACTTGGGGATGAAGCCCAGGAGGTTCTCCCCCTGGAACTGGACGATGCTCTGGAGGCGGAGCGAAGGGAATACCATGATGATACCGATGAGCGAAAGCCCCAGCGCGACCTCATAGGAGATGAGCTGGGCGGCGCCCCGGATCCCGCCGAGGAGGGTGAAGCGGTTGCGCGAAGCCCAGCCGCTGAGGATGATCCCGTAAATGCCCAGCGAGAGCATGGCCAGGATGAAGAGTAGGCCGGCGTTCATATCGAGGATCTGGAGGTTGATCTCTCGTCCGCCGAGGCGAAGCGTGTCGCCGAAGGGCACGGCACAAATGGTAATGGCGACGAAAAAGAAAGAAAGGAAGGGCGCCAAGGTATGCAGGAACCGATTGGCGAAGGGCGGGACAAAATCCTCTTTGAAGATCATCTTGATGGCATCGGCGAACGGCTGGAAAAGTCCGAGCACCCGGAACTTCCAGATGTTGGCCCGGTTGGCCCCGATCCGGTCCTGGATGACGGCGCTCTCTTTGCGCTCCAGCCAGGTGAGATACAGTGTCAAGATCAGGAACCAGGCCAGGGCCAGGATGATCTTAATGACCGAAATCACAACGTCCATCGTCCTCTATTGAAAAAAGGGAATTTCTTTTTTCAGCGCTTGGCTGACCGTTTCCGGAGAGTTCAAAGGCCAATAATAGCGATGATCGGTCTTCAGCTCTTTGGCCAGGTCCAGGAGGGCCTTCCACTCCGGGACTCCGTCGCCACAGAAATCCAGGGCCGGATAAAGGACTTGGACCCGGCCGTCCACGTTGGTCAGGCTGCCGCCTTTCTCCGGGCTGACCGGCACGGGAACGATAAAATCGACGAGGGCATCCAGGGCGCTTTGATGAGCGGCGAAGAGGACCTTGGTCCCGAGCTTGTCCAGACAATTTTTCAAGTCGGCGGGACTGAAAGCGGAGGTCAGATAATGACCGAAGATCAGAAGCAGTTCCAGCTCGCCCATCGCTGACAGGTCGACGGCCTCGGCCGCGATTCCGATCTCCTGCCAGCCGCGCCGGTTGGCGGTCCGGTCGGCGGTGAGCAGGAATCCGTCGGCCTGTCCCGGCGGCGGGTCCGCCAGGTATATCTTCTGGATTCCTAAATCCATCTGGAAAAGCCGCTTGGCCAGGAACAGCTCCTCGTTCGTCAGGTTGGTGTGGAGGACGACGCCGAGATGCGAAACCTTTTTCCGGTGAATCATGAAGCGGATCTTCCCGGTCAAGATCTGGAGGACCTTCGCCCAGCTCAGGGCGGTGTCGCGGCGCTTTTTCTTCCAGACCAGCGACTCCTGTCGGCCCTGATCCAGGTCCGGGTAGCCGTAGCGGCCGAAGTCACAGATCCAGTAGGAGTTCACCTCGAGGTTCTGGCGCGCCCGGACGCGGTAGACCCGGCGGCTCCGGGGGACGCGCGGAAAACCGGGATGGGAATCGATATAGATACTGCAGCCGCGGCTGCAGCGCGGACAGATGGACTCTTTTTTCTCCAGAAACCAGGCGCGCGTCTTGAATCGGAAATCCGTGTCGGTGATGGCCCCGACCGGGCAGATCTCGGCCAGGTTGCCGGAATAATTATTGTCGATGAGTTCGGACTCGAAGACGCCGACCTCGGAATGAATGCCGCGGTTGAGGATGCCGGCCTCCTCCGTCTTGGAGATCTCATTGAGGAAGCGGACGCAGCGGGTGCAGAGGATGCAACGCTCCCGGTCCAAAATCAGGGTCTTCCCCAGCGCGAACTTCTTCTCCCGCTTTTCCTTCGTCTCGTTGAATCGGCTCCGGAACAGGCCGTATTCCTCGAAATAGTCCTGCAACTTGCACTCCCCCGCTTTGTCGCAGATCGGGCAATCCAGCGGATGCTCGGCCAACAGGAATTCGAGGACACCCTTGCGGGCCTCGATGACCTTCGGGCTCGTCGTCTGGACCTTCATCCCTTCCTTGACGAGGGTGGAACAGGCGAGCTCGAGCTTGGGGAGTCCTTCGATCTCGACCAGGCACATCCGGCAGCTTCCCTCGGGCGCGAAGGCGGGATGATAGCAGAAATGGGGGATCTGGATACCCGCCTCTTCGGCCGCGCGCAGCACCGTCAGGCCGGCGGCGACCTCGAGCGCTTGACCATCGATGAAGATCTTAGGCATGGGGAAGATAGCCCTCCAGCTCCCGGCGGAATTTCTGGCAGATCGAGAGAATGGGCAGGGCCGCCGCATCCCCGAGGGGACAAAGCGTCTTGCCCTTGATATTGGAGGCCAAGTCGATGATGGTGTCGATATCGCTTTTTTCGCCCTCCCCGCTGGCCAGGCGCTTGACGATCTTGTGGATCCAGGACGTCCCGATGCGGCAGGGCGTGCACTGACCGCACGATTCGTGGGCATAGAATTTGGCCACGACCTTGAGGACATCCAGGATCGACGTCTCCCGGTCGATGACGATGACCGCCGCCGAACCGAGCATCGAACCCGCGCCGACGACGGAATCCCCATCCATCGGCAGGTCGATCTCGTCGGCCTTGAGGATGGGAGCCGACATCCCGCCGGGGATGACGGCTTTGAGCTCCTTCCCGTCTTTCATTCCGCCCGCGTATTCGAAAATGATGGCCCGGAGATTCGTCCCGACCGGGAGCTCGTAGATGCCCGGCTTCTTGACCATCCCGCTGACCCCGAAGATTCTCGTGCCGCCGTCTTTGGGAAGGCCCTTCTTCAGGAACCAGTCGGCGCCGTTCTGGATGATCGACGGGACGTTGGACAGCGTCTCGACGTTGTTGATGACGGTGGGGCACTGGAAGAGACCGATGGACGCCGGGAAGGGCGGCTTCAGTCGCGGGTGCCCCCGTTTTCCCTCGAGTGATTCGAGAAGGGCCGTCTCTTCGCCGCAGATATAGGCTCCGGCGCCGCGGTGGACGACGACATCAAGGTCGAACTCCGTGCCGAGGATATTCTTCCCCAAATAGCCGTACCCGGAGGCTTCGGCGATGGCCTCTTCGATCCTTTGGGCGATGGCTTCGTATTCGCCTCGGATGTAAATGAAGGCGGCGTGGATGCCGACGGCGTAGGAAGCGATGATGATCCCCTCGAGCAACTGATGAGGGTTGTGGCTCATGAGATAGCGGTCCTTGAATGTCCCGGGCTCGCCTTCGTCCGCATTGACGCAGAGGTACTTGGGCTTGGGGACGTTCTGCGGGACGAAGCCCCACTTCACGCCGGCCGGGAAGCCCGCTCCTCCCCGTCCGCGGAGACTGGCCTTTTTGACCTCCTCCATGACCTCGGCGGGCTTCATCGTTTTCAGGGCTTTCTCCACGGCTTTGTATCCGCCCTGGCGGCGGTAGACCTCGAGCCGGGTGAGACCCTCCACACCGAAAAGCCGGGTCAGGACTTTTTCTTCCACGTCTCTATCTCAATCCTTCCAGGATCCGGTCGATCTTTTTTCTGTCCAGCTGGCCGTGATAATCGAAATTGATCATCAGGCAGGGCGCCTGCTCGCAGGCCCCGAGGCATTCCACGGTGGAGAGGGTGAAGCGCCCGTCGGCCGTGGTCTCGCCGACGCCGATGCCCAGCTTCTCCTGGAGGTAGTCGAGAAGAGACCCCGCCCCGAGAAGGCTGCAGCTCAGGTTGGAGCAGACCTGGAGATGGTAGCGGCCGATGGGCCGACGGAGAAACATTGTGTAGAAGGTCACGACTTCCCTGACTTTGATCGGCTTCAGCTCCAGGATCTGGGCGACGAACCGCTCTTCATCCTCCCGGATGCAGCCGACCTCCCGCTGGACGAGATGCAAAGCCGGCAGGAGCGCCGCTTCCTTCTTGGGATAGCGGGCGATGACCTCATCGATCTTCTGGCGAAGGGCCGCGGAATATTCGGGGTTCACCGGTCCAGCTCTCCTCCGATCATGTTCATCGACCCGAAGGTCGGGATGACGTCGGCGACATAGCGACCCTGGATGAGATGCTCCAGGGCAGCGACGATATGAAAGCAGGGGGCCCGGAGGTGGAGCCGGTAGGGCCGGTCCGTGCCGTCGGAAACGATATAGAAACCGAGCTCTCCATTTCCGCCCTCGACGGCAAAATAGACCTCTCCCTTGGGAGGCCGGATGCCGTGTCCACGCATGAAGAACTTGAAGTGGTTGATCAATCCTTCGATCGAGGTATAGGTCTCTTCCTTGGGCGGAACGACATAACCTTTGTCGGACGCCAGGATGCCGGGATAACGATATTCCTCCGATCCCTCCAGGTTGGGGGAAAGCGCGATCGCCTTCCGAACTCTCCGGCGCCGTGACTCCTTGATCGCCAGCTCCGGCTCGATCCCGTCGGTGATCAAGGCGTGGGCCGTCTTGGGGATGCGGACGGCCGCCTGCTCGATGATGCGCAGGCTTTGCTCCATCTCCCGCATCCGGACCATATAGCGGTCGAAGTTGTCGCCTCGCTCTCCCAGCGGGACTTCCCAGTTCAACCGGTCGTAGACAAGATAGGGATGGGCCTTGCGAACGTCATAGAGGACACCGGTCGAACGCAGGCAGGGCCCCGTCCAGCCGAAGGCGACGGCGTCCTGCGCCGACATGACGGCGACGTCACGCGTCCGGTTGAGGAAGATCTTGTTTTTGTCCAAGAGGCCGTGAACATCTTTCAGGACCCGGCGGGTTTCCTCGACCGCCTTCTTCAGGACGGTGTCGAAATCGGGATGGAGGTCCGCCCGGACTCCGCCGATGCGGATGTAGGAAGTCGTCATCCGGGCGCCGGTGGTCTGTTCGATGACGTCCCAGATGAATTCACGGGCCTTCATTTTGTACAGGAAAACGGTGAAGGCGCCGCATTCCATGGCCATAGCCGCCAGACAGGTGAGGTGGTCGGAAATGCGCGAAAGTTCGCTCATCATGACGCGAATGTACTGGGCGCGTTCGGGGGCGACGACGCCGAGCATCTTCTCAACGGTCATAACATAGGCGAGGTTGTTGATGAGCGGCGAAACGTAGTTCAGGCGGTCCGTATAAGGAAGCAGGTTGAAGTAGGTCCGATGCTCGCAGGTCTTCTCGAAACCGCGGTGGAGATACCCGACCTCCACCTCGGAATTGAGGATGCGTTCACCGTCGAGCTCCAGCATGATCCGGATCGTCCCGTGCATGGCCGGGTGGGAGGGCCCCATGTTGAGGAGCATCGTGTCCTGGCGGGCCTCTTTCTGAATCCGTGTCGGCATGTCAATCCTTCAAGCGAATGAGCGGTTGGCTCCGCCGCAAAGGGTAATCCTTGCGCAGCGGATAACCCTCAAATCCGTCGTACATGAAGATCCGGCGGAGGTCCGGATGCCCTTCGAAATGGACCCCGAAGAGGTCGTACACTTCCCGCTCCAGCCAATTGGCGTTTTTCCAGAGAGGCATCAGGGAGGCAATCCGGAGGTCATTCTCGTCGAGCCTGGTCTTGATTCTCAAGCGTGCCTGACCCGTGAGGGAAAAAAGATGATAGACCATTTCGAAGCGCGGCCTCTCGCCCCGGTAATCGACGCAGGTCAGGTCCAGAAGCATGGCGTAGTCTTCTGGCTTGTCCTTGAGAAAGGTCATGACCGGGAGAAGCGCGGCCTTGTCGATAACGGCCACTTCATCTCCCAGCGAGCGGACCGTCTCCTTGACCTCGGCCGGGAATTTTTTCCGGAGCCGCTCTAATACGTCCTTTTCTTCCATCGCCAATCGTGATCCTGATGTTGGATTTTTTCCTGCAATTTCATAAGGCCGTCGAGCACCGTCTCGGGCCGCGGCGGGCAGCCCGGGATATAGATATCCACCGGAATGATCCGGTCGATCCCCTGGACGACGGCGTAGTTGTCATAGATGCCACCGCTCACCGCGCAGGTGCCGAAGGCGACGACCCACTTGGGCTCGGTCATCTGCTCGTAAACCGTCCGCAGAACGGGGGCTTCCTTATGGGTGACGGTGCCGACGACGAGCAGCATGTCCGACTGGCGCGGTGAGAACCGCGTCCAGCCGGCGCCGAAACGGTCGATGTCGAAATGGGCGCAGGCCGCCGACATGTACTCCATTCCGCAGCAGGCGGTGACGAAGGGATAATGAAAAAGGGAGAACTTGCGGGCCCAGCCGAGCAGGGAATTGAATTGAGTGGTGATGAACGGACCGGCCGGCGGGCGCTTTTTTTTATCCTTGCTCATGTGTTTTCCCGTCACTCCCATTCAAACGCGCCCTTTTTCCAGGCATAGACGAATCCGACGACGAGGACCGCAATATAGGCGACCATGACGATCAAGGCCGTCACTCTCATCTCTTTGAAGACAAGCGCCCAGGGAAAGAAAAAAACCACTTCGACATCGAAGAGCAGGAAAATGAATGCGACCAGGTAAAATTTGATGGGGAACGGGTTGATCCCTTTCTGCAGGTAAGGGCTGCCGCACTCGAAGGGCTGTTCCTTGACGGGATTGGTTCTCCTCGGCCCGAGGAGCTTGTTCATGAAAATCAGGACGAGACCGAGCAGCCCGAAGATGAGGAAGACCAAAAAGAGTTCGATCATGTCTTTCTTTCCTGCAATGGGCGGACATTTTATAAAAATAAAACGGAAATGGCAATCACTTTTGACAAAAAAATCTCAATCCTCCATAATGGCCATTTCCGGCGTCCGCAATGATCGGATTGATATCCTTGCTCAGGAACCGTTGGGGGGCCATTTGGCTCGGCGAAATCCTTCTTCTTTTGACCGGCCTTCCGGCCTGCCGGCCGTCGTCACGGCCTGAAAATATCATCCTCATCACCCTGGACACACAGCGGGCCGACTTCATCAGCGCCTACGATCCGTCCCGGGCGGCCACCCCCCATATCGACCTTCTTGCCCGGGAGGGCACGCTTTTTCGGAACGCCTACAGTCTCATCCCGATTACTCTCCCCTCCCACGGCTCGATCTTTTTTTCCGAGCCGCCTCACCGCCTCAGGAATTACAACAACGGCCAGAAGATCGCCGCCAAGCGGGCCCGCCCGTCCTTCGTCAACCAGTTCCGGAAAAAGGGGTATGCCACAGCCGCCTTTGTGTCCTTGGGAGTTCTCAAGAGGCCATTCGGCCTCGAGCAAGGATTCGAACACTACGAGGATGAGTTTCCCCCGGAGCGCTGGTACCTCTCGGCGGGCGAGGTCAATCAGCGTGTCCACTCCTGGCTGGAAACAAACAGAGACCGTCCCTTTTTCCTGTGGATTCACTATTCCGACCCCCACGATCCCTACGCGCCTCCTGATTCTCCTTTGGACTTCAAGCTCTTCTTAAACGACCGTCTGGTCGCCGAAACCAGCCTTCAAAAGCACACCTTCAACGAAGTCGCGCTTGACCTAAAGCCGGGAACGAACCAACTGCGGATCGAGTTCCGAAACGAATTCGACGATCGGCCCGACCACTTTCTCGGCCGGCTGGACAAAGCGGATTTCAGCCCGCCACCTCAGCCGGAGAGTTACCTTATCGACTTTCGGCGGGGCTGGTTCATCCGCCAAGCCGACGAGACGTATTTTTTCAAGAACAACAGCCTCATCGACATTCAAAACAAGGCCGGCCTCGAGCGCGTCAAATTCACCTTCCAGGGAAAACCCAACTTGAGCCGGGAGAGCGTCCGGATCTGCTACCAGAGAGAGGTCGAATACATGGACGGCGAGATCGGGAAGCTCTGGGACAAGCTGCGCGAGCTCCAGCTTTTCGACAAAACGGCCATCCTTCTGGTCGGTGATCATGGCGAGGGGTTGGGCGAATACCACAACGACTTCGGCGACCCGCACTTCGGCCATATTCACTATCTCTACGATATCTATCTCCGCGTCCCGTTCATTATCCGTTGTCCCAAACTTGTCCAGGAAGGCAGCGTCCGGGACGAGCATGTCACGCTCCTGGACGTCGCCCCGACAATCTCGGCCCTCGCCGGGATCAAGCCATTCCCCCACTTTCAGGGCAGAAACCTCCTGCGCCTCGACAGAGCGAAAACGCCGCTCATTTTCGAAGAAACCTACCGTCCGGAGGCATTCAATGACCGGTTCGGGTTGCTCTCTCCCCCCTGGCATGTCATCCTCACCGCCCAGAACGAAAGGTACGAACTTTACAACCTGGAGGAGGATCCTGAGGAGCAGTCTAATCTTTTTGACGGCCGGAATTGGCCGCCCGAACTCCTGCCCCTCCGGCAGAAGCTGGAAGCCTTCGCCCGGGAGATCCTCGGCGGCAAACAAGACATCAAGATCGATGACCAGACCAAAGAGATGCTCCGGGCCTTGGGCTACATCCGTTAATCTACGCTAAGCTATGAGTTCAAGGCGTGGAGGGCCATCCCTTTGACCTTGAGGGCGGCTTCCGCCAAGGATTCGGAAACCGTCGGATGGATGTGGACCGTCGAGGATACGTCCTGGATAGTCATTCCCTTCCTTACAGCCAGAGTCAGCTCCGGAATCATCTCGCTGGCGAAGGGTGCCAGGATATGGGCGCCGATCACCCGGTCATCGGCTGAAGCGATGAGCTTGATCATTCCCCCCGGGCTCTCCAACGTCAGAGCTCGGCCGTTGGCCTGGAGCGAAAAGATCCCGACCTGGATTTGTCCGCCGGCGGCCCTGGCTTCCTCCTCGGTCAACCCGACGGAGGCGAATTCCGGCTCAGTAAACACCGCCATGGGCAGGGCGTCATAGTTTATCGCGCGCGAACCTCCGGCCGCGTTCTCAGCAGCGACCACCCCCTCGTGCGAGGCCTTGTGGGCAAGAAGTTTCCCGCCGATGAGGTCGCCGATGGCATATATCCCGGAGGCCGCAGTCTCAAGCTCGTCGTTGACTACGATGAATTCGCCGCGGCCGAAAAGGCCCTCGAATCCGTCCCTGAGAAATTCCGAGTTCGGCCGGCGGCCGGCGGCCAAGAGCACTTTCTCGGCGGCGAATTCAAAGGGCTTTTGCGTCTTGAGGCAGGTCCCTTTGAGCCGCACCGTGCCATCTTCCTGGCGGCTGTCCTCGAGGCACATTTCAGTAAATATCTTGAGCCCCTGCTTCTTCAGCATCCTGTCCAGGCGAACGGCCGTCTGGCGGTCCATCCCCGGAAGAATGGTGGGCATGATCTCGAGGATCGTCACTTCGCTCCCGAGGCGGGAGAAAATCGTCCCGATCTCCAGGCCGATCGCTCCGGCCCCGACGACCAGAAGCGACCGGGGCACATCCTCAAGTTCGAGCGCTTCCATATGGGTGATGATAGCCCGGCTATCGGGCTTCAAGACGGGGAGTTCGGATGACCGGCCGCCCGTGGCCAGGATTATTCTCTCCGCTTCCAGCGATTTCTCTCCTCCCTCTCCGCGGAAAACGACCTCTCGTTCGCTTTTGAGTTCGCCTCTTCCTTTCAGGACCTCGACGCCATTCCGCTCGAGGAGGAATTCGACTCCCCGGACCAGCCTGTCCACGACCACCCTCTTTTCCTGCTGGACGTTCTTCCAGTTCAAGCGGGCCGTTTCCCCGACCTCTTCGATCCTGGGGTTATTCCTGAAATCGCTCCACAGTTTTGTCTGGCTGAGGAGGAACTTGGTGGGAATGCAACCGTAGTTCATGCAGGTCCCGCCGATGCGGTCCTCCTCTATCAAGGTCACCTTTTTCCGGAGCTGGGCCGCGCGCAGGGCGGCAACGTAGCCGCCGGGGCCTCCGCCGATAATGACGAGATCACGTTTTTCGGACATGACGCCTCCTTGGATCACGAGTAGGTCGATCGCGGCCATTATAAATTCTTTGTCGCGCGTTTTCAAAAAGAGGCTCGGGGCATGGGCTCGAAGGCCCGCGAATTTCCCCCGGCGAGGGAAATTCGCTTATTTCCTCGGCTCGCTCTCCGCTCCGCGGATCCCTGCCCGCTCGCCTCCGGATGACCTTCTCGCCCATGCCCCTCGCCTTGGTCGCAACTGGCGGTTCGTCAGCCCGTTCGGTTCCCCAGCGAGGAAACTGTCATTGCGAGGAACGAAGTGACGAAGCAATCTCCATGAGATCGCCACGGCGTCTTCGACGCCTCGCGACGCCCGCTCAGTCGTCGATGGACTTCCTCACCCAAGCCCTCGCCTTTGCCGGAAAAAAAGAGTTCCGTCCGCTATGGAGGGCCTTCGGGAGGACCTCCCCCGCTTTGTACAAAATGAAGAGAAATTAGCCTGTGATCGGCAGGCTGCCGCCGGTATCCCTTCTTGACAACCGTCCCCATTTCCCCACTTAATAAGGACGAAGGACGGTTGGGCGGTTAGCTCAGCGGTAGAGCATCGGTCTTACAAGCCGGGGGTCGCAGGTTCGAACCCTGCACCGCCCACAGTCCTTACCCGAAACGCCAATCTTTATCCCCTCCTCATTCCCTAGTCTAGAGCTGAAAACAGGACAGATTCATGTTGCATTGACAGTGTTGAGCTCAACCTTGACATCAGATCAAGATGCAGTTTACTATCTCTGCAATGGATGGGGCAAAAATTGGCGCAGAGGCGCTCGCTTCGCCAGCGCAGCTGAAAACGAAATTTTTATTCTTTGGAGCAGGAGGCATGATTTCCGAGCTCAGAAGGGAACGGCAGAGTGCGACTCAAAAAACAAATTTCCTGTTCCTGATATCCGTTCTATTTCTTATTGCCTTTTGCCCATCTTGCAAAAACGAAAATGCCGTTAGCCCTGAAGCCCTGAGGCCGCGCCTTTTGCACGACGAGCAAGAGATGCAGGCTTATCTGGAATCGTTTCCAAAAGAACAATACAAAGTCATTGCAGTTCGCGGTGGCGGACGATTTTATCTAGATGATAAGCAAGATGAAATCAAGAACTTTCTGCGCAAGGGCGGTATCTGGGAAGAGAATGTCGTCACTCTTCTGAGAAAATATGTGAAACCCGGTACGACAGTCATTGATGCCGGAGCCTTCATCGGAACACACACATTGTTCATGTCTAAATATGTCGGAAAAAAAGGCCGCGTCTATGCCTTCGAGCCACAGCGCAAGATCTACCGGGAACTCGTTCATAATCTGAAGCTAAACCAGATCAGGAATGTCGTGCCTCTTCGATTCGCTCTGGGATCAGGTTCCGAGATTATTGAAATGAATCCGGCGACGAAAGGGAATGAAGGTGGAACAGGAATAGGACAGGGCGGAGACAAGGCGGAGCTTCGAACCATTGACAGTTTTGGGTTTCGAAACGTCTCGCTTATCAAAATTGACGTGGAAGGATTTGAAGACTACGTGATTGAAGGGGCCAAGGAAACAATTCAAAGATATCGTCCAATCTTGATCGTTGAAATCGCAGGAGGCAAGGACTACCAAAAAGCGCCGCCTGAAATGAAGGTGCGCGTTGACCAGTCCAAAGAAAGAATTGTCAAGCTAGGTTATTCTATCGAACGAATGGACCGGCATAATTTCTTGGCCAAGCCGTTAAATCCGAGCCACCAGAAATGATCCCCTTTCAGTGAAGCAAAACGAGCTGAAACGCGTCGGCTCGGGTCCTTTTTGACAATAAAAAAACTGCTATTGGTCGTTTCTTTCGCCAAGAACTCATTGGCGCGATCGGGCCAGAGCCAGTTCTTTATTGCCGCGGGTCGATACTCACCGTGGCCGCTTGTTTCGGCACTTGGACCAGGGGGCCGGGCTTACGAACCGCACCCGCTGTCTGGGCGACAAGATTCTTCTGGAAGTGCTTGCTGCTCGGGAGTTCCGGAATGGCGCTTAAGACCGCCCAGGTCATGGTCAGAGCGTCGAGGTCGACGTCAATCGTCATATCCGCATACGCGCCGTTCTTGTCGAATCCGAAAAACTTCCGCCACGCTTCGAGATCGAGCCGCAGAGTCGTGCCCGCATCGGGAATCCAATTGAGGCCCCGTCCCACTGCCTGGTTTTCATCGCCCGTTGCGCCCCAATCCTTGGTATAGAGGTTGCCGTCCGCCGTGTTGTCTGAATTCGAAAAATCGATGGCCTTACCACAGCGGAAAAAGATGTTGTTCAAGACCTTGTTCCGGCGGGTGGTGCCTCGGCGCCCGCTGACGATCCGGCTTTCGATCGTCCGGAATTTGATGGCCGCGTCTTGGGTTAGCCCGATCAAGTTATGGGCGATCACGGCCTCGGCATGGACCATGTGCCGGATGACGTTGGCGCGGAGCAGGCAGTTCTTGGTCAGGTGCAGCTTGATCCCGCCGGTTTCCCAGGCTAACTCGACGTCCTGGTAGCCCACATGCTCTATGAGGTTGGATTCGATGAGGGTATTCTGCACGCCCACACCGGCGATCCCGCATACGCCTGCTCCGTCGATATGATTGCGGCGGACGATAGCATATCCGATAACAAGAGGCGGCACCATATCCCAGTCCTGGGCACCGATGTCGAGGGCGACCCCGTTGGCGTGCCGGATAACACAATCCTCGATGATCCAGTGATGGCCCCGGCTCATCGAAACCAGACCGCGCTGGGGGACGGGGAAACCGTTGGCCGCATGCTCGAAGGTGATCCCCTTAACCCGGATGAAAGCGAGCTCGGGCATCCGGGGAGCGAAGACCTGCTCTTGGATGGCAAGCTCCACCTCGTGCTCGTCCGGATCAGCATCGCCCGGAAGACGGATGTGAATCGTCAGCCCATCATGCTCACACCAGAAGGCACCGTCTTGATCGCCGAGCCCCTGGTAAAGTTCCACCTGCTCGAGGCGCCGGCCGTCGACGAAGACCATCCCCCGCCGCTTGAGATGCCGCCACAACTCTTCCGGCTTGGGCATCAGGTAGACGCGGTTATGCATGATGCCGGCCATACCGAAGGGGTTGTAGCCCTGCAAATCGAGGCCGTCCAGGCGACGCTCGTATATCTTGACTTGGGCGCGCTGCTCATCGGGCACGGACAGCTTGTAACGTGTCGACGGCCGCCATTCGGTTTTGACAAGCCGCGAACCCTTGACGACGACGTCCGCGCCCGGCGCCGCCTCGTAGCTGATCATCCGGTCGGCTCCCGTGCCGCCGCGGGCCGGGTCGATGCGCTCGCGAAAAACGCCGGTCATGATAATGACGCGCTCGCCCGGCTGCAACACCTGGGCGGCCCTGTTGATCGTGAGAAAAGGGAGCTCGCTGGTCCCGGGATTCGCATCGGCGGCGAGGGGATTCCGGTTGTCCACATAATATGTCTTGGTGAATGGAATCGGCCGCTTCCAGGAGACGAACTCGCGTCCGTCCGGGAGCAGCACTCCCGTTCCGCTGCTTTCCTCGGACAAAGAACCGCCCAAGTGGCCGGCCAGGGACCAGACTGTCATAATCAGAGCCAGCGGGAAAAGCATTCCGGGCTTGAGCCCGTGCGGTCGCAATCCGCCAGGAGTCTTTGCTCGGTACTGATGGCGCAGAAACGCTCTAAGCGCCAATTCTCCCTCCTCCAATCTGTTTGAAATATAAGGCTCGCCTGGCCGGGATGTCAAGGCGAAGTTACTTGCCGTTGTCGATTCTCCGGGCCGGGAATTATCCCCTTTGCGGGTGATGCTTACGCCCGAAAAATCACCCCCCGATTCACACCTGGCGGCGATTCCCTTTTGGCCCTCATTTGCCCACCATATTACCTGGAGGCGATAATATTGCCCAAACAACTAAAAGTCCGTAAACACCCGGTTTCCGTCAAGAAGAAAAAAGGGGGTTCGGCAGAGAGCCTCGAGACATTGCGCCGTCAGCTCGCCGAGCTCAAACGGAAAGAGCGCGAGCATCACCTCACCGAAGAGGCCCTGCGGGAGAGCGAAGAAAAATACCGCACCGTGGTCAACAGCGCCAACGACGGAATCATCATCGTCCAAGACGGGCTTATCCGGTTCATCAACCCCCGGCTGGCGGCGATGGGAGGCTATTCGACTGAGGAGGTCATCGGCCGACCCTTCACAGATTTTCTCTCCCCGGAAGAGCTCCCGGAGATCAAAAAAATCTACGGTCTCCGGATGGACGGCCGGGACGTGCCCGCCAAGTACGAACTGGTTCTCCATAAAAAGAACGGGGATCTCTTCTTCGTCGAGGTCAATACAAGCGTCATTTTTTTCCGGAAAAAGCCGGCCGCCCTGGTCATCGCCCGCGATTTCACCGCCAGGAAGCACACGGAAAAACTCAAGGATTCGATCTTCCGGATCTCCGAGGCGGCCATCTCATCGGAGAGCCTGGAGGAGTTATTCCAGTCCATCCATCGGGTCATCTCCGACCTGATGCCGGCCAAGAATTTCTACATCGCCCTTTACGATCCGGGTACCGACCTCCTCAGCTTTCCCTACTTTGTCGACGAGTTCGACCCGCCGCCCAACCCGAAGAAGCCCGGACGGGGCCTGACCGAGTTCGTCCTACGCACCGGAAAACCCCTCCTCGCCTCCCCTGAGGTTTTTGTCCAGCTGGTGCGGCGCGGCGAGGTCGAGTCCATCGGCGCTCCGTCCATCGACTGGCTGGGCGTGCCGCTGAACATCGACGGCAGCACGATCGGAGTGCTGGTCGTCCAAACCTACACCGAGGGCGTCCGCTACGGCGAAGAAGAGAAAGACATCCTCAAGTTCGTCTCCGATCAGGTGGCCATGGCCGTATACCGCAAGCGGACTGATGCTCAAATCAAGGCCTCTCTCAAGGAAAAAGACGTCCTTCTCAAGGAGATCCACCACCGGGTGAAGAACAACATGCAAGTCATCTCCTCGCTCCTCAACCTCCAGTCCCGCCACATCCAGGACCCCGCCGTCCTGGAGATGTTCAAGGAATCCCAGCGCCGCATCCGCTCCATGGCCCTCATCCACGAGCGCCTCTACCAGTCCTCCGACCTCTCCCGCATCGAGTTCTCCCAGTACCTCCGCAACCTGGCCACCCATCTTTTCCATTCCTACCAGATCGATTCCTCCCGCATCCAGCTCCGCATCGAGGCCGAGGAGATCCATCTCAACATCAACACGGCCATCCCCTGCGGATTGATCGTCAACGAGCTCATCTCCAATGCCCTGAAGCACGCTTTCCCGGAGGGACGGAGCGGCTATCTGGACCTGGACCTTCACAAGGTGACGGGAG
>JBAQGA010000200.1:0-4346 GCA_049287565.1 Candidatus Aminicenantales bacterium
GAAACCCGTATGAGGAGTGAGCGGGCACGGTTTCTCGACCGGAGGGAGAGAAGAGCGAACGACGAATCGAGCCCGTTTTCCGCGCTGGGAGAAAACGGGCGCGGTTTCGATGCCACTGCCCCGAGCCTCCTTTACTTGGCAGGATGAAGTTGATATGATTTTTGAAGATAGGCCGATGGTGAACTACATCCTTCTCTACAAAATCCGGAAGAGGGTGAAAAAAATCCTCAAAGATAAGATCTCCGACGGAGAACTGGCCACGACCAAGACCTCTTGCCTGGGCTGTCTAGCCGATGACATCAGCTGGGAAGTCTATTACTTGTTAAAAGAAAAAGAAGAAGGAGAATAAGCCTTCAGCCGCCCGACTTCTTTTTCAGGGAAGATTCATTACCGGCAGGAGGGGGACCGGCTTTCCCCGCCCTGATTCTCTCCTTGATTTTGAGCCACCAGTCGATCCTCTTCTTGATTTCCTTCTCCAGCCCCAGTTCGCCGGGCACGTAATACTTCCGCCCCTTCAATCTTTCGGGGAAGGTCTCCATGTCGGTCGTCGAAAAAGCAAAATCATGGGCGTAAGCATAATCCTTGCCGTAGCCGATGTCTTTCATCAGCCCTGTGACGGGATTGCGGATCTGCAGGGGAACGGGCTCCTGGGGGCTGGATTCAACGTCCTTCATCGCTTTCGTGTAAGCGGCATAGGCGCGGTTGCTTTTGGGCGCTGAAGCCATGTAGATCACGGCCTCTGCCAGGGCCAGCTCTCCTTCCGGCGAGCCGAGAAAATCATAGGCTTCCTTGGCCCGAAGGGCGATGGATAATGCCTGGGGGTCAGCAAGGCCGATATCCTCGGAGGCGAACCGGACCAGCCGTCGGGCGATGTAGAGCGGATCTTCGCCGGAATAGACCATCCTGGCCAGCCAATAGAGGGACGCGTCCACATCACTGTTGCGCAGGCTCTTATGGAGGGCCGAAATCAGGTTGAAATGCTCCTCCCCGCTCTTGTCGTAGAGAAGGATCCGCTTCTGGAGGGCTTCCTGGACCTCTTCCTGTCCGATCCGGGAGCCGCGGGCCAGGCTGGCGGCGATCTCGAGGGTATTGAGGGCCCGCCTGGCATCGCCGTTGGCATAATCGATGATGAGCTGGCGGGCCCCGTCATCAAAGGCCAGGTTCCTTTTGCCCAGCCCACGCTTCTCGTCGGCCAAGGCTTCCTCCAGGATCCGGGAGAGGGCATCTTCGGAGAGCGGCTGGAGCACCAGGACTTTGGTGCGGGAGAGGAGAGGTGCGATCACCTCGAACGATGGATTTTCGGTGGTCGACCCGAAGAGGATGACGTCGCCCCGTTCGACATAGGGAAGAAACGCCCCCTGCTGGGCCTTGTTAAAGCGGTGAATTTCGTCGACGAAGATAATGCTCGGCTTCCCGTACATCTTCTTATGGCTCTCTGCCTTGACCATGACTTCTTTGACTTCTTTGATTCCGGAGAGCACGGCCGAAAAAAACAGGCAGGGCAAATCGAAATGCCGGGCGATCATGGTCCCCAGGGTGGTCTTGCCCGAGCCGGGAGGACCCCAGAATATGAGAGAGACCAGGTGGCCCGATTCGATCAGCTCCCCCAGAATCTTGCCCGGCCCGAGGAGATGTTCCTGGCCATAAAACCGGTCAAAGGAATGGGGCCTCATCCGCTCGGCCAGCGGGGTCAAGGTCTCATCCTGATCCTTGGGCATGGGCGGACCGATTATATCAGAATCAGCAGACCGACATAAGCTCCGATAGAGCTTGCTTCGGGGAGTATTCCTAAATTTATGATCTTCATGATAGGCGCATGAGGCGCCAACCCTCTCCTTGACGGACCTAATGAGTCATGTTATGGTGATGAAAGGTTTGAGATGAAGCGCGCAAAGGACGAGGCCAAGCTTTTTTACCGGATCGATGAAGTCAGTCGCATCGCCAATCTCGAGCGCCGGGTCATCGAAAAATGGGAAAGGGAATTCCCCTTCCTCCACGCCGGCCAGACAGGGAGCGGCCAGAAGATCTTCCGCCGGAGAGACCTGGACATCATCCTGAGGCTCAAGGAACTCCTTGTCCAGGAGGGCCTCACCCTGGCCGGGGCTAAACGCAAGATCGAAACGGAATTCGAGGGCCGGTCGAGCGAGCCCCTCCATCCCGACCGGCTGAAAAAAACCCTGGTCGAGGTCCGAGACAACCTTCAAGATCTCGCCAGCCTGCTGGGAAAAAAGTCGAGGAAGCTGTAAAAATCCCCTCCTTTTTTGCTATAATATCGTTTCTTGATTCGGGACGTGGCGCAGCCTGGTAGCGCACATGCTTGGGGTGCATGGGGTCGGCGGTTCAAATCCGCCCGTCCCGACCATTCTTTCCTGTTGACGTTCAGGCCGAAGTATCAGCTTCTCGGGAACAAGGAGAAAACTCATGACTGCTGTCAAAAAACAAGAGACGCCCGCCGGCCTCAGGGCCCAGGCGCTTTCTTTGAAAAGCCTGGTGGACTATCAGTCCGGCTCGGTCGTCAGCCGGGAAATCATCAGTCAGAGGACAGGAACTGTCACGGCCTTTGCCTTCGACAAAGGCCAGGGCCTCAGTGAGCACACTGCGCCCTTCGATGCCCTGGTCTATGTGATCGACGGCGGGGCCGAGGTCACCATCTCCGGGAAGAGGCATCTCCTGACCCAGGACCAGATGATCATCATGCCGGCCAAGGAACCCCATGCCCTAAAGGCCTTGATACCGTTCAAGATGATGCTGGTCATGATCCGTTCCTAAGGGCCCGCATGAAGCCATTGATCCTCCTGGCCAACGATGACGGGTTCTTTGCCGAAGGCATCCAGGTCCTGGCCCGTCGTCTCAAGACCCTGGCCGATATCTTCATCGTCGCGCCCGACCGGGAAAAAAGCGCCACGTCCCTCTCGGTGACGCTCCGCCGTCCCCTGCGGGTGGAGAAGATCCGGAAAAACATCTTTGCCGTGGATGGAACCCCGGCCGATTGCATCTACCTGGCGCTGAAAATGCTCCTTCCGAGAACCCCCGACCTGATCATCTCCGGCCTCAATCGCGGACCCAATCTCGGACAACAGGATATCTCCTATTCCGGGACTGTCGCGGCCGCCCTCCAGGGTTCGTTTCTGGGGATTTCAGCGGTCGCCGTATCGGTGCTGCCGGACGAGAAAGGCCGCTATGACAATGATTTCTCGGCCCGTTTCGTCCGCGACCTTGCCTCCCGGCTCCTCAGTCGAAGGCTCCCCGCCGGACTGACCCTCAACATCAACATCCCTCCTCCGCCCTTCAAGGGAGTGAGGATCACCAGCCTCGGTGAAAAACGTTATGATCCCGAGATCGTCGAGAAAAAGGATCCCCGTGAGAACACCTATTACTGGATCGGCTCGGGGACTCCCACCCCCAGCGGAAATGAGAGAAGCGATGTCCGGGCCGTCCAGCACGGCTACATATCGGTTACACCACTCCACACAGACCTGACCGACTACCAGGCGCTGGGTCGTCCCTTCCTCAGGAATATCTTTAAGGATTTTTCCGGCGGGCGCCCCCGCGGTGGCGAAAGAATTCAACGGCCGCCGGGACCATCGAAACGATGATGATGACGATGATGACCAGACTGAAATTCCTTTTCACGAAGGGAATATTACCGAAGAAGTAGCCGCCGAAGACGAAGACGGCGACCCAGCCGATCCCCCCGATGACGTTATAGCTGATGAATTTCCAGTAGCTCATCCGCCCGATCCCAGCGACGAAGGGGGCGAACGTCCGGATGATCGGCACAAAGCGGGCGATGATAATCGTCTCGGCGCCGTATTTTTCGTAAAAACGGTGGGTCCGCTCCAAATATTCTTTTTTGAGGAACCGGGATTTTTCCCGGCGGAAGACCTTCGGCCCGACGAAATGACCAATCCAGTAATTGGCCGTATCACCGAGTACAGCCGCAGCGCTGAGGATAACGAAAAGCCAAGCGACATTTAACACTTTGGCGGCGGCGAACGTTCCGGCGGCGAAAAGGAGCGAATCGCCGGGCAGAAAAGGCGTCACCACGAAGCCCGTTTCCAGAAAGATGACGAGGAAGAGGAGGAGATACGTCCACAGCCCGAAGGTCTGGATGAGCGAGCTCAGGTACTTGTCGAGATGGAGAGCGAAATCGATGAGCCGCGCAAGGAAATCCACGGGCACTCCTCAGCAACCGAATCCCCGGCTCCCAGGCCGCCGGATGGGAAAGGCCTTTATTAATATACATCCCCGCCAATGTCAACTCGGAAAGGTCGAAGGCAAGCCTCTCTGTTTATGCGATTCCATTGGGCGCAGGAAGCCGCCTTGAAGCCCCCGTAGCGGAAGAG
>JBAQGA010000201.1:0-6306 GCA_049287565.1 Candidatus Aminicenantales bacterium
TGCATATTCTGGTCGAATCCGGCCAGTGATTCTGATTCAAAATGGCCACTGATTCTGATTGAAAGCGGCCACCGATTCTGGTTGAAAACGGCCACTTTTCGGCCGGGGCCAGAATCTTCAAAAAGTGAAGCGGCGCTGGATAACTTAACGATGATCGGTCATCATCTCTCCTCACCAAAGGAGAGGAGAACAAGATGCCGAGAGAGAGGTTATCCATGCGTAAGATCAAAGAAGTGCTGCGGCTGAAGCAGACGGGACTTTCCAACCGGGCGATTGCCCGGGCCTGCGCGATCGGCAAAGAGACCGTCCGGGAGTACTTGAGACGGGCGGCCGAGGCGGGACTCGGCTGGCCGCTTCCGGAGGGGCTGACCGAGGAGGCGCTCGAGGCCCGGCTTTTTCCCTACGAAGTCCGGCTGGGAGGCAAGCGAAAAGAGCCCGATTGGGGAGAGCTCCATCAGGAGCTTCGCAGGAAGGGCGTCACCCGCAAGCTCCTCTGGCTGGAGTACGCCGAAGGGCAAACGGAGACGTACAGCTACCCGCAGTTTTGCGCGCGGTACAGTCGCTGGGCCAAGGTGCTTCACCCGACGATGCGGCTCGCCCACAAAGCGGGAGAGAAGCTGTTCGTGGACTACGCGGGCCTGCCGATGTTCTACCAGGATCCGACGACGGGCGAGACTCATGAAGCCTCGATGTTCGTAGCGACGCTGGGCGCATCGAGCATGACCTTTTGCGAGGCCCACGCTTCGCAGGCGCTTGTGTGCTGGATCAGCGGCCATGTCCACGCCTTCGAGTACTTCGGCGGAGTGTCGGAGGTTCTTGTCCCGGACAACGCCAAGACCGGCGTCACATCGGCCTGCTTCTATGAGCCGGACCTCAACCCGACCTACCAGGACATGGCCCAGTTTTATGGGACGGCGGTCGTTCCGACCCGGGTCCGGCATCCTCGGGACAAGGCGAAAGTCGAGACCGGGGTGCAAGTTGTCGAGCGCTGGGTGATCGCGCCGCTCCGGAAGCGGACGTTTTTCAGTTTGGAGGAGATCAACGCCGCGATCGCCGAACGGCGGGAGGATCTGAATCGCCGGCCGATGGCGCACCTTGGGAAAAGCCGCTGGGAGCTGTTCGAGGCGCTCGACCGTCCGGCCCTGCGGCCGCTGCCGGACCGGCCATATGAGCCGGCCGAATGGAAGCGGGCTAAAGTGGGGATCGATTATCACGTCCAATACCATCGGCATTATTACAGCGTGCCCTATGAGATGCGACATAAGGAGGTGGGCCTTCGGGTGACGGAGCACACGGTCGAGATCTTTTCCAGGGGCGAACGGATCGCCTCGCACCTGCGAGATGACACGCCGGGCTATCACACGACCTGGCCCGAGCATATGCCGGCGTCTCATCGGGCGTACCTCGACTGGACTCCGGAGCGTTTCCTCCGTTGGGCGGAGAAGACGGGTCCGGCGACGGCCGAGATGGTCCGGACCCTGCTCGTTGGGCGGGCCCATCCCGAGCAAGGCTACCGGTCGGCGTTGGGTCTGATGCGGCTGGAATCGCGCTACGGGAACGGGAGGCTTGAGGACGCCTGCCGGAGGGCGCTTTACTTCGGCCTGCACTCCTATCGCGGGGTGAAAAACATCCTCGATGTCGGACTCGATCGGGTCCGGTCCGAAGACGAGACCAGAAAGGGCGCGGAATCGCCGCATCCGAATATCCGCGGGACGGGCTACTACTCGTGAAGACGATCGCCCGTCCTAGGTCATTTAAACGCGATATTTTTGGCCGAACGCTTGAAAACAGGGAAAACGCATCATGCTCTATCAGCCGATCCTCGATAAATTAACGGCCTTGAAGCTCGCCGGCATATTGGAAGGCCTGCGGGAGCAGATGGACAGCCCTCAGTACCGGAAGCTCTCCTTCGAAGAGCGATTCGGGCTGTTGCTCGATCGGGAATGGACCCTTCGTCAGCAGAGGAAACAAGTCCGCAGGATGCGGGTGGCTCACTTCCGGGAGGCCGCCGTCGTCGAGGACCTGGATCTCGGGCCTCGCCGGGGTCTGGATCGCGGCCAGGTCCTGAGCCTGGCCGAAGGCCAATGGATCCGGGACAAACACAACCTGATCATCACCGGCCCGACCGGCGCCGGCAAGACCTATCTCGCCTGTGCCCTGGGGACCGCCGCCTGCCGAAACGGTTTTTCGGTCCGCTATTTTCAGAGCTCGCGGCTGCTTCAGAAACTGACTCTGGCCCATGCCGAAGGCTCCTATCCCAAGTTCCTGGATACCCTGGCCAAGACCCAGCTTCTCGTCATCGACGACTGGCTGCGGAATCCGCTCACGGATGTCCAGACCCAAGACCTCCTGGAGATCGTCGACGACCGCTACAAACGCACGTCAACGGTCCTCGCCTCTCAGGTCCCGGTCGCGAACTGGCATGAGCGGTTCTCCTCGCCGACGCTCTCGGACGCCATCATGGACCGCGTCGTTCACAATGCGTATCGACTTGAGATCACGGGAGAATCGATGAGAAAGCAGAAATCCTTGACTCAATCCGGCCACAAGGGCATATAATGAAAATCCAGCGTCGCTTCGCTCCGACGGGTGGCCTGTTTAGACCAGAATCGGTGGCCAGTTTCGCCAGAATACGCATGTGAGCGTTTGCTCCAAAATTTTGCCTCGTCTTATCCTTAGGAAGGATAAATCGCAGTGCTGTCAGAGGTCAAGTTAAACAGCAACCTCTTGACATTAATTAGGGGGCGGAATATGATTTTTTTGTGCTAAAGGGGATTCTTTCAAGGCTCAGAGGCGAGCACACTCAAGAACTTGCAGACTTTGGGTCCCCCCGCCGCACAAGCAACATAATGCAAGGAGGAATCGATGTCCAAGACGATGCTGACAGACCGGAGTTCAATCGGCGCGTCCTCGCGTCCGCTCCTTCCACCGGAGATTAGCGATATACCCAAGGCTGATGCGACGCTGTACTGGTATTGTCGCTTGTCTTTAGCCGAAGCGGACCTGAAACATGCGAAAGGCGCCGTTGCCAGAGTTCAGATCCGTACTGATGGCCTGCCCGATCGTTCAGTCACGGCATGGATCGTAAGCAATCGAGTGCTTACGACTAGCTTCTTTGGTGATAAGTTCACCGTAAGCGTCCATCTCGCTGACGGGTCAGTATATAAGGTGAGACAAGTCCTCACAAGCTCGGTCGCTCCAGAGCTGGCCTTCCTCGAAGTCGAGACCCCTCTCCCCTCTCCTCCAATTCTCGCCACCAGACCTAAGGAGGGCGAACAGGTCGTCGCGGTTGGAAATTGTCCCGATTTGCGCCTCGCCCCTGGGATTGTCCGCATCGTCTCAGCGCAACGGCTCGAGCATGATTGCGCTTGGCCGGCGGGGGCTCCAGGGGCTATGCTCATGTCACTAAACAGCGGTCAGGCAGTCGGCCTGCATCTTGACCATGGTCAAGCGATCGTATCGCAACGCATCCGGGAGGCGATGGAGGAGCTTGGATTTAAACCTGCCGAGGCTTCTCCGCCCGCCCTCCATGCCGAGGAGGATGATCTCGAGCGCCGACCGGATCCTTCTGATTATGACGACCGTATCGGATACATCGCGAACTTCATCGGAGTCCCGGTTCCACTGCCGCAACCAGTGGGTCGCTTTGCCCAAGATGTCCTGGAATATGGCGACAGTTCAGGCAAGAGAACAAATCTGCTTCCCTATACCCACTTCTCGGTTGCGATGAGCAAGTCGCGCCGCATGGCTATGTTCACCGGTGTTAATATCGATGGAAATCAACTAGTCGAACTCGTACGCACGGGCGACCGCTGGTATCTTGATCCCCGGATCTCATCCGACGCGCAGTTCGGTGAGGCTCTCTATGTGAACAACGAACTGGATCGTGGGCATCTCGTCCGCCGCCTGGATCCGGTCTGGGGCACAGATGCGACCGTCGCCAATTCGGACACATTCCACTTTACCAACTGTTCTCCCCAACACAAAAATTTGAATCAGGACATCTGGAACGATCTCGAGGATTATATCTTGAAGAACGCGGGACAACACAATCTCAAGGTGAGTGTCTTCACTGGACCTGTTTTTGGGGAGGACGATCCCATTTATCGCGATGCCCGCATCCCGCTCCAGTTTTGGAAGGTTGCCGTGATCGTCAAGGATGATGGTCAGCTTTCAGCGACTGCTTACATCCTAAGTCAGGCCGATATGGTGGAGGGACTTGAGTTCGCCTATGGGGAGTTCCGGACCTACCAAATCCCGATCACCGAACTAGAAAAGCTAACGTCCTTGGATTTTGGTTTCCTGCGAAATCATGATCCCAAGCGAATTTCTGATGATGAACTCGAGTCGGCAGCCGATGTTTATACGCGGATCGAAAAGCCCGAGGATTTGGTGATCTAGGAAGCCTAGATTAGAGTCTTGAAAAGGAGGTTTGACAATGAGTTGGGATGATCTGGCCTCCCTTGAGAGCGAGTTGAATTCTCAGCTGCAGTCGTTCGACTGGGAAGGTACCGATGCGACATGTCAGCAATTAATACAGCGACTTCGTCAGGAGCCCGTGCCTCCGAAAGAATCGACCGCCCGCAAAATTCTGGGTCTATTAAGGAGCGCTCGCCAGTTCACGCTAATGAGTCGTGTGGCGGACGCGTTTTTGCAGGCGGGGCAAACTGCCCCACAGATATATCGACAGTATGCTCAATCCCTCATAGATCAGGGAGAGCTAACCGCGGCTCGCAGCGTTCTCGATACCTTGGTGCAAAACGCTGCCACGCCGTTGGGAGAACGGATGGAGGCGATTGGGTTGGTCGGCCGGCTCTACAAGCAAGCATATGTGAATGCGGAAGGCCAAGACGATTCGAGGAGGCAGGATAGCCTTTGGTTAGCCCTCGACGCTTATGGTCGAGTGTATGATCAGGATCGAGACCAATATCTGTGGCACGGCATCAACAAGGTTGCTCTCTTGACGCGTTCCGGAGATCTACCCATAGCTCGCCAAACAGCCGAGCAGATCCTGGACGTCCTCGCAGCGCGCGAAAGACAGACTACCGAGCCGTGCTTGCCCGCGTGGGATTTGGCGACTCGCCTGGAGGCTTATGTGGCACTCGGCAAGGAGGACGGGGCCGAGAAAGCCGCCATCGAATACATACGCTCCACGGACGTCGATGCCTTCGCGCTGGACAGCACATTTCGTCAATTGAGGGAATTATGGCAGCTTACTGAGGAGGAACCGATCGGAGCGCGGATTCTGCCGATCCTCCGTGCGGCATTATTAAAGCGGCAGGGTGCGGGGATGAGAATCGGCGTCGACACTGCCCATCATGATGAAAGCGCGATCCGAGAAGGGCTCGAGAAAAGGTTCGGAGCCGATCGGTCATTACCTATTGTTTGGTATGCGATGGCGCTCGACCGCTGCAAGGGAATCGCACGCATCGAGAAAGGTGGTAAAGGTTTGGGAACGGGGTGGCTTGCCAGAAGAGCGGATTTCTTCCCCGGCTATGACGGTGATGAACTTCTGATGGTCACCAACGCGCACGTGGTAGCAACAAAGGATGAGCGGGATCGGTCGTTGCCACCTCGTCCGCTTCTGGCTGGCGAGGCTCAGGCCAACTTCCAATTCTTGGGCGAGAGAGTCCAAGTCAAGTCAGTGGAATGGCTGTCGCCAGTTGCGGAACTCGATGCATCCTTTATGCGGCTCGAGCGCATTCCAAAGGGCGCCGAGCCACTTCCGTTGTCCGATCTCCGG
This sequence comes from Candidatus Aminicenantales bacterium, assembly GCA_049287565.1. Classification (GTDB taxonomy): domain Bacteria; phylum Acidobacteriota; class Aminicenantia; order Aminicenantales; family UBA8522; genus UBA8522. The sequence goes on from JBAQGA010000201.1 coordinate 5,744, forward strand.
GTTGAAATGAGCGACTATCCCCCCGCTCCGCGAACATACATCATCGGTTACCCCGGCGGACGGGATCTTGAGATCTCGCTCTACGACAACCAGCTTGTCGGGTGCAATGACACCAGACTCCACTATCGCACTCCCACCGAACCGGGCAGCTCGGGAAGTCCGGTGTTCGAGCCCGATAGCTGGAAGGTCGTGGCGCTCCATCATAGTGGGAAGGAGAAAATGGAACGATTGGATGCGCCCGGCCAGACCTATCAGGCGAATGAGGGTATCGCCGTCCTGGCAATCCAGAAAGCGACCCAATTTGTCGTACGATTGCCGAAATAAGAATCCTTGCTGCTTAGAATCCTCGATACAACGGTAGTCTTGAGGCGCCCGGCGCAGCCTTCTACTATTTGGCAAATTTCATCGACGAAATTTTGCGTTTCACATTATCTGCAAGCTCCGGCACTTCTACAACTTCATTCGTGCCAATGAGCTCTAGAGGTAGCTTCTTCTTGAAATCCTTGTCCTCATAAACAAGACACTTTGTTTCCTTGGGAAGCTGGAAGCGAATAGAGGAGGCC
>JBAQGA010000202.1:0-2899 GCA_049287565.1 Candidatus Aminicenantales bacterium
AAGAGTTATCCCTAATCCTCATGTATTACCCTACTATATATGGCGGCTAAATCGATATTTATATCCATATTATTATGCCGTCGAATCGGCCCGAGTCAGCGGTAAACCCCGGATCGTCTGGCAAAAGTATCTCGGCACCCTGGATTCCATCCTTAAGCGGTTAGATCAAACGAAACCCGCCGCTCCGAAGGAAGCCGTGCTTTTTGAAGCCGGGGGCATAGCCGCGCTCCTGCGTATGGCCCAACGATTGAAGGTTATCGATCTTATGTAAATGTCAAGTACTTTTCCTACCCTTGCGGTAAGGACATTTCCCATGATCACGGTAAGGATATTTCCCACCCTCACGGTAAACAGATTTCCCATGCTCCATCGGAATGACTCATACCTCCTTTCCTGATTTTTTGATACGATACGATTCTCCGTCCAAGGTGAAGACCTTGGCATGATGAAGCAACCGATCCAAGAGCGCCGTGGTCATCACGGTGTCGCCCATCATCTCCGCCCAGGACTCGAAGCTCTTGTTGGAGGTCACGATCACCGAGACCTTCTCATACAGTTCACTGATCATGTTGAAAAACAGATTGGCCTCCCGCTTCTCGATGGGCGTGTAGCCGATCTCGTCGATGATGACCAGGTCCGACTTCATGATCCTCCGGATTCGGTATTCCGAGGTCTTCTGGACTTCGGCGGTTTTCAGGAGCTTGATCAGGTTGGTGACGCGTTCGAAACAGACCTTATACCCTTTTTCCACGGCGGTCCGTCCGAAGGCGATGGCCAGATGGGTTTTCCCGATGCCAGGAGGTCCAAAAAACAGCAGGTTTTCCCTATTGTCGATCCAACGGCAGTCGAGAAGGTTCGCCGCCTCGGATTTCCCGATCCCCTTGACCCGTCCAAAATCAAAATTCTCGAGCTGCTTTTGGACCGGAAAGTGGGCGCCGGTCATATTTCTCTCGACCCGGCGCTTGATCCGGAAGTCGATTTCCGCCGCAAAGATCCCGTTCAGGAACCCCAGGTAGGAGATTTTCCTCGACTCCGCGTCGTTGATCATTTCATCGAGACCCCGGAGGACGCCTTGGAGGTTGAGCGTTTTGAGGTAGGCGAGCGTCTGCTGATGGGCTTTCATGAGAGCGTCCTTTCCCGGACCGCCTGCTCATAGTCAGAAACGGACCGTTGGCTGACCGGCAAAGGCGGATAATGGCCAAGGCCTTCAACCTCAACAAGGGAGACCGGCTCGGGCTGCCGGCTTTCCCTTTCGAAATGGACATAGGTGTCCTTGAGGTTGGCAAAGCTCCTCGTGTCGTTTTCGAGACAGTACGCCAGGGCCCTCTCCAAGATCTCGATATCTATCTCCCTCTCGACAAAGAACTTCTTGGCTTCCAGACATTGGTCCCGCACATACCTCGGGAAGGTCTTGAAGTTTCGCTCGACAAAACGCTTCCACTTCTCGAGCTCGAAGAGCCCGGCCACCGCAGCCTTGAGCTCCCAGGCCGTCTTCTCGCCTTCTCTGTGGCAGGTCTTCGTGGAGATCAACTGCCCCGGCATCAGAGAGAGCCGATAGGCAATGATCTCCTTCCCAGTAAAGAGATCGAACACAAAGAGCTCCTCCTCGGTCGTGTAGATTTCGACCATCTTGTTCCTGTACTTGGAGGGCAGCTGATAGTTACACGCTTTAACCGAAATCCAGGCTTTTTCGTTGGCCGTTCGCTCCTCGCGGCCCAGGAGCGAGTCTTTCCTGAAAATCGAGTTTCGCAGCGGCCGCAGATACGCCCGCTCCTGGTCGATGAGAACGGCCGGGATTTGCTTGGTCGCCTGCGAGATTTTCCCGTTCGCCCGCCGCGGCAGCCATCCGAGAACACCGGCGTTTGCTTCCTCCACGGCCTCAAAGTCCCGGGTCGAGAGGAAGTTTCCCTTGACGAATTTCACCAGGTTCTCCACCTTGCCCTTCGTTTCGGGATCAGCTTTCCGACAGACATAGAAACCGAGCTCCTGTTCATCGATAAAATGTTTAAAATCTTTCATATAGATGATATCCCCGGCATTTTCGCTGACCACCATCAGCCGGTCCTGGTCGATCACCAGCTCCGCCGGCCGGCCTCCAAAATAGTCGAAACAGTCCAACAAGTGCCGGATCACATCCAGGGTCCGAAACGGTTGCCCCTGGAAAATCACGTACTTGTACCGGCTCGCCGAAAGAACGGCGGCAAAGATGTAAAGAACCAGGCCGCTGCGGCATCGGTAGCGGCCAAAATCGACCTGCATCTGCTTGCCGAAGGGCTGCTCGGGAACTTTGCTGTAGAGCCGCGCGTTCTCGTCCAACCGCAGTCGGTCCGTCTGGAGCAGATAGCCAATGTAGTTGCGAAGCGTTTGTTCGTTGCCCGACAACGCGCCGTATTTTTCCTCCAGATAGTCGTAAACAGAGGAAACTTGAAGCCTCCGGAAGCCGTTGGCCTCATAGACCTCGAGGATCTCGCTCCGCATGTCATCAAAGGCCTTGTCCCGGAAAAGATGATCCTGGCGGTAGGTCCTGTAGTCCTCTTCCCCCATGGCGAAGTATTTGGCAACGCTCCTGGGGTCGAGCTCCAGCGCTTTGACGATTGCGCCCTTGGAATATCCCTGCCGCTTAAAATCCTGAACCTGTTTGAACATCGCTTTTTCGATCATTCCAACTCCTGTAAAGGTTTTTTTCTACTTTACAGGAGTTCTCGAGCCATAGGAATTCCATTTACCGTGCCTATGGGATTTCTGTTTACCATGACCATAGGATTTCTATTTACCATTGCCATAGCATTTCAGCTTACCATTTCCATTAATTCAGGCGGCGAAATTTGCAATAAGGGACGTTTTTGATGCGGTCGTTGAGCTGGTAACTAATGCTGATGATCGCTATCAGATACTCGAC
>JBAQGA010000203.1:0-3522 GCA_049287565.1 Candidatus Aminicenantales bacterium
TCACCGAAGTGATCATCGGGGTCCGGCCCGATTTCTATTTCCTTCTCGGAGCGGGGGGGCTCTTCCTGGCCGGCCTTCTGCTGGGCGCCGGCGGCGGGATCCTGGCCCTGGCCGCCGTCGTCCCCGACCTCTGTGTCGAGATCCATTCCCTGTTCCGTCGGGGCAAGCTGGCCGAGGCCCGGAAGCTCCAGCTCGACCTCGTCCCGCTCAACAAGTCCCTGACCGAAACCCTGGGCATCCCGGCCATCAAATACGCCCTCGACCTTCTGGGTTACACCGGCGGCCCGCCCCGTCCTCCTCTGCGGCCGCTGGACGAGGACGGAAAAGCGCATATCCGGCAGCTTTTAGAGACGCTCGGCCTGCTCAAAAACCCGCTGGACAATTCCTTGTGACCGATCAATCAAGATGAGAAGAAACCGGCTGAATTCGAGACGGGAGTTCCTCAGGTGCCTGGCCCTCGGCGGGCTGGCCGCCGTATCGCCGATCCCCTCTCCCGCCCAGGAATGGCGGCGGAAAAAGGGCGAGATGTGGTACCGCCGGCTGGGCCGGACCGGGCTTTTCGTCTCCGAGATCAGCCTCGGCGGCAGTCCCCTCCCCGACTGGGCCCTCTTCCGTGAGATCATTGAGCGCGGGGTAAACTACATCGATACGTCCAGCTCCTACAGCAACGGCAACAGCGAGCGTCAGATCGGCCGGCTCTTGAAAGAGGCGGGAAGGGATAAAGTATTTGTCTGCACCAAGTTCCATCTCCGCGGCCGCTGGGACGAAGAATCCATTCTTCGTTCGGTCGAAGGAAGCCTCCTCCGCCTGGGGACCGACCGCGTCGAGGTGCTGGCCGTACACGGCGCATCGCGGCCGGAAGACCTGGTGGATGAGCGCGTGGCCGGTGCATTCGAGCGATTGAAGAAGGAAGGGAAGTGCCTGTGGAGCGGCCTGTCCTGTCATTCCAACCACGAGCGCGTCGTCCGGGCAGCCGTGGACTGTGGGCGTTATGACATCGTCCAGCTCGGCTACAACATCTTTGACATCGAGCAGCCTTCCCGGGAGGTCGAAACCTACGATGATTATCTCGGGGCGAGCCGGACAAGAGACCTGATTCGTTACGCGGCCGGCCGCGGCGTCGGGACGATCGCCATGAAAACGCTCAAGGTCGGCGGGCGGCGCCAGAACCTGGAGAGATACCGTACGGGCGACCTCTCTCTCTTTCAAGCCATGCTCAAATGGGCGCTCGAGGAAAAGGCCGTCTCCAGCGCCGTTACCGAGATGTTGAACCGCCGGCAGATGGAGGAGGACCTGGCCGTGGCCGGAGCACCGTTGACGGCGGACGAAAGGGCGACCCTTTTCCGGCACGTGGCCGAGAACGGAAGGGATTACTGCCGCCTCTGCGGACGCTGCCAGGCCGACTGTCCCTCCGGCATCGCCACCACCGAGATCCTCCGCTATCTCGCCTATCACGAAAGCTACGGGAAGACGGCCGCGGCCCGGGAATACTACTCAGGATTGCATCCCGAGATGACCGCACCGGCCTGCCTGGATTGCGGGCGTTGCGAGAATCATTGCCGGTTCGGAGTTCGAGTCAGGGACAGGATCCGGCAGGCCCATCAAATCCTCAGCGGATAAGGAACGACCGTGCGGCCGGCTTCGAACGGCCCCCCCCTGCGTTATCCGGGCCGTCGGCTCAGGCAAGGCTGACTGCCGCACAAGAGATCCCTCTGTTACCGTTGCTACCTCCCGGTCCTGGCGGGGTTTGCAGAGGACTCTTTGCGCAGGGCCCCGACCGTCAACGCTTCGCACCCGGACACAGGCCAGAAAACGACCGGCCTCGGCCAGGCCTTCGACCCCACTGGAGCGGGTTGTGGGTTACAGGGCACCGCTAGCTCCCCGTCTAGCACGGTCGAGATTATTATATCGCGATGGAAAAGGAATGGAAAGGCTTATTCACGCTCAGAACCGGAAGGCCAGGCCGCCCCTTAGGATCAGGCCGTCCCAGAATCCCACCTCGCCTTTCAGGATCAGCCCTTTGTAAATGTTGCCTTTGACGCCGAGAGCAGTGTGGATAAGGATGAAACGGTCGAGATCGATATCTCCTTCCTCCCGCAGATCATCGAACGTCTTGGTCTCTTCGCCGGAGACGCTGGCCTGGGCGCTGCCGCGCCGGTAATCTCCGCTGTAGACATAGGCGGCCGTACCGTTCAAGAGGCCGATGCCGAAGCCAACGACGATGTAAGGCGTGACGCGCCAGGAGGGGACGAAATCCCAGCGGAAAGTCAGGTTGGTGGTCAGCGGGTTTGTCTCCACATAGGCGTCTCCCTCGACGGACGCCGCCGAGCCGTCGGCGTACCTCTGGGTCAGCGGACCTTTTATCAGCAGCTTGATCTTTGTTTTTTCCAGGGAGAGGCCGATGCTCATCGAGCCGCGCCGGCCCAGAGGATAGTAGCGGACCTCGAAACCGTAATTGGATCCCTCGGAGTTGAAGGAAAGGCTCTGCTCATAAGAAGAAGGGACCAGCTTCTCGCCGTAGCTGTCGCTGAGCTGTTCGGTCAAGTGCTCGCGGATCTCGTTGGCGACCCTCCCGGTCAGGTTATCCTCGAAGGCGCCCTTGGCCGGATCGACGCTCCAGGCCCCATAATGGACCTCAACCTCGAAATGCCCGCCCGCTTCCTCCATGATGCCTTCCGGAATGACCTGCTGTTCCTGTCCGACCACCGGCTGCGCCTGAGGTTCGGGAGCGGCCACGACCGGTGCGCGGACGGCCGCCAGAGAGAGTCGTCCCTCGTTCTCTTTCCTGACCTCGTTGAACAGATCGACATAGGTCTGGGGATGGAAGAGCAGCGAGATCTCCTTCTGGGGATCGATTTCCAGCGTTTTCAGGATATATTTCTTGGCGTTTTCGATGTCGTTGAGATAGAAATAACAGAGCGAAAGTCCCATCTGGGCCCGGGATAGGTTCATTTTGTTGCCGGATACCTGGATAACGAGAAGATAGTCGGCGATGGCTTTCTGGTAGTCGCCTCTGGCGTAGGCATCGTCAGCCTGGACGAGGAAAGTCACGGCCTGGGCTTCCCTCTCCTGGGCGCTCTGGGCCGCCAGGCCGAGGGGAAGGACGACGAGCGCGATCAGGACCAGCCATCTGGTCAGTATCTTCGGCATCATCTGTCCTCCATGGTTCGATTCGCGTCCTGGAATCACCGCAATATTATAGATTGGTTCTCTCTTTGTCAAATAGACCGGCCTCTGGATTAAGTCGCAGAACGTGCGCGTTTGGTGTTAGAGACCGCATTTATTGACAGTTATCGCGGCCATGCAGCTCCTCCGGATGTTCCTCCTCCGCCAGTCGAGAGACTGACCGAAGCCTCACGATGTCGCCGGGAACACCCATCGGGTTTCTGTCGATCTCATAAAGATTATCGCCGGCACCGACGGACATTACGTCGACCACAGCCGGATGCCCCAATTTCTTGACTGCTTCTCCTTTGCGGAAGCACCTCCAAGCATGTGATCTTTATGATGGGCGCAGGAAGC
>JBAQGA010000204.1:0-2899 GCA_049287565.1 Candidatus Aminicenantales bacterium
GCCAGGAAAAGCCCCCCCGCTCCGAGAAGGAAATAGAAATCGGGCCGGACCCCGATGATCACTTCGGTGAGGTTGGAGAGCCGGCCCGAGCTGTCCTTGATGCCGGCGATGTTGGGATGGCGGGCCAGCTCGATGATCGTCGGCGGCTCCATCGGGACTCCCGTATTCTGGGGAATATTGTAGATGATGATGGGGATCGGCGAGTTGTCGGCGACTTCAAAAAAAAAGCGCTTAAGAGTGTCCTGATTCATGGCCGCTTTATAGTAATGAGGCGGCTTGATCAGGGCCGCGTCCGCACCCAGCCCGGCCAACCGGTGGACGAACTCGCCGGTCAATCGCGTCGATTCCCGCGAAGCCCCGGCGATGATTTTCTTCGCGGACGCGGCCGCCGCCCGGGCGGCGCCGAGGAGCGTTTCCGCTTCGCCATCACCGAGGAAGACAGCTTCTCCGGTCGAGCCGAGGATGACATACCCGGCCAGGCCCGTCGTGTTGTAGCGCCGGATATTTTTTTTGAACTCCTCGACGGCGATCCCGTCACCGTCGAACGGTGTTGTCAGAGCCGCGAACACACCCTCGAAGCTTGCGCTCATGGCGCTCTCCTTTTTCGGCTTTCTCTCAGTCCTCGATCTCCCGGAGCTCTTTCTCGCTCAACCCGAAGTAGTGGCCGACCTCGTGGAGCACGACCTCCCGGACGCGCTCCCGGATCTCCTCCTCGGAAGCGGAGAGCCGTTCGATCGGCTCCTGGTAGATGACGATGACGTCGGGCGGAATGTTGCCGTAGTAGGACCCGCGGTCCTTGAGGGGAACGCCGTGGTAGAGGCCGAGCAGGGTGCTCGATGAAGCCCGGGAAGAGCGGCGGCGGGGAGGCCTCTCCTCGACCATGATGGCGACGTTTTCTATCCGCTCCCGGAACGAGCGCGGTAGCGAGTCGATAGCTTCCTCGACCAAAACCTCAAATCTCTTCCTGTCCATCCGGCGCCGCTTCTTTCTTTCCGCTTATTTTTCTATCCCCGCCCGGGCGCGAACGCCCCGTGTGTAATAATGCTTCTTCTCTTTCATCTCCGTCACCAGGTCGGCCCGCTTGAGGAGAGCGGGCGGGGCGTAGCGGCCGGTCAGGATGACCTCGACGTCGGCCGGCTTCTGGTCGAGAAATTCGAGGACGTCCTTGACCCTGAGCAGGCGGAAGTGCAAGGCGACGTTGACCTCGTCCAGGATGACGAGAGCATAGCGTCCGGAGAGCATGGCCCGGCGGCATTTCTCCAGGCCGGCCCGGGCCCTTTGGATATCCTCTTCGTCCGGGTTCTCGGTGACGTGGACAAAACCCTTGCGGCCGAACTGCTTGATGGTAATCGAGGGCGCCAGTTTACGCACGGCCGCGAGCTCCCCGTAAGCCTGGCCCTTGAGGAACTGCCCGATATAGGACTTGAGTCCGCAGCCGGCCGCGCGGAGCGCCAGGCCGAGGGCGGCCGTGGTCTTGCCTTTGCCGTTGCCCGTATAAACCTGGATATAGCCCTTGAACTTCTTGGTCATCGCTCCTTTATTGTATTCCATCGGACATTCCAGTCAAGCCCGAGCCTATCCTATTTGACTGAGAGGACGCGGCTTCTTATAATGGGCTCTCATGACCCTCCGCCTCAGCGAGATTGACCCGCTCATCGACGCCGCCCTGCGGGAAGACATGCCCTCGGGAGATATCACCTCGGAGAGCATTATCCCCGCAGACTCCCGGTCGCGGGCCGTTTTTCTGGCCAAGGAAGAGGGTGTTCTCGCCGGCATCAGAGTGGCCCGGAGGGTTTTCGAAAGGATCGATCCCGGGGTGCGCTTTCGCGCCTTCCTCCGGGACGGAGCGGTGTTCTCCGCGGGCGACGTCCTGGCCGAGGTCAAAGGCCGTTCTGTTTCGCTTCTTAAGGGCGAACGCACGGCCTTGAATTTCTTGCAACGGCTGTCGGGCATCGCCACCAAGACGCGCCGCTTCGTCGAGGCCGTCGCCGGGACGGGGACGAGGATCCTGGACACGCGCAAGACGACCCCGACGTTCCGCCGGCTGGAGAAGTATGCCGTGAAAATGGGAGGCGGCGAGAATCACCGCTTCAGCCTCTCCGACATGGTCTTGATCAAGGACAATCACCTGGCGCTCGTCGGCAGTATCACGGAAGCTGTCCGGAGAGCCGGAGGCAAAGCCAAGCGGGGGACCGGGATCGAGGTGGAGGTCAGCGATTTCGCCGCGGCCCGGGAAGCCGTGGCCGCCGGGGCGACGATGGTCATGCTCGACAACATGACCCCGGCCAGGATGAGGCCGGTTGTGCGCTGGCTCAAGGGCCGGGTCCCGGTCGAAGTCTCGGGCCGGGTCAGCCTGAAGCAGGTCCGCAGGATCGCCGAGTTGGGCGTCGACTACATTTCCGTGGGGGGGCTGACCCACTCCTTCGCTGCAATCGATATCAGCCTCGAGTTCCGGGATGGGTGAGACCATGCCAAAAAATCGCGTTTTCCGGTCGGATATCCTGGTCATCGGCTGCGGCATCGCCGGGGCCAGCGCCGCCCTGGAGGCGGCCAAGCGCGGACTCCGGGTGAACATCATTACCAAGGCCGCCATACCCGAAGAATCCAACACCTACTACGCCCAAGGCGGGATCGTCTCCATGGGTGAGGACGACAACGCCCGGATCTTGAAAGAGGACATCATCAAGACGGGCGACGGCATCAACAACCCCGAATCCGTCGAGGTCCTGGCCGGACAGGGCCGGGAGCTCGTCGAGCGGATCCTGATCGAGGAGCTCCGTATCCCCTTCACCCGGAGCAGCGGGGAGGCGCTGGATTACGCCCAAGAGGCCGGCCATTCGCGCCGCCGCATCCTCCATGTCAAGGACTCGACCGGGAGGACGATCGAAGAGGCGTTCAT
>JBAQGA010000205.1:0-13687 GCA_049287565.1 Candidatus Aminicenantales bacterium
CAGCTCCAGGGCGTTTGTGGAGACGACTCCCAGGATCTTCCCCTCCCGCAATCCCTTCTCGATCTCCCGGCGCCTGAGCGGAAGATAGCCGCCCCGGTAGCCCCGGATGAGCCCTTGGCTCTGGATAGTGGTTTCGATGTCCTCCTTGAGGTAGGTGAGGAGAACCTCGGTATTGAGCCGGCTCTGGGCGAAGACGATCGTCTGGAGGTCGTTGTGCAAGAAGATCCCGGCCACCCGCCTCGCCTCATTAATGTAGGACCGCCGGATGCCCAGGAACTTGTTGACGACGGGCGGCGTGTAAAAGATGAAGAATTTCTCGCCCCGGGGCGCTCCGTTGTCCTCGATAAGCGTCACCGGCTCTTCGACCATCTTCTCGGCCAGCTCCACGGGATTGGCGATCGTCGCCGTGCAGAGGATGAACTGGGGGGACGAGCCGTAGAAACTGGCGACCCGCTTGAGCCGCCTCAGGACGTTGGCCAGGTGGCTGCCGAAGATCCCCCGGTAGTTGTGCAGCTCGTCGATGACGATGTATTTGAGGTTCTTGAAGAGGTTGATCCATTTGGTGTGATGAGGCAGGATGCCGGCGTGGAGCATGTCGGGGTTGGTCAGGACGATCTGGCCGATCGACCGGATGGCCTTGCGGGCGTCCTGGGGAGTGTCGCCGTCATAGGTGTGGATCCGGATGCCCTCGGGAAGGAGCCCGATGACCTCGTCGAGTTCGGCCCTTTGGTCCTGAGCGAGGGCCTTGGTGGGGAAGAGATAAATAGCCCGGCTGGCCGGGTCGTTGAGGACGGCATTGAGTACCGGAAGGTTGTAACAAAGAGTCTTGCCCGAAGCGGTCGGCGTGACCACGACGATGTGGCCGCCGCTCTGGAGGAGCTCCCAGGAGGACCTTTGGTGGGAATAGAGCTTCTGATAGCCTTTTTGCCGGAAAGCGGCCAGGAGGGCGGGATGGACATTGGGCGGATACTCGGCGTAGCGGGCTTCTTGGGCCGGAATGTGCTTGACCGCGGTGATAGAATCTTCCTTAAGCCCCATCTCCTGCAGGGCCTTCAGGGACTTGAGGAGACTCTCTTCCCGCGTCATCTCTAAACCTCAATCCATCCTACATGAATGAAATGTGGCGGTCAATTTCCTGCCCGCGTTCGTGATCGTTTCTGCTGGTATAAATCGATGGGCGCAGGAGGCCGCCCCTGGCCCCCGCACCCCGTGGAACCAGTCCCGTCGGTTCCCCCCATCGGAGCGATGGGTCCCCCCTCCGCTACGGGGGCTTAAGGACGGCTTCCCACGCCCGTCTTGGAGATTGCCTGACTCCCAGCACGCACGCTTGTAGGTCGGGCGGCTTGCTTGTGAAGAAGAGGTCGAACCGCTAGAATAGAGACATGCTCGAAGAGATCCGGGTCAAGAAGGCAGCGCAGCACAACCTCAAGCGCCTCGACGTCGACCTGCCCCGTAACAAGCTGATCGTGGTCACCGGACCGAGCGGGTCGGGGAAGAGCTCTCTGGCCTTCGACACCCTGTTTGCCGAAGGCCAGCGCCGTTATATCGAGTGCCTTTCCGCCTACGCCCGCCAGTACATCGAGCAGATGGAAAAGCCCGAGGTCGAGTCGATCGAGGGGCTCTCGCCGTCCATCTCCATCGACCAGAAGACCATCTCCTCCAATCCCCGGTCCACTGTCGGGACGGTGACCGAGATCCACGACCTGCTGCGCCTTCTCTACGCCCGCGTCGGGACGCCCCACTGTCCGAGCTGCGGCCGGCAGGTCAGCTCCCAGACTCCCCGGCAGATCGTCCATCGTATCCGGGAATCATTCGCCGGGAAAAAGCTGGCCATCCTGGCGCCGGTCGTCAGAGGGCGGAAGGGAGAATATTCCCGGCTCTTCGAGAGGTTCCAGAAAAAGGGCTTTCTCCGCTTCCGGTTGGACGGGAAATTCCGGGAGCTGGAGGAGCCGGTCCGGCTGAAAAAGACGAAGAAACACAATATCGAGGTCCTGGTGGACGAGGTCTCGGCCTCCCGGGAAGCCGCCCAGCGGCTCGAGGAGGCCGTGGGGAAAGCCCTGGAAATTTCGGGCGGAGACCTGCTCCTCGTCCGGCCGGACGGGGAGGAGGTCTTCTTCTCGCTCAAGCTCCTCTGCCCGTTCTGCGAGGTCAGCCTGCCCGAGCTCGAGCCGCGGAGTTTCTCCTTCAACAGCCCCTACGGAGCCTGCCCCCGCTGCCACGGGCTGGGGTTCCAGACGATCCTCAACGAGTGGGGCGAGGTCGAGCTCACTGCGGACGTTTGTCCTCAATGTCAAGGAGCAAGGCTGAAGAAGGAGAGCCTGGCCGTCAAGATTGGAGGAAAGAACATCCATGAACTGAGCGACCTGCCGGTGGACAAGCTTATCATCGAGATCCGGGCCTTCCGGTTCGACGCGACCGCGGCGCTCGTCGCCTCGAAGATCCAGAAAGAAATATTGTCTCGGCTTGAGATCATGGTCGAACTGGGAATGCCCTATCTCCAGCTCAGCCGGACGACGGGATCTCTGTCTGGTGGAGAGGCACAGCGCGTCCGTTTAGCCGCCCAGGTCGGAGCGCGGCTCCGCGGCGTTCTCTACGTGCTGGACGAGCCGACCGTCGGGCTTCACCAGCGGGACAACAGCCGGTTGATCGGTCTCCTCCGGGGCATCCGCGACGAGGGAAACTCTGTCATCGTCGTCGAGCACGACGAACAGACCATCCGCTCGGCTGATCACATCCTGGACCTGGGACCGGGTGCCGGGGAGGACGGCGGCTACAAGGTGGCAGAAGGAGATCTCAGTCAGGTCCTGGCGGTCTCCGCTTCTCTCACTTCCCAGTATCTCCGGGGCGAGAAGATGATCCCCGTGCCCAAGGAAAGGAGAAAGCCCCGGGGCTGGTTGACGGTCGTCAAGGCGAAGGAACACAACCTCAAAGACCTGGACGTGCGGATCCCGCTCGGGACGATGACCGCGGTGACGGGCGTCTCCGGCTCGGGCAAGAGCACGCTGGTCTACGACATCCTCTATCGAAGCTTGCTCAATCTTTTCCACAACGCCAAGCAGAAGGTCGGCGCTCACGAGGCCCTCCGCGGTATTGAGGGGATCGACAAGGTCATCGCCGTGGACCAGAAGCCGATCGGCAGGACGCCTCGATCGAATCCCGCGACTTATACCGGCCTGCTCACGCCGCTGCGGGAGCTTTTCTCCCGTACGCCGGAAGCACGGATGAGGGGTTATACTCCCAGCCGCTTCAGCTTCAACCTGCCTGGCGGCCGCTGCGAGGAATGCGAAGGGGCGGGAGCGAAAAAGATTGAGATGCACTTTCTTCCCGACGTCTTGGTGACCTGTGACCGTTGTGGCGGCAGCCGATACAACAAGGAGACCCTGGCCGTCCTCTACAAAGACCGAAGCATCGCCGATTTCCTGGCCATGACCGTTGATGAGGCCTTCGGCTATCTCCGGGCTCATCCGTTGCTCAAAAGAAAGCTGGCCACTCTCCGGTCGGTCGGGCTGGGTTACATCCGGCTCGGCCAGCCGGCCCCGACGTTGTCCGGCGGAGAGGCCCAACGCATCAAGCTGACTAAAGAACTGGGGAGAAAGAGCACGGGCCGGACGCTCTTCCTTCTCGACGAACCCACTACCGGGCTTCACTTTGACGACGTGCGCAAGCTCCTCGAGCTTCTTTCGGAACTCGTGAGCCGGGGCAATACGGTGGTCGTCATCGAGCACAACCTCGACGTCATCAAGTCCTGCGATCATGTCATCGACCTGGGGCCGGAGGGAGGCGAGGAGGGCGGTTGGATCGTCGCCCAGGGCACGCCGGAGGAGATTGCTGCCGAGGAAAGTTCCTATACCGGACGGTTTTTGAAGACGGCCCTGCGTTTTGAGGAGGGACGACGTGGGGTTTGACGAGGTCCTGGGCAACAGCCGGGTGAAGAAGATCCTGCGGCTGGCCTTGCAGAGAAGCCGCGTCCCGAATTCGCTCCTTTTCTGCGGGCCGGAAGGAGTCGGCAAGAGGAGTCTGGCCTTCGTCCTGGCCAAGGCCATCAATTGCCTGAGACGACAGGATGACGCTTGCGATGAGTGTCCTGCGTGTCGGGCTGTTTCGGCGGGGCGGTTCCCCGATGTCCAGGAAATCAAGCCCGATGGGCAGGTCATCAAGGTGGAGCGTGTCCGAGAGATGCGCCAGCTCGCTTACCTGCGGCCGATGGTCGGAAAGAAACGGGTATTCATTATCACGGAAGCGGAAAAGCTCACCGACGAATCGGCCAACACGCTGCTAAAAATTCTGGAAGAGCCGCCCTTTTTCTCGCAGTTCATCCTGATCACCCTCAATCCCCATCTCATCCTGTCGACGATCAGATCGCGCTGCCAGACCCTTCACTTCGTACCGGTCGGTAAGGAGGAAATCGTCAGGGCGCTCAAGGAAAAAGGCTATCCGGAGGACCGGGCCCGGATCATCTCGCTCTATGTCAGGGGAAATTACGGGGAGACGCTGGGGCTGGACTGGGAGGAGATCCAGAACAAGCGCCGGGAGGTCTGGACGCTTTTCCTCTCCTTCCTTACAAGTGAAGAGCCCGCATTATTCTTGAGAAGGTACGGGTTCACCCAGCGGAATATCATCCGCGACGACCTGTTGATGACCCTGAAGATCATGGCCTCCTTCTGCCGCGATCTCGTCCTGATAAAGGAAAAAGGCGATCCCGCGCTCCTCCTCAATCCCGACTATGCTGAGGATATCCGGGCCCTGGAGAAAGAATGGAGCCTGGAACAATGCTGGCAGTGCCTCCGGCGGATCGACGCTGCGATCTCCGGACTCGCCCGGTACCTGAACATGAGCCTGATCGTCAGCTCTTTCTATTCACTATTGGGAGAAGAAACTCATGACCGAGATCATTTGTCTCGTTTCTGAAAACACCGGTAAGATCCTCCGGGCCCAGAAGGGCGGTTGGAACGTCCAGAGAGGGGATCTCTTGCTGGTCGAAACCGACCTGGGCGGGGACCTGGCCGAAGTGGTCGACATCTCCTCTGAGGTGTGCCGTCTGCCCAAGGCCGGGCGGGGAGCCGTCAGGATCATCCGCCGGGCGACCGACGACGATATCGAGAAGTTCCGCTGGCTCCGGGAGAAAGAGCGCCGAGCCTATGCTTTATGTCTTCAGAGGATCAAGAGCCGGAACCTACCGATGAAGCTGGTGGCGGTGAAATATTTCTTCAACGAGAAGAAGGGGATCTTCTTTTATACGGCCGATGGCCGGATCGATTTCCGTCAGCTCGTCAAAGACCTGGCCAAGGATCTGAGGATGCGCATCGAGATGCGCCAGATCGGCGTCAGAGACGAGGCCAAGATGGTCGGCGGGATGGGCGTCTGCGGCCGCTCCCTCTGCTGCGCGAGTTTCATGAAGACCTTCGAGCCGGTGACCATCCAGAAGGCCAGAAAACAGCAGATCGTCATCAACCCGACCAAAATCTCGGGATTGTGCGGTCGGCTGATGTGCTGCCTGGCCTTTGAAGAAGACAGCCGGGGGCGGATGTACAGCGAGGACGAGAATCAGATCGAGGATTAGCCGCAGAAAGCGGATTACTGGCCGGGCGAAACCTGGAACTGCACCATGCTCGAGACGGCGATCAGCGTTCCCTTGGGCGAAAACGCCTTGACCTGCCAGGAATATTTCTGGCCGGCCACCATCTGCCGCTTGACCTCGTCAGGAATAGCGATCCGCGTGTCCTTGGTCGCGGCCGTCCAGAGCAGGCTGCTATTGTAGACAAAAACCTTGTATTCGACGTCCTGCCCGAGCTTGCGCCACTCGAAGTAGGCGGGAACGGACCCGACGTCGATCACGGGCGAGATTAGGGTCAGAGACTCGCCCCGGACGATTTCGTTGTCGCTCAGCACGAACTGGGGAGTTTGCCCTTGGAACCGGGGCAGGATTCCGAACACGGCGAACAGAACGACGGCTGCGGCCACCCCGACCGTCGCCCACTGCCGGGGCGTGTAGGACGCCAGGGCGCGCTTCCAGGCAGGCACCCAATCCCTTCGTCCGGCCGCGGGCTCTTCTTTGAAGATCCAGGCGCCGCGGGCCTTGATCGTGGAGACCAGGGCATCGCGTTCTTCCATCCTCCGGAAGCAACTCGGGCAGTTGAAATAGTGCTCTTCGAACTGCTCCTTAGCGGCCCCTTCCAATCTATTCAGGAGGTAATCATCGATCTGGTCGGCATATCGGCATTTTTTCATGTTTGTTCACCTTTCATCCGGTTTCAACGATTTAGTCGCCGGATGGTCGGGAAAATGGAAAAATTTCATGGCTTGATAATCTTGCGGAGGAGTTTCTGGGCATAGTTGATCCGCTCGCTGACCCGCCGGGGAGAAATGCCCAGGCGCTCCGCCACCTCGTTTCGGGTCAGCTCCTGGTAATAGTAAAGATTCAAGACCTCCTTGAACTTGGGCTTGAGCTGCTGGATGGCCTCGGCCAGGACCCGGGCCCTCTCCCGGCTTTCCGCGTCCTCGCAGGGATCAGGCAGGGATTTAGGCTCAGGAATGCCTTTCAGGACCCTGGTTTTTTGCCGGATATGATCGACGATCCGGCGGCTGGTGATGGTGTAGATGAAGGTCCCGATCGAGGACTCCCCCCTGAATTCGCCCTTGGTCACTTTCTCGATGACCTGAGTGATGACCTCGTTGACCACGTCCTCCCAGTCGGGGGTCTGAACACCCAGGGATTTCTTGACCTTGAAGCTGACGACGGGCCGGTACTTGACGACGATCTCGTCGAGATCGACTTGGGCAGACGGGTGTTCCACAGATACCATTATATATGGTGTCTAAACCATTGACAAGGGTGGATTTACAAGAAAAAACTCCCCTCTATGGGGGGGGCTGCGGGGTGAGAAGGGCGAGGGGAAGTGGCATCGAAAGCGCGCCCGTTTTCCGCGCTGGGGAAATCGCAGCGTGACTTCGAGGCATATATCCCGAGCCTCCTCACCCAAACCCTCGCGTCGAAATTCGGAAAAACCTTTAATCAGAATTCCATTTTTAGTGAAGTGGAGCGACTAAAGGTATGCGAGTTAAAAATGAGAAGTCTCGTCTCCACTCCAGAAATGACGGGCTTGCCGAAGAGGCCCCAGCCCGAAAAAGAAAACCTTCTGTTCATCGAAGACCGCAGGGGCGCCCGGACCGCTTTTCCACTCTCCCTGAGCCAGAACGAATATTTGTTCGCCCTCCGGGGGAACGAGGATTTCCTGGGTTCGCCGAAGAGCGGTGAGCACTATTCTTTATGGAACGGCTTGAGCACGCGGTTCCACAAGATCTTTCTGGCCAAGGAGGCCATGAAGGACCTCAGCCACTGGTATGAGCAGACCTTCCGGGAACGGGACGATCTGGACGAAGGTGGATTCGCTGAAAAACAGCGCTTCTTCAACTCCAACCTGATCCAGTTCATCGCCGCGACGGATGACAATGAGGACACGGTCGGGCACTCCCAGTTTGTGGCCAACTATACTCTCCTGTTGGCCCGCGAGCTGGGGATCGAAGATCAGAAGTACCTGGTCGACCTGGAAAGAGGCGCCCTGCTCCATGACATCGGCAAGATCGGCATCCCCGAATCCATCCTGAGAAAAAAGGGCCCGCTGACCATGATCGAGAGAGAGGTCATCAAGGACCATCCCCTTCTCGGGTACAAGCTGATCGAGGGATTTTCGTTCCTGGAAAGGGCCGCCCAGGTGGTCCTCTATCACCACGAACACTTCGGCGGCAAAGGCTACCCCTACGGCCTCGCCGGAGAGCAAATCCCTCTCGAAGCCAGGGTTTTCTCCATCGCCGACACGGTGGACGCCATCACTTCGGACCGGCCCTATCGGAAGGGGCGGAGCTTCGAAGAAGCCCGGGTCGAGGTCGAGCGGCATAGCGGCAGTCAGTTCGATCCCGACCTGGTCGAGGTCTTTCTCTCCATTCCTCAGGAAAGATGGCAGAAAGCCAAATTGGACACCCTGAGGACCCTCCGTTTGCCCACCATTCACTGATTTTCTTTTAAATCCTTTCCTTGGCACTCCCGGCCCAGCCGGGACTCTGCCTTCTGGGAGGGCGAAGTCTCTTCAAGGAGGCCGGCGAGAATCTCCGCGGTATGATAAACACGGATATCTTTGGCCTCGGTTTCTAAACCCGAACGGAGCTGGAAAAGACAGCCGGGGCAGTCTGTAGCCACCAACGAAGCTCCACTCTTAAGGATATCCTTTTTCTTCTTACCCCAGAGATGGGCGGAGATCTCGGGATTCCTGGCGGAAAAGACACCGCAGAATCCGCAGCAGGATGGGGGCTCTTTTTGCTCGGCCAGGTCGAATCCGAGGGCGCGCAGGAGAAGGGGTGGCGTATTGCCGGGCCGGAGTTCGTTGAGATAATGGCAGGGATAATGATAATAGACTTCTCTCTTGCCGGGGGCTGTGGCCTGCGGCAGATGCCCTCTTGAAGCCAGAAAGGCGGTGTAATCCTGGACCCGGCCGCCGAAGCGGGCGGCCCGGGGATCGATCCGGGGATAGTGGTTCTTGAGGAGGGAATGTCCTGTGGGGCAGACGGTGATGATGACATCAGGATCTTCCCTGGCGAATGATTCCAGGTTTTGCCTGGCCAGGGCGCGGACGGCCTTCGTGTCCCCGAGGTGGAGGCTGGGCGCGCCGCAGCACGCCTGCTCCGGCGGTACGAATACCCGGTAGCCGAAATGGGCCAGAGACTTGACGACGCTCTCCCTGACCTCGGGGAAAAAATATTTGACCAGGCAGCCTTGGAAAAGATACGCCTTGGGCCCCTTTCCGCGAGCTTCCGGCCGGTGTTTTTGCGGTTTCAGCAGGGGAATCCTCTTTCCTCTCGTCCAGACGAGCGGCAGGCGCCGGAGATAACCCTCCTTCTGCCAGACCTTTTGTAAAATAGCCAAAAGGCCGGCGCCCTTTTCGGACAGGACCCTGGATTTGAATAACCAGGAGAGGCCTTTCTCTCGGAGACCTGCGCCCTGGAGGTCCTTGAGCTTCAGCAGGAGATCCCCTGTGGGAATACCCACGGGGCAGAACTCTTCGCACTTCTTGCAGTCGGCGCAGAACCCGAGCGTCCGATAGGACTCCCCGAGCGAGCGGGTCATGGCCGTCAGCAGCGTCCCGATGCCCCCGGGATAAACGGGGCCGCCGAAGACATGACCGCCCACGGACTGGAACACCGGACAGACCAGCATGCAGCCACCGCACTTCAGGCAGTAGAGGATGTCCTTGAAGTCCTCGCTCTCGGTTAGGGCCAGCCGGCCGCCGTCGAGGATGATGATATGGACCTCCTCGGGCCCGTGGACTCCGACGATGTGTTCTTTCTCGATGTCGGTGGTCGAGCTTGGCCCGGTGATGAAGGACACATAGGAAGTCAGCTTCTTGCCCGCGGAGGCGACGGTCAATGCTTTGAGCAGGACGGCCGCTTCTTCGAGCGTCTCGACGAACTTTTCCACCGTCACCACCGCGATATGGACGGGGGGGAGCGTGGTCGCCAGGCGGACATTCCCTTCGTTGCTGACGACGACCAGCGTTCCGGATTCGGCGATGGCGAGGTTCGCTCCGGAGATGCCGATGTCCGCCTGGATGAAATGCTTTCGCATCTCCTCCCTGGCGATCCGGACGATCTCCTTGGCGTCGGCGGCCACGACCCGGCCGAGCCGGCGGCTGAGAATTTCGGCGATCCTTTCTTTGGTCAGGTGCAGCGCCGGCGCGGTGATGTGGGAGGGCCTGTCCCCGGCCAACTGGATGATCCACTCCCCGAGGTCGGTCTCGACGACCTGGAACCCGCTTTTCTCCAGGGCGTCGTTCAACCCGATCTCCTCGCTGACCATGGATTTTGATTTGACGATGAGCCGGGCCTTCTTCTCCCGGGCGATCCCGAGGATGGTGTCGACCGCCTCCTGGGAACCGGAGGCCCGATGGACGTTCGCTCCGGATTTTTGGGCTTCCCGGGTAAACCGCTCGACAAGCTCCGGCAGCCGGCCGACGTTTTTCTCCCGGATGGCCCGGGCTTTCTGTTTGTATTCCTCCCAGGGAATCTCCCGGCTGGCCTCGAGATATTTCTGGTTGTGCTGGGAGGAGGCCCGCCCCAAGGCTTTTTGGAGGTTGATATCCTGGAGAGCCTTTCTGGCCCGGCGCCGGATCCTCAGGCGGGAAAGCAACTAGGACTCCTTTTCGCGGTCCTTTTTCCCCAGGTAGGTCTGTGGATCGACCAGGATCTCTCGGGGTTTGCTCCCTTCCGAGGGACCGAGGATCCCCTCCTGCTCCATCTGGTCGATAATCCGGGCGGCCCGGGCGTATCCCAGCTTGAGCTTTCTCTGCAGCCATGAGGCCGAGGCCTGGCCTGTAGCCAGGATGAGCCTGACTGCCTCCTCATAGAGCTCGTCTTTTTCACCCATGTTCCCCCATTCATGGGCTGTGGGCGCCTTGATGAATTTGACGAGCTTCTCGTCGAATTCAGGCGCCCGCTGTTCCTTGACGAATTTGACGAGGCGGGTGACCTCCGGGATGGAGATGAAGGCGCAGTGGAGGCGGATAAGACGGGGATAGTTCGGCGGCATGAACAACATATCCCCGAGTCCCAGAAGTTTATCGGCTCCGGCCGTATCGATGATGATGCGGGAGTCGACCTTCGAGGGGACCCGGAAGGCGATGCGGCAGGCGAAGTTGTTCTTGATCGTGCCGGTGATGACGTCGATGGAGGGCCGCTGGGTGGCCAGGACGAGATGGATCCCGACGGCCCTGGCGAGCTGGGCCAGGCGGGCGATACAGTATTCGATCTCCTGGGCGCCCACCATCATCAGCTCGGCCAATTCATCGATGATGATGACGATATATGGGAGCGGCTTGAGCCTTTGTTTCTCTTCATCCGTGAGCTTCTCCTTTTTTTCCTGCAGGACCTTGTTGACCTGATGGTTGTACTGGACGATGTCCCTGACCTTGAGGAAGCTGAGGCGGTGGTAGCGCTCTTCCATCTTCCGGATGGCGTCCATCAGGACGCCCCCGGCCTTCTTGGGGTCGTTGATAACGGGCGTGAGCAGATGGGGAATGCCGTCATAGAGGGTGAACTCGAGCCGCTTGGGGTCGATCAGGATGAGCTTGACCTCTTCGGGGGTCGCCTTGTAGAGGATGCTGGCGATCAAAGAGTTTAGGGCGACGCTCTTGCCGGTGCCGGTGGCGCCGGCGATCAGGAGGTGGGGCATGACCGAAAGGTCGGTGATATAGACCTCGCCGTGGATCGTCTTGCCCAGGGCGAAAGTCAGCTTGGAAGGGGATTTGAGGAACTTTTCGGACTGGATGATATCCCGGAGCTTGATGATCTCCCGCCTGTTGTTGGGGATCTCTACCCCCAGAGAGGAGCGGCCCGGGATCCTCTGGATGCGAACGGACTCGGCGCCCAGGGCCAGGGAAAGGTCCTCGGAGAGATTGGCCACTTGGCTGACCTTGATCCCGGGATTGGGCGAGAACTCGTAGGTCGTGATGACCGGTCCGGGATGGTACTCCTTGACCTCGCCCTCGACGCGGAATTCCTTGAGCTTCTCTTCGATCCGCATCTTTTTTTCATAGAGCTCGTTCTTGTCGATCTGCTCGGAAGGAGCGCCGGCATCGAGCAGGGTAAAGGGCGGGAAATGATAATCGCCTTTCTTCTCCATCTCGGGGAAGAGGAGTTTCTCCGGCTGGGCCGGCTGGGGCGGATGGATGAGGATCGGCTCCGGCCTCACACCCTTCTTGAGTTCTTTCTTCTCTTCCCTTTTCCCCTTCAGCCTGGCCTCTGTCTCCTTCGCCTCCAACTCTTTCCGGTCCTTTTCTCTCTTCTGTTCTTTCTCCGGCGATTGGATGTATTTATCGGCGACCTTTCTGCGCATCTTCTCTTTGGCCTTGGATTTCTGGTAGTCGGTCACCCGGATGCGGACCTCTTTGAAGGCGAAGTTCAGGACCCGGCCGAAAAAACCAATCAACCTTCCCAGGGAGAGTTCCGTGGAGAAAAGGATGAAAAGAAAGAGCAGGGCGAGGAGGAAAATGAAGGTGCCCGCCTGGCTGAGATAGCGGACCAGCATCGACGTCAGGAAGGCGCCCAGGACTCCTCCTGCTTCGATATCGGCCCCTTTCCAGGAAAAACGGTGGAAGAGCAGGGAGAAGAGACCGCCGAGGATGAGGAGCAAAAAGAAGCTTCCCCCGATCCTCAGCCAGAACGGTCTTCTGTCCCGAGGAAGAAGCGCCCTGACGCTCAAAGTGCCGAGAATGATAGGTAGCAGGAATGCGCCCAATCCGAAGACTTGAAGGACCAGTTCGGCAAGCGAGGCTCCGACTTTGCCGCCGTAATTATGCACGCTCTGGGGGGACGAGGCGACACTTGCCCAGGACGGATCATGGCCGTCGTAGCTGATCAGGCTGATTAAAGTGAAGACGGAGAAAAGGAGGACGAGCAGGCCGACGACCTCGGCCGAGCGGAAGTGTCTCTTCCGGGGCTCCTTTTTCTTGGGGGGATTCTTCTTCTTTTTCCGGGTCTTCATTGGGATGATTATAGCATAACCGGAGCCTTTTCCTTAAAGCGGGCTGCTGGTTTGAAGTGAGAGACAGGATGGGCGCCGATATCCGGGAAGGGAAAGCGAAAGAATGTCCGGCCTGATTATGCCTAGAAAGCAAGCACCAGGCCCACGCCATACTCGAAGCCGCCGAGTTGGATCGAGATGTTGTTCTCTTCGGCCTTGGCCCAGGTGTATTTGAGCCTGAGGTTGATCAGCACCGGCACGCTCTTGGAAAAACGGATGTAGGTGCCGCCCGTGATATGGTAGCCATTGGTGTAGTTCAGGACCGAACCGATGGGATTTTCCTCATAATAGAAATAGAAATCTAGGCCGGCTCCGAGGTAGGGGTTGAAGAGGCCGAAGGGGTAGATATAGCGAAAACCCAGGTCAACAGGAACGATGTAAAGAGCCGTTTTTTCCTTGGAGAACGTCAGCTTCCCTTCCCGGGAGTAGTATCTGATGTCCAGGTAGAGGTTGACGTTAGAGACGATGGCGGTAGATAGGGACAGTCCGCTCATCAATCCGCCCGGATCATAAACGGCATCGAAACGCGGCTCGTTCATGGCGTAGCCGCTGAGAGTGAACTCCACCGACCCCTGACGGATCGTCCGCTCAGAGGACGAGAAAGCAAGGATATTTAGGGCGAGAGAAACGGCCAGGGAAAAGGCAGCCTTTTTTGTGCTTATCCGGTTCGCCAACAGGGTTCTCCTTGCAGAGATGGTTTTCGTGGGCCGCCAAGCATTGAGTCGCCGGCCCGCCCGAGAGTTCGAGCCCGCCTCTGTCGAGTGTCTCGTCTCCACGGCGAACTATCATACCATGCCCGCCCGCCGTTAGGCAACTCATCCCTCAAGGACAAGTATGCGGACAAGGGGGAGTGGGGACTCTATCTCGTCGACCTGGACGGCGGTCGAGTGACCCGGCTGTTCGATTCACCGGGCCGGGACGTTTTCCCCGACTGGCACTGACCTTACGGCATGCGCCTGAAGAGAAACTTCCACAGGTATTCCTTGGGGATTCCCAGGATCTGGTCCCTCCACAGCCGGTCGCACCGAGAGCAGGTCTCCAGGTCGGCGATATCCCGGCGCAGGATCTTCTCCCGCAACCGGACCATCCGGTCGTTGTTCCAAATCTGGGTCAGGGTCT
>JBAQGA010000206.1:0-9582 GCA_049287565.1 Candidatus Aminicenantales bacterium
GCCTGAAGCTCGGCGATGCGACGGTCGAGCTCACCGCCCTTGAAGGCGCGAATCAAGACGTCGGCTCGTCCGTAGAATTCCTTGCGGTCCGGCTTGATCTTCTCCCATGGTGGGTTGCCGAGGACGACATCGAAGCCGGGGCGTTCCTGGTCGAGGAAGACCTCGGGGAACTCGAGCTCCCAGTGGAAAAAGCGCTCCCGGCCGCGGACTTCATCGAAAGCGGGGCACCATTCCTGAGCGTTGATGTGGCGGCGAAGCTCCTCCGGCGAGCGGGCGAGATCGCAGAGATAATCCCAATCGTCCCAGATTTCCGGGACGAACGCTGATGCCGAACGCAAGTCGAATAAGAGCTTCACCGTCTCGAGGAGCTGTTCGGCGCGGCCACGCACGTGGTCTTTGAATTCCTGCTCCTGGATGGATTCCGGTTCTTTCCCCTCGCGGCGGAGGTCTTCAGGGTCGGTCGAGTCGATCAGGACCCGCAACCGTGCCGCTTCGGCTGCCGCATCATGGACGGATTTCTGGAAGAGGCCCAATTGATGGCGAATTCCCGAAGGCTCGAGGCGGGAGTAGGGTTTCTTTTCCGCCACTGATCTCCCTCGTGTGGCCGCCCGGCCGGCATTCTTCCGTTCAAGCGAAGGAAGGGGCGGCGCGTCGAGGCGGTCAAGCCAGGTTCCGAGGAGCGAATTCCCGCAGCGGATGTGATGCTCGAAATAGGTCAAGGGCCTGTCTCCGGCGACGGACTCGATCCAGAGGGCGACGCGGGCGAGCTGGACGGCCGTCGGGTTGAGGTCGACTCCGAAGAGGCATCGTTCGGCGATCCGGCGTTTGCACCACGCGCGCGCTTCGGAATTCGCCGCCCGGGCGTCCTTATCCGAGGCGCGCCAGTCCGCGTCCCAGCCTTGGCCGGTCGTACTCCGGAAATCCCTAGGCGGACGGCCGTTTCCCTCCTCGACGTAGGCGCGGTGAAGGGCCTGGCCGAGAAAACGCATGGCCTCGACGAGAAAATGGGCGCTCCCGCAGGCGGGGTCGAGGATTCGGAGGCGCTCGATCTCGGCAGCGGACTTGTCTTTGATCAGAGGTCCCAAGGTATGCCGGACCAGGTCGCAGACGAGCGGCCTCACAGTGTAGAACGAGCCGGAGCCTTTCTTGGCCGGTCCCGGGACGAAATGAAACATCCCGGGCTCGAGCCTGCGGACGAGGCGGGCCGTGGCGCCCTTGGCGACTTCTTCTTCGCCTTCCTCGATGTCATCTTCAATTTCTTCATCCGAGTCCGGAAGTTCGGCTTGGGCGTAAGGTTCGAGCTCCTGAGTAGACTCCTCGTCTCCGACTTCATCTGATGGACATTCGGGATGAAGCCGCTCGGCTGAGGTTCCGGCGACGAGGGCGATGTCGTCGCGAAGAACAAGATTTTTTTGTTCGCAGAGGCGGACGACGTCGTCCGGAGAAAGACAGAATGATCGTCCCTGGACCCGGATATCCAGGGTTATCCGGCGGGCGATCCGGGGTTCGAATTCGAGCAGGCCTTCATAGACAGCCCCCAGGTTCTCGATGTCGAGTTCGCGGAAAGAGACGCGTTCCCGGCCGACGCCGTGCCGCGGAGTCGAGGTCGCCAGGTCGAGCATGATCCGGGCGACCAGTCGGTCGGAAAGCCTGGCCGCTTCGAGGATGCGGCCTTCGGGAGTCTCGGGGCTGAAAAAGTCGCTTCCCCGGGGAGGGATGTTTTCCCACCGGCTGATCCGCGGAAGGCCTTTGTCGTAAATCCGGAAAAGCGTCCGTAGGCGGCTCCAGAACGAGGAGCGGTTCTCCGGCCAGGAGAATTCAGGGAAGGCGAGGATTTCATCGAGGAGTCCCTGGGCGGAATAGCTTTCGCGGTAGATCGGGTGGTCGTCGAGGCGGGGGTCGCGGGCTTCGGCGTAAAGGATGAAGAGGATCCGATAGAGGCAGGTCAGGGCGGCATCGCGGTAAAGACGGAGCCCGGCTTCATCCAGGTCGAGCGGCGAAGCGAAGCGGCCCTGAGCCACGGCGTCCTCGAGGAGCCCGGCGACTAGGGATTCGGCCGCCGTAAAAACAGCGCTTTTGAGGTCTTCGGAGACTTTTTCGGCGTGAGCCCGGCTTTGCCTCTCGATTTCATCGATCGGGGCTTTTCCCTCGGCATCGGGGACGAAGGTCGGGAGAGAATAGAGGCGAAGAAAAGCGGCGAAGGATTCCGGGTCGCCGTCCTCGGCCATTCCTGCGAGGTCGACCTCGAGGTGCGCGCCGCGCGGGCTTTCTCCGTGAGCGCGGATAAGGCGCAGTCGTTCTCCGGTTAAAAGAAAAGCATAGCGAAGCCCCGTTCTGGCGAGAGCCGATTCCACACGCAGCATGGGATTGGACGCGCCGCGGCCGGCGTCAAGGTCTTCATCCCAGGCGCCGCAGTAGGAAAGAATTATGGGTCGGTCTCCCTGTTCTTCAGCTTCGGCTGAAACATAGAGGCCGTAGATGCGGTTCTCGCCTGCGCCGAGATGAAATCCCAGAACATCGCGGAGGAGAGGCCGGCTGAACCTCTCGCGGCAGGAATCGGAATCGGCGGCACGGCCCTCGGCGCGTTCCCGGATGCGGCGGAATCGTAAAAAAGCGATGCCGGTGTCCCGGTCGGTTACCCTCTTCTTACGGCCGCGTCCTGTGCCTGCGCCGAAAACGCTTCCGAGATAATAATCTGAGAAGAATCCGCGGGCGTTCCGGAGGTGGCGGAGGCTCATCGGCGTCCTCCGGACGGCACAAGAAAAAGGGCGCCCAGGGGCTGGGGAGGACAAGGATCCGGAATCTTGGTGAAGCTCTCGATTTCCTGCCGCGTGCGGTTTTTGAGAGATTCGACGGCGGATTTCCGGGCGGCAAAGCTCCGCGGTTCAGGGTCCCCGGGTTCGCCGAAGAGACACTGCTGTCCGGTTTCTTCGATAAGCTTGCGGGCTCTCTTTTCCTCTTCCTCGATTTCTCGAATCCGGTCGGCGGTGTCGAGTTCCAGGTCTCTGAGCATCCGGTCGGCCAATATTTTCCGTTTCTCGCGCAGCTCTTCTGCGCGCAAGGCGAGCCATCGCGCCGCTTCTTGGGTGGCCAGGTCTCGGAGGCGATCAAACGACGAGGCAAAGAGCTGCTCGAGGCGGCTCGAATCCACTTCGTCCTGAGATTCGGGTTCCGAAAGACAGCGGAGGTTATCGGCTGGATCACCGAGGATTTCTCCGGCCGCATTGACTCGGACGGCCAGGATATGCTCCTCCAGGCCGCCGTCCTCGTCGCCGATTGCGCCGTGGAAAGTGAAAATAACGGAGGGAGGCTCGGCGGAAGATGCGGCCCGTGCGGCAAGCCGGCGAGGAGCGAGGCCGCGGCCCGTCGAATAGACTTGAAGCAGGCGGCGGCGGGCGTCCTTCGAGACGGCCCGGGCGAGGGGATGAAGAGGCGTGATGTATTCGACATCGTCGGTCCTGAAGCGCACCGCGACCGACCGCCGGAACGTGGCGGAAGGATAAGAAGGAGCCACATTCTCTCCGCGGAAAAGCAACGGGACGTCGATGCGAAAAACGCCCTCGTGTTCCGGGTCGGGACGAACGGCGGAACGGCCCAGGGTGCTGACGATTATTTCTTCAAGCTCTGTGTCATCGGGGAGAAGTGGCTCTGAGGTATGGAGAAGCCGGCAAATTTTTTCCTCTTCCTCGTTTTGGCTTCGGCTCAGGGTGAGGAGATGCCCGGCGTTTTTGACAAAGTCTGCGGTCCGGTCTTCGAAGAGGCGGATAAGCTGCTGTTTTTGTGAATCTATTCCGGAGGATTCCGGGTTCAGATCGACGAGGCCTTCCCGAAGGTCGCTTTTTCCCGAAAGAACTCCCAGAATGTCGGGCGTCGAGACGCGCTGGCGGGCCATCTCTTCGATTTTTCGGACAAGCCGGTCAAGGACATCGTCTTCGGGGCTGTCGAAATAGAAGAGATAGCGGACGATCGGCTCTCTCGTTTGGCCGTAGCGGTCGACACGGCCGTTGCGCTGCTCGAGCCGATTCGGGTTCCAGGGAAGCTCGAAATGGATGATCCGGCGGCAGGACTTCTGAAGGTTCAGGCCCTCGGAGGCGGCGTCAGTGGCCAGGAGGACGCTCGTCTCGGGTTTTTCGAAGACGCCCTCCCGTGCCAGGCGTTGCTTGCGGCTCAAGCCTCCGTGGAAGAGGACATACCGTCCGGCAAAATCCGGATCGCTGTCGAAGCGGGACTGAATGGCTTCAAGAGTATCCCTGTACTCGGTGAATACGATCGCCTTTTCGCCGGGATCGCTTGAGAATACGCTCCGGAGCTCGGCGATGAGGGCTTCGATCTTGGGGTCGAGCGGAGGAATTTTTGAAATCAGGCGCCGGATCCCGCTGATAGCGCTGACCTCTGCTTTGCGGCGGCGTTCATCGCGGGGAATGGCGCTTCTTATGACCTTGAGGGCAGTTCTTTCGGCAGTGGATTCGGTGAGGGGGATGTCGGAGCGGAGGTCGCGGACCTCGGCGGGAGACGGAGGCTCTTCTCTGAGTTCTTCTTTGCGCAGGGATTCCAGCCGGCAATCGAGCGTTTTTTTGAGCGCGGCGTGGCTCGAGAGGGCGCGCTTTTTGACGATCTGCATGGCGAACCCGATGAGCTCCGAGTCTTCTGTTTCCTGAGCCTGACGGGCCGTCCGCGAGCAGTAGGAGGCGACTTTCTTGAGAAGCTCCTTTTCGGGCTCGCTCAGGTTCGTGACCGGGATTCCCGAGACATGCCGCTTCGGAAAGAGAGGAACTTCTTTTCCGTCGGTAAGCCGGCGGACGATCTGGGATTTCATGCGGCGGATGCGCGCCGCCTCCATGCGGCGCTCGAGGTCAGCCGGCGATCCGTAGAACGTGGCCAGGGTGGGCTCGACGAGTTCGATGAGAGAGCGGAAGGAATGGGAATAGCCGTTATGCGGAGTCGCGGTCAGGAGAAGGAGTCCGCGGGATGAATCGCGGAGCGCTGTGCCGAGCCGGGTTCGCTGTGTTCGGTAGGGGTTTTCGGGAGTGCCGGCTTCGGCGAGCGCGTGGGCTTCATCGACGATGACGAGGTCCCATCGTTTGCGCAGGGCGCGGTTGCGGACGGTCTCTTTTTTCAGGAAATCCAGGGAAGTGATGACGCGGGGAAGAGCGTCCCAGGGGCTGACGCCGGCCGGAAGGCTTGTTTGAACGGCGGCCAGCTCCGCGGCATTCCCGATGATCGTGAATTCGAGGCCGAACTTGTCGAGAAGCTCATCATGCCATTGGTCCATGAGTCCCGGGGGTGTCACGACCAGAACGCGAGAGGCCCGGCCGCGGGCCATGAGCTCGAGAAGCGCGAGGCCGGCTTCGATCGTCTTGCCCAGGCCGACATCGTCGGCGATGAGAAGCGTCGGCCTTACCTTGGCCAGGATGCGAAGGGTTGGCGCAAGTTGATATGCTTCGAGGGCGACGCGGCCGAAGCGAACTCCAGTGAGGACACCGGATTCTCTAATGAGGGACGCGCCGAGCATACGGTGCGCCCGGGACCAGGCGGAAAAGGAGTCGATTCCGCGGAGGTCGAATTGAACGGCCTGGCCCGGAAGGACGGAGACCTCTTCAGGAGGAGAGATCACTGTCAATTGAGGCGGAAAGGTCTCGTCAAGAGCATGCAGTTTCAAAATCGCTTGCGTGGAGTAGGGTGCGTTGACCTCCCGCACGACCCAGGGGCGATCCCGAACGAGGACGCGGTCGCCGGCATGAAGCGGGATAGTCATCCGGAGGTTTCCCCTAGCATCTTAAGAAATCTGGCCAGGCTAAGAAAATGGATATCTGCGAGCACCTAATTATCACATTCCTAGGCGGCGGGTCAATTGCCGGACCGATGAAGAAAAGAGGCAGATATTGCTCTTTATCAACCCGCCCGAGTTCGTTGTCGGGATTTGCTTTGATTTCAAACAGTGACATTATCCGGCAGTTGACTTGAGAAACGCAATCGTCGGGGATGTACTTTGCCAACCCCTTGGGCTTTCTTGGGGCTTGGATTTCAATTCGAAGGACGGGGGCCGGCCCATGCGTCCAGGAAGTTAGCCCTCTGATCCTATAGCGAAGGGTAGTGTCCGGCCTGCCAAAGCCTGAAGAATGAACGGGCGCAGGCTTCGAGGTCGCGGGCGGCGTCATGAGCACCCTCATAGGCGCGGCCGAACAAATGCACGTGCAGTTCTTCGAGCGTCGGCCACTTGAAACCGAATCCGCCAGGCCTTGGCAGACGGCATAAGTCAGTCGTCGATTTCATCGTGCAGATGCCGGGGATGTCCAGGAACCGGAGCGGCTTGCCCATCCGGACGAGCTCGCCCCCGATCACGCCGAAATCATAGTCCAGGTTGTGAGCGACAAGGACGGTGCCCGGCCTCTCCGCCGCCCCCAGGAACTCGTCCAGGACTTCACCCAGCTCTCTGCCCGCCCGAAGGGCGCGAGCCTGGGTAATGCCGTGGATTTTCGTTGCGTCGGCGGGGATCCTGAACCCGTCCGGCCGGATGATATGGCAGGCCGCCTCTTCCGCGTTTCCCCGGGAGTCAAAGCGGCCCCAGGCGACCTGGACGAGACGGGGCCATCCCTCGACGTCATCGGGAGAAAAATAGCGGGTGCGGGGCAGTCCGGTCGTCTCGCAGTCAAAGAGAAAAAACCGAGGTTGTTGGGTGAGCATCGTTTTCTGCTACCCAAGCTTGAGCATTACCCCGTCCCGGCTCTCCTGTCAGTGCGAGGGACCGCCCTTATGGCCAAAGCATGTTTCCCAGGTGATGGAGAAAGAACTCCCTTCCCCAGAGCTTGAGGGTTTCCTGCTCCCGGAGGGGGAGGAAGCGTTCGACGTCCTGTCGGGCGACACGCCAATCGACCCCGGTGATTTTTTCCCTCAAGCTCCCCTCAACCCAAGCGTGATCGATCTTGATCTTGAGGCCCGCCAAGGGCCCCTGCTGCGCCAGCGAGCGTTCCAAGAGCCCCAGGTCTGGGACGATCTTTTTGTTGACATACCAGATGAAATCGTACCAATCCCGGCCCTTCACATATGTCCGGCCAAGCATTGCGGCCATCTTCATGGCGAAGCTCGATCCAAGGCCTTGTGTCGTAATGGCCGTGGTCACGGGGAAGGCGATATACCGGGTTTCAAAGCTCGAACCGGAGGGAGGATTCACGTCGATCTCAAGCCGCACTTTGATGAGTTTCCGCGGGTCCCTGGCATACGGCAGGACGTTGGCCATGTCTTTGCCAAACGCGTCTGTCCGGAGGAGCGCTTTCTTGACCGCCATCCCGTCTTCGGCCTTGTCTTGAGCGGTGAAGCTCAGGCCCTCGCCCAATCCGTCCCGGACGACATGCTCGAGGTATTCCCGCCAGGTGAAGCCTGGATTAGGCGTTTTCAAGAGGAAATCGAGGTCCTCGGAAAAACGGTTCATCCCGTGCATGATCCGGAGGCAGGTCCCGCCGTGAAAAACCGCCCGCGCTCTCGAGAAAAGCCCGGCGCGGGAGAGGCTTGCCAGGATCACGTGTTGAACGATCTCCTGCAGCACATTCTCTTGGTCGAGAGCGCTCGGAATCGGATATTCCCGGATTTTTTCCTCAAGAACCCTATGGATCATGTTCTCTGCTCTACAAGCTCCCGCGAGAGCCCCCGCAGATAGTCCCTGGTCCGGTGGTCGCGGAGGCTCACGCACACTTCGTTCAGGTCCTCCCAATCCACGTTTGCCAGATCCTCCCGCTCGATGCGCATGGAATCCGTCAGGAAGCCCAAACCGTCCTTCTCCCAGGTTACGCCCTTTCTCGTGTAGACGAGGTCGGCGATGGCCCGCAGGGGGGTGGCAACGAAAGCCCAGTTCTGGCCGTCGACTTTGATGGCTTGAACTCCGGCCCTTGGATCAACGGCTGGGACTCGCACGAAACTAAAGACGCCAACCGGGGTTTGGAAAGTGCGGCTGCGTGAGGAGGTCACACTGCCGACCTGGTAAACCGCTTCCGGGATGAGGCCGTGGTGGGCCAAGGCAGTCTCAAGGCTTACATGTGAAGGTGAATGCAGGATCGCGGCGATGACGAATGGATGAGGATGCGTTTTCCTGAATTCCGGAGCGAGTAGGAAGAGGCCCGGCTTGAGCCGAAGGACCTCGCCCGCGGCGACGGCGCGGTGGACAAGCACTTTCCGGGCTGATTCCGACCGGTCGGCGAGGAGATTCCGGATGACCGTTTCGTCGAACACCCCTCCGGGGGGCGAGAGACGAAACACCAGTTCTGTGACCGTTTGCATCGCGCTATTAGGTTACATTAATCGTAACCTCGATGCAAGGGCATACCTTATCGAAAATCTAAGAACCGACGCTAACTCTTCGCTTCAGTTGATGCCTGATCTTCTCAAAGAGATCGCAAAGCAATACCGATCCCGGAAATAAGAGTCCCGAAATCTTGGATATTTGGCTAACGGAGTTCTTCCTGGACGTCGCCCAGAAAATTTTAGGGTTCCCTGTTATCTCGCCCGGCACCATTGCCGATAGGCGTCGATCCATTCCGCCCCTGTCGGCCTGGTATCAGGCAAGGGCAAATCGAGCAGGGGAATCCTTTGGCGCAAACGCCCGCGACGACAAACGGCCACTATATCTTCCGCGTCCGTCAGGTCTAGGCGCTCGACGATCACCGTCATCCCCAACACGGATGTCGAGAACGGAAGGGCGAGCTTTTCTTCAAGCATCGTGAAAATGCCGCAGAGTTGTTCGGATTCGTTGTAGCAATCAACCGTTGCCTCGGCGATCATTCTGTCTAGACGAGCCGAACGAGCGAGGAGGCATCGCCTCTTCGATGGTGAGGTCAAACCGGTCATAGTCTCAGTCTTTTCCTTCCCGCCAGTCGCGGATACATTTCGCCACCTCTTCCTGAAAAGCCGGCCAGCGCTCCGTCTTGCGTTGGATATCGTGTTTGAAATTGCGCCAACGCTCGGCATCCTTCAGGAATTCGAGCATGATCCGGCGTATCATTTCCAGAACCCGGGCGATCCCGGCATACTCCTTTCGGGGCATAGGCCGGTTTAGACTCCCTATTCCCGATCGATAGAATGTCAGCACCTGTTCCGGGTGGCTAGGTTCCAGCCGTCTGGCCGCACCCAAAAGCTCGTAACTCATATAACGATCGAAGCGCTCGCGCGATAAGATCTGCGCCGCCTCGTCCTGCTCCCCGCGCAACAACTGAATCTTGATCTGTTCAACAGTCGCAGCATGCGGCAGCCTCTTCAGCAGTCTCGACTCATAAGACTCCCATTCTTTTTGCGAGCAGAGCCTGCGAAACGCCTTATAGGAATTCGCCGTTAGAGGATCCACAGCTTCGTGAAAATGGAGTTCAAGATATCCCGTGCGGTCGCCCGTTTTAATCGCGCGCTCGGCCATGAACTGGCGCAATTCGGTCATGCGGCCCCGGGCTTTTGTCAATCCCTCCCGTCCTACCGGGCCTACGTCATAGAAATGGGTTAAGGGGCTTGACAGGAGGGCAGATCTCTGTTAGTGTAGCAATAGTGCTACATTATCAGGAGGGACAATGGATCTCCTTCAACAAATCGAAGCCCAGCGTCTGG
>JBAQGA010000207.1:0-12015 GCA_049287565.1 Candidatus Aminicenantales bacterium
GCGGGGGAGGATGGGGGAGAGGAGGAATGAGCAAAGTACCCGATTTGAGTCGTCTGTCTTATTGAATTTTAAAGCGTCATCAATCGAGTGATGATAGTTTGACAAAAGTTAACATTTAAGTTAACCTTCATGAAGGAAAGAAAAGTTGCCTTTTATAGGTCCGCTAACGGCAAGTGTCCGGTTGAATGTTTTCTTGACGCATTGCCGGGTAAAGTTACTCAAAAAATCGCTTGGGTGCTCAGATTATTGGAAGAGTTAGAATTTGTGCCGGCCTCCTACTTCAATAAGCTGCCTGGGACGGATGAAATCTGGGAATGCCGGATCAACTTTGCTTCCGGAGCTTATCGGATTCTCTGTTTCTTCGGGAGCGAGTCTTCTATTGTGTTAACTCATGGTTTTATCAAGAAGACGGAAAAGACGCCCAGAAATGAGATTCATAGAGCTGCAGCTTATAAAAGGGACTACTTAAAGAGGAAAGCCAACCATGAGCGATCTTAAGACATATATCAGGAAAAGAAAGAAGATCGACCGTGCCTTCGCGGCCGGGCTCGAGGAAGGATATCAGAAGTTCAAGATCGGAGCCGTTCTAAAAGAGGCCCGGAAGGCGGCCGGGCTGACCCAGGAAGAACTTGCGCGCCGCATTAAGAGCAAAAAAACCGCTGTCTCTAGAATCGAAAATCACTCCCGCGATATCAGGCTTTCCACGTTGGAGAAGGTCGCATCAGCGTTGGGCAAACGCCTCCAGATCAAGATACTGTAGCAAGCAACTCGTAATTCTTCTTCCTCTTCACGACGCTCTTCCATCAAAGGGCGAGGGAGGAGGAGCAGAATTAAGGTGTCAACTTAATTAGGGGCCGGGGGCGACTTCGGGTGCCGCCTTGCTCTCCGCGCCGCCCTTCTCTTCTTCCTCGACCGGCCTGCGCCGGCGCTTGAACACCCGGTCCGCAATGACGTAAAAAGAAGGCACCACCACCAAACTCAATATCGTCGACAGCACCAGCCCTCCGATGACCGCGATGGCCATCGGCGCCCTGATCTCCGCTCCCGGTCCCAGCCCCAGCGCCGGCGGGATGGCGGCCATCATCGTGGCCGTCGCCGTCATCAATATCGGCCGCAGTCTGATCGGTCCCGCCCGCTTCATCGATTCCCGCGCATCGAACCCCTTGTTCCTGTATGCATTCGCATAATCCACCAGGATGATCGAATTCTTCTTGACGATCCCCATAAGGAGCAGCAGCCCGATCATGCTGAAGATGTTGAGGCTCTGCCTGGCCACGAGCAGCGCGAAGGCCGCCCCGGCGATCGACAGCGGCAGGATCGTGATGACCGTCAGCGGGTCTTTATACGAATTGAACTGCGACGCCAAAATCATATAGGCGATCGCTATCCCCAGGAACAGCGCGAACACCAGGCTACTCATCGACTCCTTGAAGGCGACACTCGCCCCGCCGAGCACGATCCTGTTCCCGACCGGCAGCCCGCTTCCCAAACTCTCCACGTACCGCAGCGCCTCGTTCTGGCTTTTCCCCGGCGCCACGTTCGCATAAATAGAGATCGCCCGTTCCCTGTCCCGCCGCGTAATCGCCTGGAGCACCGGCCGCTCCTCATAGTTGACGAGCGAACTCAGCGGCACCAGCTCTCCCGACTGGGTCCGCACTTTCAGCCGGGCGATATCCTCCGGCCGTGACCGCTGCTCGGCCAGAAGCTTCAGCCGCACGTCGATCCGCCTTCCTCCCGTGCTGTATTTCCCGACGCGCACTCCGCCCACCAGCGCGTTCAGCGTCGTGGCCAAGTCGTCGATCGATATCCCGAGATCCGCGGCCACCGCCCTGTCCGGCTCCACCTGGAGCTCGGGCATTCCGAGCTGATAGTCCGTGTCCAGGTCGACGACCATGCCGCTCTCCGCCAGCCGCCCCATCACGTCCTGGCTGACCTCGACCAGCTGGTCCCAGTCGCTGCCTCTCACGCTGAACTCGACCGGAAATCCTCTTTGCGCCGTGAACCCCGCCTGCGACATGTCCTGGATGACGGCCCTGATCCCGGGGATCGAATTGAGCTCCCTCCTCAGCACACCCTGGAACTCCGTCTGGGTCAACTTGCGTTCCCCGGGCGGGCACAGCGAGACGAACATGCTACCCTGGTTGACGCCGCTCCCGCCCCCACCGCCGACGAAGCTAAAAAGCTGGACGACCTCGGGGTAGGCCCTGACTATGGCTTCCACTTTCTGCATCAGCATGTCGGTCTCGCCGATGTCCGAGCCCACGGCCGTCTGGAAGCGCACCCGAAGGCGGCTCTGGTCCTGGCTGGGGACAAACTCTCCGGGGAGCATCTGCATCACCATAAGCGCCGCCCCGAACAAAACCAGCGCCCCGACCAGTATCAACACCGGTCTCTTCAGCGACCTCCCCAGGACCGTAGCGTACGTCTTCTCCAGCCACCGGAAGCTATTGTCGACGACCATACCCATCCGGCTCCGCCCCTCCCGGGTCGTCTTCAAGAACTGCGAGCACCTTGCCGGCGCCAGCGTCACCGCCTCCACGTACGAAAGCAGCACCGCCAGGCACAGGGTGATCCCGAACTGGAGGAAATACCGCCCGATGATCCCCTTCATGAAGATGACCGGGATGAAGATCGCCACCACGGCCAGCGTCGCCGCCAGCGCCGCAAAAGCGATCTCGTGGGTCCCGTCCAAGGCCGCCCTGACCAGTCCCTTGCCGCCCTCCCGGTGACGGAAAATATTCTCCATGACCATGATGGCGTCGTCGACCACGATGCCCACGGCCAACGCCATCCCCAGCAGCGTGAAGGTGTTAAAAGTGAACCCCAGGAAATAGATGATGGCCATCGTCCCCATCAGGGACATCGGTATGGCCAGAATCACGTTCAAGGTACTGCTCAGAGATCCCAAGAACATCCAGCATACGAGCGCCGTCAATATAACCGACAGCAGGAGCTCGAACTGGATCTCCCGCACCGACTCCTCGATGAACTTGGTCGAGTCCATGGTGACCCGGAGGGCCATGCCCTCGGGCAGTGTATTCTGGAACTCCTCGATCGCCTGCCGCGCCCTCCTCGCCACAGCCACGGCGTTGGCCCCGCGCTGCTTCTTCAACCCGACGCCCTGTCCCTGGACGCCGTCGATGCGCGCTATCCGCCGGATGTCCTCGAAACCGTCCTCGACTAACGCGACATCGCTTATATAAATAGGACTGCCGCTGACCTCCCTGACCACGATCCTCCGCAGCGTTTCGAGATCGATGGCTTCCCCCAGCACCCTCACGTTCATCTCGCGCCCGTACGTCTCCAGCCTCCCGGCCGGAAGCTCGACGTGTTCTCTCTGGAGCGCCGCGATGACGTCCCTCACCGTCAGCCCCTTCTCGTCGAGCTTGGTGGCATCCAGCCAAACGCGCACATTCCGGTCCTGGGCGCCCATCATCGTGATCTCGCCGATGCCCGGGATCGTCTGGAGCTTCTCTTTCAGGCTGTACTGAACATAATCGCTCAGCACCCGGGCCGGGAACGGCCCGGACAGCGAGATGAACATGATGGGCTGGTCCTCGGGATTGCTCTTGGAGATGACCGGCGGGTCGATGTCCCGCGGAAGCCTCCTCTGCGCCTGGGAGACCTTGGCCTGGACGTCCTGCAGGGCGAAATCCACGTCCCGCGAGATATCGAGCTCCAGAGTGATGTAAGCCGATCCCTGCCGGCAGACCGAGGTGAGACTCTTCATCCCCTCGACCTGGACCAGGGCCTCCTCCAGGATCTCGATGATGTCGTTCTCGATGACCTCGGGGGCGGCGCCCTCCCAGGTCACCGAGACCGTGATGTTGGGGAAGTCGACGTCGGGGAACTGGCTGATGCCGATCCGCGAGGCGGCGACCACGCCGAAGATGACGGTGGCAGCCATCAGCATCCAGGCCAGGACGGGCTTTCTAACGCAAGTTTCTGTGAGGTTCACGGCTCGGCTCCTCTTCCGGCCCGATTATCCGCACCGGGACACCGTCCCGAAGCGCTTCCGCCCCCCGCACCACCAGCACTTCTCCCGCGCTCAGCCCCGAGGTTACCTCGACGAGCCCCTCTGCCGTCCTCATCCCCAGAGTCAGCACGCGCTCCACCGCGGCGCCGTTCTCGACCACATACGCCAGGAACCCGCGCTCGCTGGGCCTCACCGCCGTCTGCGGCACGACCGGCGCTTCCCTCGCTCCGCTCACCGGCACCGAGACCTCGGCGAAAGAGCCCGGCCTCAATATTTCCTCGCCGCTCTCCTTGATCTCGGCTGTGATATCGACCATCCGCGAGCTCTCGTCGGCCGACTCGGCCACGTGGACGATCTTCGAAGTAAATTCCCGGTCCACCTCCCGCACCCGGAAGTTGGCCGCCTTTCCGACCTCGATCCGGGCGGCGTCCCTATCCGGCACCTTGAACCGCAGCAGCAGCGGGTCGCGCCGGACCAGCGTCGCCAGGACCGTCCCTACC
This sequence comes from Candidatus Aminicenantales bacterium, assembly GCA_049287565.1. Lineage (GTDB taxonomy): Bacteria > Acidobacteriota > Aminicenantia > Aminicenantales > UBA8522 > UBA8522. The sequence goes on from JBAQGA010000207.1 coordinate 4,477, forward strand.
TGGACATATTGCCCCGTCTGCACGGTCCGTGTCTGGATGATGCCGTTGAATGGCGCCCGCACATAGGCGTCCCGCAAATTGAGCTTGGCCTGGTCGAGCGCCGCCTTGGTCTGAGCCACCTCGCTCGCCGCCACCAGCACCTTGGTCTTCCAGGTCTCTATCTCTTCCCCGGGGATGAGCCCGGGCGTTTCGCCGACCACGGTCTGGCGGCGCTTCAGCCCGGCCTCGGCGTCGGCCTTGCTCGCCAGCGCTTTTTCGTATGCGGCCTGGGCCGCCTCGACCGCCAGCTTGTATCTCTCCGGCTCGATCTCGACCAGCACTCGGCCCACCTCGGCGAAATTGCCCTCGGCGAAAAGCACCCGGTCCACAACCCCGGCGACCCTGGCCGTCACCTGGACCTTCTCGAAAGCCTCAATCGATCCCACGGCGTTGACCGTGTAGACGAGCGATCGGACCCTGACCTCCTCGACCTCCACGGGATAGGCGATCCGCGTCTTGTCCCCGGGACCGCCCGCTTTTCCGGGAGGAGCGCCGGCGGCTTCCCCGCCGCCTCTCTTGCAGCCGGTCGAACTAAAGCCCAACGCCACCACACCCACGACCACGACAACCCATAAACTCGTCTTCTTGATCTTCACAGTTTCGGCTCCTTTCCGAAGGGGTCCAGCCCCAAGGCGGCCTCGAAATTTAGGTAAGAGATGGCCAGCCCATAGCGCTCCCGGACCAGCGTGACCTCGGCCTCGAACATCCGGACGTTGGCGTCGGCCACCTCGAGCGCCGAGGCCAGCCCCTGGCGGTAGAGCTCGGCGATCTCGGTGGCGTTCCTCCGGGCCACGTTGTGGGCGACGACCGCCTGTTTGAGGGCGGCCCGCTGGTTCTCGAGCGAGACCTGGGCCTCCTTCACCTGGAGCTCGACCAGTCTCATGCCGGCCTGGACGTCGAGGTCGGCGAGCTTGGCTAGCGCCTTCATCTCTCCATACTCGGCGCCCCTCGCGAAGCCATCAAAAAGCGCCCAGGTCAGGGTCGCTCCGACATTCCAGTTGGTGGGCCTCCCGGTCAACCCCGACTCGTTCGTGTAGCGGTACTGGCCGGTCAGGGACAGCGCCGGGAACCATTTCAAGGTCGGACTGATCACCAGCGCATGCTGAGAATCGGCCAGCCGGCGCAGCGAATTGAGGTCGAGCCTGCGGGTCTGGGCCTGGTCGATCATCCGGTCTGCCCACAGGGCGACCTCGTCGGCCGCCTTGAGCAGGAATTCCGGAACCTCGAGCTTTCTCTCCAGTATATCCGGGTCATCTAACAGATAGCCCAACTGCAGATAAGTCGTCTGCACCTGCCCTTTGACCTGAGTGACGCCCATCTCGGCGGTGGCGAACTCGAGCTCGGCCCGGGTGACGTCGTTGACCCCGACGAGGCCGCCCTTGTAACGCGCCCGAGCGGCATCGAGCGCCTGCTTGGCGTATTCGTAGCGGTGCTCGGAGGCGACCAACACCTGGCCCACCCCCAGGGTCGCAAGATAAGCGTTGCTCACTTCAAAGGCTAACTGCCGCTTGGCCTCGGCCGAGGCGAACATCTGGGCGGCCCGCTCGGAACGGGCGCTCCGGAAGCCGGGGATGCTTTGGGAATCGAACAGGATCATGTTGAGGTTGATAACGCCGGAGAGGGCGTTATAGCGCTGGACGGCGATCTGCGTCCCCTGGAAATCCCTGACCACCTGGAACGGCCGCCGCGTATACACGCCGGTGGCGCTGATCTGAGGTAGGAAGTAAGCCCGAGCCCGGGAGACCCGCGCGTCGGAGGCGGCATAGCTCTGGTCGGCCGCCAGGGACCGCTCGTTTCTCTCGAGGGCCCTCCGGATGGCGGCGTCCAGGGTGAGGACGTTCTCCTGGGCCCACAAGAGGGGGGAGGCGAGTAGGAGTATCAGCAGGAATCTTATCTTCATGGCCGGAAGCTTCTCCTGTCAGAAGTCTCTAAAATAGGCATAGTATACCACTTGAGCTTTTAGACGGAAGAGACCGGGGGATTCTTCCAAAATAAAAAGATGCGAAGAAACCCGCTTTATAACGAATAGTGAAATAACGAGAGGGTCGTAACGACTGGGAAGGATGAGAGGGGGCCATTTTGCATTACATAGGTGCTCCTGAATTATGGTGACGCTTAACTTAATTCAGAACTCATGATCATATGCGCCGAGTTAAGTTTAGTGTCACCATGATTCTTGTTATATGCTTTATAATTACCCGCTGCTGACCTATGCGGTCCGGGGCCGCGAATATTTGCGAAAAGCGCTCGGGATGCGGCCCGTGGACGAGGACCTCAACGTCAACGCGACCTACGTTTTTCTCGTCCACTGGGACAGGCTGGGCGCGGCGGAGAAGGATTTCATCGAGGAGCGCCTGCTGCGGGATTTGTCAGCGAGCGATAATTTCTTTCCCCGGGTGCTGGCTCTCTGGCTGGCTGAATTCAAGGGCGTCGAGAAGCTTAAAGATATCTTGGCTGAAAATAACGAGGCCTGGGCGAAAACCGCCCGCTTCTTTCCGGCCGATTGAGACCGGGAAGGCCCCATTTTTTTCACCCTCTCCCACCACTCTCTCCCATCAAGGGAGAGGGATATTATTGGACCTTCCCCATTTATTCCCCATTTAGATTCCCGCCTTCTTCTTAATCCCGCCTTATTTCCGATCCCTCCGCATTTTATTGACATCGCCGCGCGGCCGGCGATATATTACCAACATGGTGAGGAGGGGAGATTCATCGCCCGGAGCGGGAGTTCGCCACCTCGCGGAAAAAGGAAATTTTTAAAGGAGGAAAGGATGGAATCAAAAATGCGGGTCGACAACTACACGAAATTTATTCTCTCCGTCATTGCCCTTTGCCTTGTTTTTATTTGCCTCCAAGAGGTTAGGTTATTTCCCATGCTGTATGGCTCTACACCTGATATTGTTGATGTCCGAATTAAGGCGATTGAACGGGTGCCCGGACAAAATTGGGATTCGATATTGATTGGGATTATTGATAAATTACCCGTTGAAGTAGTGAATGTGGCGGCGATTCCAGTGGAAGTAAAAAATTCTCTGCTGCCGGTGGACGTGAAGAATGTCGACGTAAAATCAACTCTGAAGCCGATAGAAGTGAAGAAATAGAAGAAGAATATTTTATAGCTTTTAAGAGGGGATGAGCTTGACGTAGACCTGGCGGCGGCGGGGGCCGTCGAACTCGCAGAAAAAGATCCCCTGCCACGTCCCTAGGACAAGCCGCCCGTCCTCGACAAGGATGAGGACGGACGCGCCCACCAGGCTGCTCTTGACGTGGGCGGGCGAGTTCCCCTCCGAGTGAGCGTAGGGGAGGGAATCGGGGACGGCCTTGCGCAAGGTCATCAGGATGTCCTGCCTCACTGTCGGATCGGCGTTCTCGTTGATGGTCACGGCGGCGGTCGTATGCGGCACGTAGACCACACAGAGCCCCGATTGGACTTTCGACTTCCGAACCTCGTCCTCGACCGGCCGGGTGATGTCGACGAAGGCCTCCCGGGTCGGCGTTTGAACATCGAATTTATTCATGGCTGACCTCTCTTAATATTCACCCTCTCCCCAACCCTCTCCCATCAAAGGGAGAGGGAGCAGCAGGCCATTCGCTTCTCCCGTCGCAGGGAGAGAGAAGCAGATCATTTTCTGCTCCCATTGAAGGGCGAGGGATATTATTTCCTGTATTTATGAATTATTCAAGTCAGCCATCGGGGGGAGGAATTCAGGCGAAAAAAATTTTAAAATTCACCCTTGACAAGACTTTTCGAGAGGAGTAGATTCAGAACGAAAACTACAATATTTTGTAGATTGGGCCGGCAAGATACACTAAATATCGCACTCATGAGGTTGGCCGTTTGACCGGTTTCCGCTGTCTATAGGGAGGAAGGAGGCGCACGATGACCCGCGGTATTTCCAGGATCAAGAAAAGAGACGGAACTGTTGTCGATTTCGTCCAGGACAAGATTACCAACGCCGTTTTCAAGGCCATGGAGGCCAACGGCATCAACGACCGCGCGGCCGCCAAGACCGTCTCCGATATCGCCACCTTCATGGTCGAGGACAAGTTCGGCGGTTACACGACCCCTTCCGTGGAGCAGATCCAGGACATCGTCGAAATGGTCCTGATGAAGCAGGGCTACCACGATGTCGCCAAGTCGTACATCCTCTACCGCGAGCGCCACAAGTCCATCCGCGAGGCCAGGAAGACCGGCCTCAACCTGGAGCGGCTGATCAAGGACTACATCAGCGACGTCGACTGGAAGATCCGGGAGAACAGCAACGAGGGCGTCATCAGCTTCTCCGGGCTCAACGCCCGCGTCTCCGGCGAGGTCCTCTCCAACTTCGCCCTCAACCACCTCTATTCCGAGCGCATCAAGAAGGCCCACCAGGACGGCGAGTTCCACATCCACGATCTTTCCTATCCCATCGTCGGCTACTGCGCCGGCTGGTCGCTCGACAAGCTCCTCCGCAAGGGTTTCGGCCACGTCCCCAACCAGGTCCACTCCAACCCGGCCAAGCACCTCGAGACGGCCACCCTCCACATGGTCAACTTCATCGGGACGATGCAGGGCGAGTTCGCCGGCGCCCAGGCATTCTCCTCGGTCGATACCCTGCTCGCGCCCTTTGTCCGGTCCGACAGGCTCGACTACGACCGGGTCAAGCAGGACATCCAGAAGCTCATCTTCGGCCTCAACGTGCCCTCGCGTTGGGGCTGGCAGACGCCCTTCTCCAACCTCACTTTCGACCTTACCATCCCGGACGACATGAGGGACAAAAAGGTCGTCGTCGGCGGGGTCGAACAGGACTCGGTCTATGGCGACTACCAGGAAGAGATGGACATGATCAACCGGGCCTTCCTCGAGCTCATGATCGAGGGCGACCAGAAGGGCCGCGTCTTCACCTTCCCCATCCCGACCTACAACCTCAGCCGGGATTTCTCCTGGGACACGCCGATCGCCGACCTTCTTTTCGAGGCCACCGCCAAGTACGGGCTGCCGTACTTCCAGAACTACATCGGCACCAACTTGAATCCCGGCGACATCCGGGCAATGTGCTGCCGCCTCAACCTCGACCAGCGGGAGCTCCTTCGCCGCCCCGGGAATATCTGGGGCCCCGGCGATTCGACGGGCTCGATCGGGGTGGTCACCCTCAACCTCAATCGCATCGGCTACGAGGCCAAGACCAAGGAGGAGTTCTTCGTCAAGCTCGCCGACCTCATGGTCCTGGCCAAGGAGTCGCTCGAGACCAAGCGCGAGGTGGTCAACAATATGCTCCAGAAAGGGATGATGCCCTACACCCTCGTCTACCTCGGCCACTTCGACAACCATTTCTCGACCATCGGCATCCTCGGGATGCACGAGGCCTGCCTGAACCTCCTGGGTCGGGGGATCGGCACTCCCGAGGGAAAGGAATTCGCCACCGAGACACTGACCTTCATGCGCGGCATTCTGCGGCAGTTCCAGGAGGAGACGGGAAGCCTCTACAACCTCGAGGCCACCCCGGCCGAATCCACTTCCTACCGGTTGGCCCGGAAAGACAGGGCGAAATACAAGAACATCATCACCTCGGGGACCGAAAAAACCCCCTACCTCACGAACTCCACCCAGCTCAACGTCGATGCCACCCGCGATGTCTTCGAGGCGCTCCAGCACCAGCAGGACATCCAGAGCCTCTACACCGGCGGCACCATCTTCCACAGCTTCCTCCCCGAGTCGATCGACCGCGAGACCTGCCGCAAACTGGTCAAGAAGATCGCCCAGACCAAGATCCCCTACTTCAGCGTCACGCCGACCTTCTCGATCTGCTACAATCACGGCTACCTGAGGGGCGAGCACCCGAAATGCCCGAAGTGCGGTTCCGATACCGAGGTCTTCTCCCGAATCGTCGGCTACCTCCGGCCGATCCGGACTTGGAACGACGGCAAGCAGCAGGAGTTCAAGGAGCGGACGCCTTACGAGAAGATCCAGTAGGTGGCCATGGACTATCTTCTCTTCACCTACCCGAATTGTGACAAGTGCGAGGCCCTGAAGGGCTACTTGCAGACGGCGGAGGCAGTGGGAGCGGTGGCGAGTGCGCCGCTTCGGGGTGAGGAATTGAGCCTGGCCCAGAAGGAGGGGAAGCTCAGGGTGCGCGAGTTTCTCGGCCGGATCAAGCGCGACGAGAAGGGGGTGATCATCCTGCCCATCTTCGTGTTGCGCGAGGAGGGCCGGGTGCTCGGGATCTTCAACAACCAAGTGGAGCTCGACGGTTGGTTGAGATCAAGGGCCTAGAGAAGTTCGCGCCCCTTGATTTCCCGGGGTTCATCTCAGCGACGGTTTTTCTGGGCGGGTGCAATTTCCGCTGTCCCTTCTGCCATAACGCCGACCTCGTCCTCAGGCCGGAGGCGCTCGACACCATTCCTCTGGACTATTTCATCACCTTTCTCGAGAGCCGCCGGGACTGGCTGGAGGCGGTCTGTGTCACCGGCGGCGAGCCGCTCATCTGGGACGACCTGGAGGTGTTGCTCCGGGTCATCAAGGACCGGAACATGCTGGTCAAACTGGACACCAACGGGTCGCGGCCGGACCGGCTGGCCGATCTTATCGGCTCCCAGCTTGTCGATCATATCGCCATGGATGTCAAGGCGCCCCTCCACAAGTACAAGCAGGTGACGCGGTCCGAGGTCAGCGAGGACGACATCGCCCGCAGCATCGAGATCGTCCGGAAGTGCGAGCTGCCCTACACCTTCCGGACCACGGTCGTCCCCGGGCTGGTCGGGGAGAAGGACCTTCTGGAGATCGCCCAGATGCTCCACCGGGCCAAGCGCTTCCAGATCCAGCAGTATTCGAACCGGAATACGTTGGACAAGCTCTTCGCCCAGGTCGATCCCTACCCGGAGGAGACCATCAGCCGCATAGCCGAGCTGGTTAAACCATATTTCGATGAGGTCCGGGTCGAGGGGGTTTGAATTATGGGGACACTAGCATTAATTCGCAGAGAGAACAGCGAGCCGGAGGGCAAGACGAGCAATGAAGCTGAGAGTCAAGAGAATCAGCACCGGGGCCAGGCTGCCAGCTTATAGTCATCCGGGAGACGCCGGCATGGACCTGTTCGCGGCCGAGGAGGCTGTGCTCGGCGCGGGAGAGGTGAAGGCCGTCCCGACCGGCGTCAAGATGGCCATCCCCGAGGGGTACGTCGGACTGATCTGGGACAAAAGCGGGCTCTCGCTCCAGGGTGTCCATAGGCTGGCGGGCGTGGTCGATGCCGGCTACCGGGGCGAGGTCAAAGTCGTCATGGTCAACCTGGGCAGGAAGCCTTATGTTTTCAAGCAGGGCCAGAAAGTCGCCCAGATGCTCATCCAGCCGGTCCAAGTGGTCGAGGTCGTCGATGTCGGGGAGGATGATCTCGACGAGACGGCGCGCGGCGAGGGCGGCTTCGGTTCCACCGGCCAGTTCTAAGAAGAATAGAGATGTTCCTTTTCTCCTCCCCCCTTGTGGGGGAGGATTGAGGAGAGGGGGGTAGTTGTAATGATTTACAG
>JBAQGA010000208.1:0-9431 GCA_049287565.1 Candidatus Aminicenantales bacterium
GCCTCCCCCCTATCCCGGGAAAAAGCATCCTGGAAAAACGGCGGTATGCAAGGGAGAACCTGGATAACCTGCGCACCGCCCTGCTTTGGGAACCGAGGGGACATGCCGATATGTACGGCTGTATACCGACGGAACCCGTCTCTCCAGGAAGCCACTTTGGCGTTCTTTTCCTCCATAACGAGGGATTCAGCACTATGTGTGGACACGGCATCATCGCCTTCGTCACGGTCGCCATAGAAACGGGGATGATCATGGTTGAAGAGGATGAGCCCGTCCTTAGGATCGATACGCCGGCCGGGTTGGTGACGGCCCAGGCGAAAGTCGAGAACGGCCGGGTCCGGGAAGTCTCCTTTCTCAACGTCCCCTCCTTTGTCTACGCTCTGGGTGAGCAGGTCGAAGTCCCCGGACTTGGACGAGTCAAGGTGGACATCGCTTTCGGGGGGGCGTTCTATGCGTTCTGTTCGGCCAAGAGCCTGGACCTTCGCCTGGTCCCCGGGGAGTTCCGCCGCTTGATGGAGGTGGGAATGAGGGTGAAACGGGCCGTTCAGGAGACGATTCTCATCCAACACCCCTTGGAGCCCGATCTCGGGTTTCTTTATGGGACGATCTTCGTCGGCGAGCCTTCAGACCCAGCGCATCACAGCCGTCATGTCTGTGTCTTCGCCGAGGGTGAGGTGGACCGCAGCCCTACGGGGACCGGGGTCAGCGGCAGAGCGGCGCTGCTTTTCGCCCGGGGAGAGCTCGAGAAAGGCCGGCCTTTCATCGTGGAAAGCATCCTCGGAACCTGCTTTTCAGGTTATATCGAGGCGACAACACGATTTGGCCCCTATGAGGCCGTTATCCCAAAGGTGACGGGAAGCGCTTTCATCACGGGCCGGGGCGAGTTCTTAATCGACCCCTCAGATCCCCTCCGTCATGGCTTCATTCTGAGGTGACAAACGATTTTGAGGAGGCCAGAAGAGAGAAAAAGACTCAGGAACAGGGGTCAGATGTACGCCTTTTGAAGGGCGCCTTGGATGGTCATTTCGAGCTCGTTCTCCTCGAACGGCTTGGTGATATAGCCGAAACGGGCCGTCCCGTTGGCCCTTTTCAGGGTGTTTTCATCGCCGTAGGCCGTGATATAGACCACGGGAACGTTGTACTGATGGAAGATCTGATGCGCGGCCTCGATGCCGTCTAGGCTTCCTTTCAGCTTGATGTCCATGAGGACGAGATGCGGATGCCCGGAGGCCACTTTCTGGATGGACTCTTCCCCCGAGTGGACGACCTCGGCACTGGAGTAACCGATCTTCTTCAGGATATTCTGGATATCCATGGCGATGATGGCCTCGTCCTCGACCACCAGAATCCGCCAGCCGTTACCGGAATAGGACGCTAGCGCCTGTTGATCATTCGGCGACGTCATTTTTGGCCACATAGTTGTTTCTCCAGAGGTTTAGTCGCCCCAGACAGAAGAAAGTTGAAAAAAGACAAAAATTGGTCGACAAAACTCAAAGCAGCAGACGCGAGTTACCGCGTGACCTTGAATTTAGTCGCCGAAAGTCGCCCCGGAAAGGGAAAAAACAGGCTGATCCCGGCCTTAGAAACCCCGGGAGAACATCGTCCAGAATTGGTCCCCGAGCTCCCAGTACTTGCTCATAGCGGCGCAGGCGAAATCATTGGTGTATTTGGTGAGAAAGTCCTTGACCTTCTTGATGCTCTCGGGATTATCCCCTTTTCCGTAGAGCTCGACCGCCCGCTTCTCTAGATACGGCAGGTCTTCGAAGGCTTTGTCCTCGAATTCCTTGATGGTCGCGGCCATAATGTCCTTGGTAGCGCCCCAGCGGATCGTGGCCAACCGGTTGGCCCTGCGGAAGGCCCAGGCCGCCGAATCGGTCCGAAAGCGGTGCTGGGCGCAGATCTCAAAGCTTGGCGGAAGCTCGGTGACTCCCGAGAAGATCGGAGTGCGGGCGCTCTGGGCGGGATTGTCGAAGGCGAACCAGCAGATCCCGCCGACCGGGTCGGGCAGCCAACCGCGACACTGGAGGACGGTGGCATAGGCGCAGCCGGCGATGGCGATCGTCCGGGCCCGCTCGATGACGCCCGGATTGAGGGTATTGAGGAGCGTGAACATGTCCCTCGACATCCAGGGATTGGCCAGAGGGCTCTTGGCCGTCCCTCCGCTTCTCCGGTCCTCGACGAGCAGGTTCTTGGTCATGTCCAGCTCTGTCCCCTCGTAGGTTTCCCGATACATCTTCAGGATCTCGCGGACCGAGACCTTCTGGTCCGGTTTGACCGAGAAAGGAAGTTCCTCTGCCTCCATACTCAGGTTCAAGGAGGGGGCGAGACGGCTGAGGACGTAGTATTCGCGGGTCGAAAACGGCTTCTGCCCGCTATAAGCCTTCCAGAACTTGAACGGCTCGCCGCTTTTTGGATCCCACCAGCCTTTCTCGACGGCGAAAGAGATGACATTGTCTGAGGCCATGTAGTAATCCGGGTCGTCGAGCTTGAGTTCACCGATACGCGGGATGTTGGCCGAGATGCCGATGTGGTCATCGGGGATGCGGACGGCCGCCCAGATGGCGCTCTTCTCCCGGAGGCCGGTGCCAAAGATCTCGAACTGCCAGACCTCTTTTTTATCGGCAATGGTGATGCATTCTCCCCAGTCGCCGTAACCGTATTCTTTGACCAGCTTGCCGGCCAGCTGGATGGCCTCGCGGGCCGTGGTCGAGCGCTCGAGCATAAGCCTTTCGACCTCCTCGATCATGAAAGTGCCGGCGCTGTTGAAGAGCTCCTTCTTGCCGCCGATCGTCGCTTCGCCGATGGCCAGCTGATGCTCGTTCAGGCAAGGATAGGCCGTGTTCAGGAAAGCATATGTTTCCTTGATGTCGGGGACCTCGCCTTTCTCGGTGACGTCACGGGGATCGGTCGATGTCTCGGTGTGCATCTTGCCCCGGTAGACCTTGGTTGTACCACCCTCGTAATGCTGGGCGGCAGGCACGATATTCACCCACTGTCGGTAGTTGCCGTCGCAGGTGTGGGCGGTGATCACCGATCCGTCGGTCGTGGCCAGGCGTCCGGCCATAATACTGGTGCAGCCGGCCTCAGGCTCGTTCCAGGGGTCGGACTGGGCGCGAAACTGCGGAGACAGAGCGAAAAGACCGATGGATAAAACCAGTGCGAGAGAGACATAGGGCCATTTGGATCTTGTCCTGTTGCTCATGCTCACGTCATTCTCCCTTCCAGTTATTAGATTCATTGGAGTCCATTATCAAAATCGACTGCGCCGATGTCAATCACCGAAGCAGGGAATCATTGCATCAAGGCGTTGAAGAAGAGCTTGAACGTACCATGGGTCTGGCAGCGGTTCTGGGTCCGGAATCCGATGAGGATCACCTGGCCTTGGCCGAGTTTGGCTCGAACCATGGCCGGTTTGCCGGACAGGTGCTCTTCGCCGATGAGCCAACCGCTTTGCAAGAGATCCCTCTCTTGATAGCGGACAACAGTCTCGTACATTTCATTGTTTTGACCCGGCAGGATATCGAAGGCTTGGCCGGAGCTAAAGAGTATGAATCCCTCCGACGGCATGCCATAAGCCAGAGGATGAGTGTTATCGAAATTCACTTTGATCGTTGAACCCGGACAGAAGAATTGCTTGGAGGGGAGGTTTTCCAAGGAGTCTCGGACACGCAGGGCAAACTGATCGATGGCGAATCCACAGGCTTCCCCAAGCGTGACTAGTATTCCTCCCTTCTCTACAAAATCCTTGAGCGCTTCGACACCTTCCTTGCCGATGCCGCTCCGGTATTCAGTCGGAACGGCGGAAATAAAGCGTCGGTATCTTTCGGGGATTTCTCCCCTGATCATTTCCGGTGAATCGTCGGGGAGAACGATGATGTCATACCTTGCCTGGAGATTTCCCTTTTTGATCTCGGCATCCATCAGGGAGGTATAGGGGAAGGCGAACATCTCGAGGAGAAGGCGAGTCCAGCCCTCATCCATATTGCCTCCATAGTAGCGTTGATACATGCCGACACGGGATTTCTTCAAATCATGGATGCCCTCATTGATCTCAGACTTCAGCGCTTTAAAGTCAACGCCGGTTTGTTCGGCGATTTTCTTCAGAGCGTCTTCTGAGCCACTTGAGACAATGAAATCGCCCTGACGAAGTCCTGACGCCGTCTGATCGATTCTCTTTACCTTGATGCCCTTCTCAAGGAGCAAATTCACGGCTTTGAAGCTGGCGTTCAGACAGCCATCCAGCACATAGCCGATTCCGCCGGCTTCGACCTCCCCTATCACCGGAATTTGGCCTGAAATAATTTGGATGTCGCTTTCAATGGTCTCATCGACCGGGTCGACCCGGACACCCATGAACTCGTTCATGGTGTGCGTCGCCAGGTCATAAGGCCGGAGCGGATTTCCATCCTCCTTGTCCCGTGTCCATTCGTTATCGGGATAGAAAGTCCGTCCGAGCAAATTTCTGATCAAACCCATCTTTGGTTGAGCCAGCGAGATAACGAAAGAACCTTCCGGGTAGAAGGCGTTGCCGATGACAATATCCTTCTTGGCCTGTTTGATTTCGACCCCGGAGAGGAGCAGTGTATTGATCATCTTGATCACGGTCAGGGGATCATGCTGGTTGATTGGGATAACATAAGCTTTGGGCTTTCCTTGAGCGCCGCGTTCTGTTTGTCGTTTGGCTTTCAGGTAGGCGTTCCGGAGGACAGTGTCCTTATTCCGGGCTGCGAGATCCAGAAGCGCCCAGGCGGAGATCTTCTGCTGTTCGACGATATCCCGAAGCTTCCACCATCCCCCCGGCCACGGGTGAGGGAAGGTGGTTTGGGCTTTGTATTCCGGGAACAGCCGGGATCCTCCCTCGAGCTGTTCGGGGTGAATGTATAGCGGTGTCGCCAGATTGGCGCTGGCCGATTCGGTGAGCATGCCTGCGATGTTATGGAAGGGTGTGATCCAGTGCCAGCCAAAATGGCCCCAGCCGGGAAACTGGGCCGCGTTGAGGATGCCGGACTTGCCGTTTTCTTCCAATTTATAGGCGATATGAGCACCGTACCAACTCATCTCCCGCCAGATGAGGGGATCGGCAAAAGGGCGGATCGGATCGCAATAAGGAGGAATATAGTATCTGGCGCCGTAACTTCCCATGTGGTGATGATCGATGTAAGCCTGGGGGGTCCAATCCCTGTACATGATCTTGGCCGCATACACCGATTCGACCAGGTTGAGAAAGTCGCCGTCCCGGTTGTTATCGTGGCCGGCATACTTGTGATACAGCCAGGGAAGTCCTGCGCCCTCGTACTCGGTGCCAAGGGTTTTGTTGTACCAGTCGGTGACCATGATTTGTCCGTCGGGATTGAAGCTGGGAATCAGGAAGAAAACCACGTTATCCAGGATCCGCCTCGTTTCCTCATCTTCCCTTGTCAGGAGATCATAGGTCAGTTCGGGGGCCATCTGGGTGCCGCCGATCTCTGTGGCGTGAAGGCTCATGGACTGGCAGATAACTGCCTTACCCTCCTTGATCAGTTCTTCGATTTCTGCTTCAGGTATTCCTCGCGGGTCGCTCAGCCTGGCATTCACGGCTTGGAGACGGTCGAGCTTGGACAAATTTTCTTCGGAGGAAATGATGACCAGGAGAAAGGGATTGTCCATTGTGGAAGGGCCCATGTTGATGACTTTGATTTTGTCGCTCTCCCTTTCCAGGACCGCGAAGTAATCGACGATCTTGTCCCAGCGGGCGATTTTCCGGTCACTTCCGAGTTGAAACCCGAAAAATTCTTGGGGAGACGTGACTTTTTTCTGGCCTTCGGCGATTTGAGCGAAAAACCCAGAAAAAAAGAGAATCAGTCCAAAGGCAAGCCAAAAGCGAAATGGGTTTGGTTTATGTCTCATGACGACGCTCCTTAAAAAGATAGGAATTTCGATCCGGAATTCACGCCCTCATTATTAACTTGAACAGGAAAAAGTTGCAACTCTGGATTTAGAGGCCCTAGGCCGCTCCGGCCTTGTGAACAATAGAGAGGTGTTGATGCACTTTTCCAGACGGCCCCAGAATATACTTTGCCCGGTGGATGTTTGGAGCGATCGAGGAAGAAAAAAAGAGTTTGACTCTCTTAAATCGCTGAAAGTAAAGGGAATTAAGACATGCCGGAGGAGGGAAATGAACCCACACCTCCCTTGCGGGAGACTGAACTACGAGAACACCGCACTGTGAATCAGTGCTCGGGAATCTAGGTCCAGCGGAGGGAATAAACGATGATCTCTCTGAACCCGTCTTCCTTTTCCCGGATACAAAGCATACGGCCAATTCGGGCGACTACGTCTCGTGACTGCCCTAGCCACCACCATTTCAGGATATCAAAATACCCGAGAGGCACGCGCTCAATAAAAGCGCCGTCAGGCGCATAAACGTCGCATATGTTCTGGCCGGTGACATTGTCCTTTTCATAAGTTGCGACAAACAAATGACCAACGTCATCAGCAAATAGATACTGAGATGCCGGAAAATAGCGCGGAAGCTTGAGGTTCTTTCGAAGCGCGTGATTCTCCGGCAAGCGCTTCAACAAGTCGCGTTCGAATTCGGGCGGGATTTCCACCGGAGAGGATCGCTTCCGGATGACTCGCTTCAGTTCTCCCTTCAAATCATAGACCGAGACCTCCGTGTCCTTATTAATGAAGCCGATATAGATGGCGTCGAGGGAGTGCCCAGATAAGGGAAACGTGACGAACGGATTTGCGATTTTTTCGGGCGAGTCGGGCAGAGCATATTCGACAAGGTCTTTTACTTTCTTGAAATTGGGGTCGAAGACTCCAACAACGAGGCCGTGTATTTCAAGTTCGGGTCCGAGGCGCCAGTATTGAATGAGGTAATTGCCATTTTCGAGAGGAACGATATCAGGCCGGCCGATAGGGTGAAGGTCCGTAGGAAAATCGATCGCGCGGAGGAGCGAACCTTCTTCATCAAAGAAAAAGAGCTCGCTCCGCCCGGTATCGAAAATAAGGATTTCACTCCGCGTGGTGACTCCCTCATATCTGGGATATTGGACCTCCCCAGGACCTTGGCCACACCGGAGGAATGATCCTAAGAACCTGCCGCTTTCATCAAACTTAAAGACGAGGGGGCTATCTCCTGTGGGACGACAAAAGAGAAAGATCTGACGCCGGGAATTGATATCAATATTCCAGATATCCGAGAGCCCCAGTTTCGCATACATTTCATCAGCCAGGTCAATTCTAAATTCCTCGTGCGGGGAAACAGAATAAGCCCCATTCTGAGAAGCATACGGTTCAGTTTCATTGACGACGATTTCCACCCCGTTCTGTATGATCCTTTCTGGGCCCTGGCGGCTCTTGGAACAAAATGCGAGGAACATAGTCAAAGCCAATAGAGAAAAAAGAGCGGTCAATTGCCGAGTTCTAGGAATAATAAAGTTCCTCACGGACTTCTCCTAAAACAGAAATTTGGGAAAATATGAATACGGTTTTCAGTCATGCTCACGAAGAGCCTCTTGATATCAATTTTCCCCGCCGGATATCTTGAGGAAGTATAAAGTGCGGCTGGAGGGAATGTCAAATTGAGTTGGGGATCTTGTTCACGGCCGCTCAAAAAGCTTCCGAGGCGCTCAAAGGCGCCAGGAAACTTCGGCAAGACAGAAAGGGCCGAAAATCAGATTGACCTCTCCCCGTGTCACCAATTTGTCACCAAATCTGTTTAGAATCGCCCCTTTTACGGCTTTGGGTTTTATATCAAATCGGAAATCTTCAGAGGGAGGGTGGTAGCGGGGGTTGGATTTGAACCAACGACCTCCGGGTTATGAGCCCGACGAGCTACGTTATTCCTTGCCCTTCATCCCCGCCAGCCTCTTACCGGCATCCTCGACTTCGGGAATGCCGGGGTCGGCGTTCTTCCAGAGGCCGAAGAGTATGAGAAACTCCTCGATTGTCCTCTTATATCGGCCGCCCCTAGACTATTTTATCTCCTCCACCTTTGCCTCGGGAGCCGGGAGCGACAAGTCCGAATTGAAGATGTCACGGATTACTCTCCATGACCCGTCCGCTTGCTTCCGCCAGATTTCGATATACTTTCCGGTATCATTTATTGGCTCTGTGACTCCCGGTGGAGTGAGCATCATGGAGTACGTCCCACGCACATAAGCAAGATCGCCACGACCTTCGACTTCGATTATTTGCGGCCTAAAATCCGATATCCGTGGAAACGAAGCAAACCAGGGCTCCATAAGAGTCCAACCTTGAACCGCAGGGCCGTTTGGAGGTAGGACTATGGCGTCCTCTGTATAGTAGGCTCTCACGTAGGCCGCCCAGTCTTTGGTCGGAGAGTTCGCTATCCTGTTCGCCTCATCGAGGACTTTTTGGATGGCGGCTTTGTCTGTCTCAGTTAGGCCAGTCGGCGCCGGTGCCTGACAAGCCGTCGCCATGAGGATCATGATGAGACCCATCGGTGCAAAAAGTCGAGAATGTGACATATTCCCCTCCTTAATGAAAATAATTTATATAAACTGCCTATTGCTTGGGCAGGTAGTGAACGGAGATTCAGAACTATCACCAAGATTACGTTTCGGACATTTAATGGCCACTGCTGTTCCCTTTTATCAGGTGTGGCTAAAGGTTATCAAGGAATGGGGAGGATAGTCAACCGGAATCGGCGCTATAGTTTCCCACCGGCTGGGACTTCAGGAAATCCCACTTTTTTCCGCAGGTCTTTAAATCGGGGATCACCATGGAGACTGCGAAGCCACCAATCCGATATAAGGCCTATCATGAGCGTTGAGTGCTTTTCATACGCCTGGTTCAAATATTCGAAAGCTTTGTCCTTATCGCCGAGGCCTGCGTAAACACAGGCTGTATAATAAGCGGGATCGATGTTGTCCTTTATAAGGAAAGTTCTGATCTCCTCCATTTTTTCCATGGCTTCTTTGCGCCTGCCGCAACGGGCGAGAGTCCAAGCGTAGTTTACTTGGAATGGTGCATATTCTTGTACAGAGTGTTGATCCTTAATCTTTTCGATCTGGGCAAGGGCCTCGGAATTCATATCATTCATGGCGTACGCTGCGGCAAGTAAATAAACATGATGCCGACGCAAATCAGGGAGACCGCTTATGATTCTTCTTTGTAATTCAAGCGCCTCCTTAAAATAGCCCGCCCACAATAGAATAGCTGTGTAAATTGTATTATATTCTCGCTCGGCTATGTCTTTTTCGCCTTTATTGAGCCAACGATTGAGCCATGTAAAGGTCTCATCGCTTTTGCCGTTACCTGCCAAGTGCTGGAGATAGACAATATTGGCTATAGGATCTCCGGGATCGGTTTCAACAGCTTTTCTTGTTTCCTCCTCGGACTCAAGAAAATTCCAATCCATACCCAACAGGATTGATCCAAGAGCACGATGGCCTGCGGAAAGACCGGGATCTATTTTTAAG
>JBAQGA010000209.1:0-10480 GCA_049287565.1 Candidatus Aminicenantales bacterium
GCCCCCTTGTCAACCTCCATCATGGTAAGGTTTTTAAATGACAAGATGATACCTCCCATGGTTACCTTTTTAAATGACTTGACAGGTGGAGAAATCGCTCCACGCGCTTGACGGACCCGACGGCGCATGGTAGGTTCATTCGCAGATGAGGATCGCGGCGCTCCTTCCCCACGTGGAGGTCTTCGGCGGAGTTCGCCGCTATCTCGAGATCGGCAACGCTCTGGCCCGAAGGAGGCATAGTTTCACGCTTTTCACACCGGCAGGGAAGAAGCCCGATTGGCTTGAGTACCGGGGAGAGGTCCGGCCTTTTGAGGCCGTTTCGGAGGCTGAATTCGACATCGGACTCTGCAGCGAATACTCCATCCTAGATCAGTTTGACGTCCTCAAGGCCAGGGCGAAATGCTTCTACTTCGTGCTCGAAGGCCATAAAAAGGAAAAAGAGGTCGCCGCCTGGCGCGGTTATCGCTTTCTGGGAAATTCTGAAGGCCTCTGCCGGCGGCTCGAAGGAAAATACGGTATCCGCTGTTTCCGGGCCTCCGGGGGAATCAACCCCGAGATTTTTTTCCCACTTCCGAGAGGCGGTCCTGCAGTCAACGAATTCAGAATCTTATGTTACGGCCGCATCTACAAAAAAAGAAAGGGGATTCATAACGTCATCAGAGCGGTGGAAAGGCTCCACAAGCATTGGCCGCGCCTCCGCCTCATTTTTTTCGACAGCCTGGTCGGATTGGATCGACGTGACCCCCGCCCGCTCGTCAAGACATCCGTGCCCTCCGAGTTCTATCTCGACCTTCCCCAAGCCCGGATGGCCTGGCTCTTTGCCCAGGCCGACATGTTCGCCGGCGCCGAGCGCCGCGCCGGCTGGTCGAACACAACGGCCGAGGCGATGGCCTGTCGGCTTCCCGTCGTCTGCACGGCCAGCGGCACCCGCGATTTTGCGGTTCATGAAAAGACCGCCCTCGTCGTCCCCTTTCCCCACCCCTGGTTCCTGGCCCGGCAGATCAAGCGTTTGATCGATGATCCCGGATTGCGCCGGCGCCTGGCGGACGCCGGCTGCCGAAAAATTAAGGAATTCACCTGGGACGCTCTGGCCGAGCGGCTGGAGACCATGTTTTGTGGATTCTTGAGCGGAAATCTCTGATTTCGGCCACGCAGCGGCCTCTTGGTGACAAAGCCCTTCTAAACTAAAAAAATGCCTTTCTATCGGGCCAAGGCGAGGGGTATGGGCGAGAAGGTCATCCGGAGGCGAGCGGGCAGGGATTCGCGAAGCGAAGAGCGAGCCGAGGAAATAAGCGAATTTCCCTCGCCGGGGGAAATTCGCGGGCCTTCGAGCCCATACCGCGAGCCTCGCTAAATTGAATTGCCCTCTTTCTTATGCTATCCTTTGCGCGGAGGCATCCGCATGGATGAACAGGCTCTGAAAGAGCTCATGCTCAGGGAAAACGAGGACTTCCGGAAGCTCCATGATGAACACCAGGAATGCGAAAAAAGGCTCGAAATCCTTCAACTCAAAAGTTTTTTGAGCGAAGAGGAAAAACTCGAGGAACGGGAACTCAAAAAGCGCAAACTCGCCCTGAAGGACAAGATGTACCTGATGATGGCCGAGTTCCGGAAAGAGCGCTGAGCCGCCGCCCTGGAGGCACTCGAGAATGTCCAGCCAGAAGAAGAAATTCCGGGTGGCTCTGATCGGCACCGATTCGCTGCGGGGAAAAGAGATCAAGGCCATCCTCAGCGTCAAGAAATTCCCCCTCTCTCAGATCGAGTTCTTTGATGTAGACGTCGAGGAAGAGTTCAGCAAACTGACCGAGTTCCGTGACGAACCCCGGGTCATCCATCATCCCACGGCCGCGGCCCTCGAAGGCATGGACCTCGTTTTCTTGGCCGCCGACAAGGAAACCAACCGGATCTACGGCCGGCTGGCCGCCGAGAAGAATTATCGAGCGATCGACTTGAGCGAGGCTTTCAGCGGCCAGGATGACATCCCTCATGTAGTGGCCGGGGTGAACGATTCGCTGCTCACCTCTCGGCGCTTCCCGCTGATCGCCAATCCCCATCCGCTGACGATCATCCTCTCCTCCCTTTTTCATCGACTCATCGCCAAGTTCGGCCTGGAAAAGGCGGTCGTCTTCGCCCTGCAGCCCGTCTCGGCTTTCGACGAGTCCGGCATCGAGGAACTGGTCGGCCAGAGCACCGCCATGCTCTCCAGCGCCTCCCTCAAAAAGGAGGTCTTTCCGGAGCAGATCGCCTTCAACATCCTCTCTCACACCGAGGCCCCGGACGCCAACGGGTTCTCCTCAGTAGAGCGGCAGGTCGTCGCCGAGGTTAAAAAGGTCCTCGACCTTCCCGGTCTGCCTCTCTCTTTGTCGATGGTCCAGGCGCCTGTCTTCCATACGTATTCTGTCATGGCCTATTTGGAGCTTCGGGCCGAGGTGGACATCCGAGACCTGGAAGGTCTTTACAAAGAGGGAGCGCTCTTCAAGCTCAACCCGGCCTCCTCTTCCTGTGCGGTCTCTTCTATCTCCGTAGCCGGGAAAGAGCAGATCTTCATCGGTCAGATCAAGAGGGAAGAGTCTTTTCCCCGCGCCTTCTGGATCTGGTCGGTGACCGACAATCTGACCCGCGGCTCCGCCCTCAACGCA
Organism: Candidatus Aminicenantales bacterium; assembly: GCA_049287565.1. Taxonomy (GTDB): domain Bacteria; phylum Acidobacteriota; class Aminicenantia; order Aminicenantales; family UBA8522; genus UBA8522. The sequence goes on from JBAQGA010000209.1 coordinate 2,640, forward strand.
CTGGAGATCGCCCGCATCCTGTTCGACCGCAAACCCGGAGGACGGGCTGCGAAATGAAAGATATCCTCGCTCTCTTCCAGCTCGCCCGTCGGGAGAAGAAGCTCCTCATCCTGTCCTTCGTCTGTTCCGCCTTTGTGGCCTTTTTCACCTATGTCTTCGTCAACCTCGTCCAACCCATCATGGACAGGCTCTTCCAGCTGGGTCCTGCTAAATCCGTTCCTGGGAAGGCCCGCTTCATGGATGTCCTTTTTCGATTTCTGCGCATCGACGAAACCCGGCTCGTCAAGTTTCTGCCCCTGCTTGTCCTGATCGTCATTTTCGGCAAGGGGCTGTTCACTTTCCTCTCCTCGTATTTCATGAAGGGAGTGGGGCATCGGGTGGTCAAGCGGCTGCGCGACGACCTCTTCACTCATCTTGTCTACCAGTCCAGCAGCTTCTTCGACCGGGCGCCCACCGGGGATCTGATGTCGCGCTTGACCAACGACGTGGACAAGATCCACCAGGCCATCTCGGGGAGTATGGCCGACTTCATCGAAGAGATGTTCATCCTTTTCGCCCTCCTGGTGGGTGTCTTTGTCATCGACTTCCGCCTGGCCATCGCCGCCTTTGTCGTCACCCCGCTGGCCGTTATCCCCTTGGCCCTGTTCAGCCGCCAGCTCAAGAGAAAAAGTCTGGTCGGCCAGAAAAAGATGTCCCAGATCTACAGTCTCCTTCACGAGGGCATCACCGGCAACCGGATCATCAAGGCCTTCACCAGCGAAGAGTTCGAGATCAGGAAATTCTTCCAGGCGACGGCCAGCTATTTCCGGACGAGCATGAAGCTGGCCTGGATCGGGAGCCTCTCTTCTCCCTTCATGGAATTCATCGGCGGTGTCGTCGGAGCCTTCATCCTTTACGTGGGGACACGCCGCATCTCCCAGGGCGCCATCAGCCCCGGCGATTTCGGCGCCTTCGTCATGGCCATCTTTATGATGTACACTCCCATCAACCGCCTCAATCGGGCCAACAACGTCATCCAACAGGCCGTCGCCTGTCATCAGCGCATCGGGGAGATTCTGAAGGAGACGCCCCAGATTCAGGATGCCCCCACGGCCTTCCCATTGCCGTCCGTCCAGGGTAGCGTGACCTTCGAGAGGGTGTCCTTCTGCTACAACGAAACCCGGCCGACGCTCAGCGATGTCTCCTTCGAAGTGGGCCGCAACAAAACAGCCGCCTTCGTCGGGCTCAGCGGCGCGGGGAAAACGACCATCATCAACCTCCTCTCCCGCTTCTACGACCCGACGTCAGGAAGGATCATGATCGACGGGATCGACGTCAAGGAGGTGACTCTGAGCTCCCTCCGCTCTCAATTGGGACTGGTGACCCAGGAGACCATCCTTTTCAACGATACCGTGCGCAACAATATCGCCTACGGGCTGGGGGATGTTCAGTTCGAGCGGGTCGTCGAAGCGGCCCGGACCGCCCAGGCCCACGAGTTCATCGCCGCCCTTCCCCAGGGTTACGATACCGCGATTGGTGAGAGGGGGGGGCAGCTCTCGAGCGGCCAGCGCCAGCGCCTGGCCATCGCCCGGGCCTTGCTCAAGAACCCCCCCATCCTCATCCTCGATGAGGCCACCTCCGCCCTGGACACCGAATCTGAAAGGCTCATCCAGATCGCCTTGGCCAACGTCATGAAGAACCGCACGACCCTGGTCATCGCCCACCGGATCTCGACCATCCGCAACGCCGACCGGATTTTCGTGGTGGACAACGGCCGCATCGTCGAATCCGGGAATCACGACGAGCTGTACGACTTGAACGGCATCTACCGCAAGCTTTTCGACCTGCAGTTCCCTGAGAAAGAGGAAGCCATCCCATGAGGAGCATGACGGGGTTCGGCGAGAGGAGGTTCACGGCGCCGGGTTTCCGCGTCAAGATCAGCATAAAAAGTCTCAACCATCGCTTTTTCGACTGGAACTACAAAGGGGCGCCGCTCGGCGAACTGGAAAACAGGCTCCGCGCCCTGGCCCAACGAAAGCTTCTCCGCGGTCGCATCGAGGCGGCCATCGACCTGGATTTCCTGGATCCGTCGCGCTGGGAGATCGTCATCAACGAAGCCCTCCTCGAGAAGATCCTGGCGACCATGGAGAAGACGTCCAAGCGCATGGGGAAGGCCGTCAGCTTCTCGGTGGACAATATCTTTCGCATCCCTCAGGTGGTCGAGATCCGGCGCAAGGAACTGAATTCAGAGACGCGATCATTCCTGGAGAGGGCTTTCGACGAGACGCTCGATCAGGTCCTTAAAGAGAGGCGCCGTGAGGGGCGAGAGACCGCCCGTCAGGTCCGGCGCCACCTCCAGTCGATGAAGAAGTCGCTCCGCCGGATCGAAAGTCTGGCCAGGAAGCAGCCGCGCTTAATTCAGGCCAGACTGGCCCAGCGGCTGAAGGAGCTCAACGGAAATCTCTCCGGGGAAGAAGAAAAAGTCGCCGCCGAAGTGGCCTACCTCGTTCAGAAGGCCGATATCGCCGAGGAGATCATGAGGCTGCAGAGCCATATCGGTGCCTTCGAGCAGTGGCTGAGGGTGGAGCGGGAGGAGCCGGTGGGAAGGATGCTGGACTTCCTCTCCCAGGAGATCGTCCGGGAAGCCAATACCGTCAACTCCAAGAGCCAGAATATCGTCATCACTAAGGAGAGTCTGGTCATCAAGGGTGAGGTGGAAAGTATCCGCCAGCACATCCAGAACATTGAGTGAGAGAAGGAGATGATCTACGTCGTATCCGGGCCATCGGGATGCGGGAAGTCGACCCTCATCCGGCGGGCCCTCGCCAATCTCGAGGAGGTCCGCTTCTCGGTCTCCCACACGACCCGGGAGAAACGGGAATCGGAAGTCGAGGGGAAGGATTACTATTTTGTGGGCCCGGAATCCTTCCGGAGGATGGTCCAGAGGGGCCAGTTCGTCGAGTGGGCGCTCGTCCATGGAGCTTATTACGGGACGTCCAAGAAAGAGCTGGCCAAAGGCGGATCCAAAGACATCGTCCTGGACATCGATATCCAAGGAGCCCGCCAGATCCGGAAAAAGGTCCGCTCGGCCGTCTTGATTTTCGTCCTGCCGCCGAGCTTCGAAGAGCTGCGGAGGAGGATCGAAGGACGGGGGCTGGACAGTGCCGGGGCCGTCCGGAAAAGGATGGCCACGGCCAGGAATGAAGTCCGGGCCTACGCCTCGTTCGATTACGTCCTGGTCAACGACGATCTCGACAGAGCCGCTGACGAGCTCGAGTCCATCCTGCGGTGCCGACGGGCGCTTCTTTCGGCCCGGAGACGGGCTATCCAGCCTATCCTGAAGAGTTTCCGTAGCAAAGGGTGAGAAACCGCCATGAAAAAAATCGCTTTGGGCGTCACCTCCTCCATCAGCATCTATAAGGCCTGCGAGATCCTCCGCGGTTTCCAGAAGAAAGGGATCGCCGTCCAGGTTATCATGACACCGAACGCGGCCAAGCTCGTCTCGCCCCGGTTGTTCAGCGCCCTATCCGGCCGGGAAGCGGCGGTCGACCTCTTCGGAGAAGGGGGCACGGACCGAATCGCCCATATCTCTCTGGCTGAAGAGGTTTCTCTACTGGTCATCGCCCCGGCCACGGCCAACGTCATTGCCAAGCTGGCCGGCGGGGTGGCCGATGATTTCCTGTCCACATTTTGCCTGGCCGTGCGTTGCCCGGTGCTCATCGCCCCGGCCATGAACGAAGCCATGTATCTCCACCCCCAGACCCAGTCCAATATCCGGAAGCTCCGGGCCGCGGGCGTCGAGTTCGTCCTGCCCGGGAAAGGCTATCTGGCCTGCCGGGAGGAAGGCTGGGGCCGCCTGCCCGCTCCCGACAAGATCGTCGAGTGCGGCCTGCAGCTTCTGGAGAGGAGCGAGAGTCTGAAAGGCCGGACCGTCCTCGTCACGGCCGGGCCGACCCGCGAACCCCTCGATCCCGTCCGCTACCTCTCCAACCGCTCCTCGGGGAGGATGGGCTACGAACTGGCTGGAGAAGCTCTGCGCCGGGGGGCCAGGGTTATTCTCATTTCGGGGCCGACCACGCATTTCCCCCCGCCCGGTGCCGAGATGCGGGCCGTGGAGACCGCCGCCGAGATGGCCCGGGAGGTCAAGAAGGACTTCGCCCGGGCCGATGCCCTGATCATGGCCGCAGCCGTGGCCGATTTTCGATTGGCCGGCCGGTCCCAACAGAAGATCAAGAAGAGAGAGGCACCGCAGACGCTCAGGCTTGTGCCGACCGAAGATATCTTGACCACTCTGGGCCGGGACGGCGGGCGGGCGAAGAGAATCATCGTCGGGTTCGCGGCCGAGACCGAGGACGTCGCCGCCGGCGCCTTGAAAAAGCTCCGGGCGAAGAAGCTCGACCTCATCGTCGCCAACGACGTTTCCCGGAAAGACATCGGGTTCGATTCCGAGGACAACCAGGTCATGATCATCGACCGGAAAGGGACGGTCGTCGAATCGGACAAAGCGAGCAAGCGGGAGATCAGCCGCCTGATCATGGACCGAATCGAGGTTTTGCTTGATCGAAAAAGATAAGCCGCGCCTCGAGCGCCTCGAGCGAGAACTCCGCTTCCTCTCCGAAATCGGCGCCGAGTTCATCTTTGTCCCGGAGGGAAAAAGAAAGACCCGGATGAAGGTTTCGGAAGAGGGCATGGCGCCGTCCACGGAGGTGGTTCCCCGATCCCATATCCAGCGAAAGGGCAGCGTGGAAAAGTCGAAGGTCCTCCAGGACCTGGACCAAAGGATCCTAGCCTGCACCCTTTGTCCTCTCTCTCAGGGCCGAATCCACGCCGTCCCCGGGGAGGGCAATGGCCGGGCGGAATTGATGTTCGTCGGCGAGGGTCCGGGTGCGGACGAGGACTCCCAGGGGCGGCCGTTCGTCGGCCGGGCCGGCCGGCTCCTGACAAGGATCATTGCGGCCATGGGCTTCGGGCGCGAAGACGTCTACATCACCAACGTTGTCAAATGCCGGCCGCCCAAGAACCGCACGCCGGTCCGGGAAGAGATGGAGGCCTGCAAGCCCTACCTCATCGCCCAGATCGAGGCGATCGCCCCCAGGGTGATCGTGTCGCTGGGCAAGGTGGCGACGGACTTTTTCTATCCCTCACCGACGGGGATGACCAAGCTAAGGGGGCATTTCGTCGAGTACGGGAAGATACTCGTCATGCCCACTTTCCATCCCTCTTATATCGTCCGGAATGAAGGCAACAAGGAGCTCAAGAAGCTTGTCTGGCAGGATATGAAGCAGGTCATGGCCGTCCTCAGCAAAAAATGACGCTCTACGCCGACGTCATCCTGCCCCTCCCTCTCGATCAACCTTACACATACTCTCTGCCCAAGGAGATGGAAGGGAAAGCCCAGGTGGGCTCGCGCGTCCTCGTCCCGCTTGGAGAACGTTGGCTGACGGGAATCGTGGTCGGTCTCAGGAAAAAAAAGCCCCAGCGGGCCATGAATGTCAAGCCCGTCGCCGAGGTGCTGGATGAAACACCTCTCTTCACTCCCCAGCTTCTGGCCTTCGCTCGAAGGCTCGGCCGATCCTTTCTCGTTCCCTGGGGAGAAGTGCTCCAGTTCGCAGTGCCGCCTTCTTTCCTCGTCAGGAGCAGGGCTTCCGTCTCCCTGACGCCGAAAGGAAAAGAGGCTTTTGAGAAAGATCTCCTCAGCGAAGACGAACGCCAACTGGCGGGCCTGCTCGAAACAAGGCCCCATTCGCCGCTTTTCCTGGAGAGGAAAAGCCGGGTCAAAAACGTCTCCGCTCTCCTATCCAGGATGCGGAAAAAGGAGCTTGTCTCGGTCGATAAATCGGTCCGTCGGGTGCGTCGAAGGGCCCGACCTGAGGCCGCCGGAGGATCGTCCCAGCTCGAACTGGACTTCTCTTCGGATGAGACGGTCCGGCGGGCGGCGGGGACGATCTCCGGGGCGATGGCGAAGAAGGCCTTCGCTCCCTTTCTCCTTTTTGGTCCGGCTGGAAGGCGAAAGGCCGTTTATTCCCGTCTCCTTCGGGAGGCGATCTCGACCTCGGGGCGTGTCCTTTTTCTCGTCCCCGAGATCTCTCTGTCGCCCGCCTTGATCGAGGAGTTCGAGAAGAGCCTTGGAGACGGCCTGACGCTCCTGCACAGCCGGATGACGGACAGACAGCGAGAGCTCGAATGGCAAAAGGTCAGAGAGCGCCGTGTCCAGGTTGTCGTCGGACCCCGCTCGGCGCTTTTCTCGCCGCTCGACAACCTCCGTCTGATCATCCTCGACGAGGAGCAAGACGACAGCTATTCTCAGCAGGAGGGCCTGCCCTTTGATGTGAGGAGGGCCGCCAGGCTCCGGGCCAAGGAGGAGAAGGCCGTCCTGGTGCTGGGCAGCTCTGCTCCGACGATCGAATCCTTCCAGCGGGCCCGAAAAGGCCGTTTTCTGATCGACCTCGGCCGTGAATCCTTCAGACCGAAAGTGACGCTCCTGGATTTCCGCGGCCGTTCAGGACTGATCGATTCCCGGCTGATCAGGGCCATCCAGGAACGGCTGGACGGGAAGGAGCAAGTCCTGTTGTTTTTCAACCGCCGGGGTTATGCCTCCTATCTCGTCTGCAGCCGATGTGGGTTCGTACCGAGCTGCGACCGCTGTGATCTTTCCTTGGCCTACCACAGGAACGAAGGAAAGCTGGTCTGCCATGCCTGCCGCCGGACCGTCCCGGCAGAGATGAATTGCCCGCGCTGCCGAGGGCGCCTGACCGTCAGGAGGAGCGCCGGAATCGAGGCCGTGGCCGAGGATTTGAGACGGACATTTCCCCGGAAGCGGATCGAGATCTTCGCCGCCGACGAAGCCGGCCGGAAGGAGAAAAGAGAATCTCTCCTGGAGGGATTTGAGAAAAGGGAAATCGATATCCTGGTCGGGACGCAATTCCTGGCCCACCAGGCCGGAGTTCCGCCGGTCGCGCTCATCGGCATCCTCCATCCGGAGATGGTCCTTCATTTGGCTGACTTCCGGTCGGGGCAGAAAGCATTTCAGGCAATCTCCCGGGCCTGCCGTTTCCTGCGGGAGGAAAAAGGCGCCGAGGTCTTTATCCAGACGGTCGCACCCGACCATCACAGCATTCGGGAGGCAGCCCGGGGGGACTACGCGGCGTTTTACGAGAGGGAGATCAAGTTCCGCCGCCTTCTTGACTATCCGCCCTTTTCTTCCCTGGCGGAGGTCGTCTTCAGCGGCGAGAATTTGCGCCGGCTGGCCGCAGTGGCGAGAATGTTTGCCACTCAGGTCAAAACGATAGGAAAAAGCATCCAGGTTTACGGGCCTGCTATGGCCCCCATAGCCAGGGTGAGGGGGCTTCACCGTGTCCAGGTGACTCTCAGGGCACGGAGAACTGAGACGATCGCCAAAATTCTGGTTCAAATACTCCCGGGAATTCGAAAAAAAAGGTCTGTTTATTTATTCGATTAAGAAGAAAGGCACAAGTCCCGAAAGAAAAACCTCCCTATCTCGGGACCAGCTTCAAGGACCAAGGTCAATTGTTACTCGTCGCTGCGAATAACATAGATAGGGGTTTTGTCGGAAATAAACTGGGATCCCTCCCAGGCAACCGTCGCCCGGATGTAGATCGTCATTTCCCTCCCCAATTCGTGGCAGAGCGGACCATAGTAGCTGGTCTGGACAGTGCCGTTCGCGTCCGTGGTTTTTGTCAGAAAATCCAATTTGTCTTCGAAATAGCCGAGGCTGCCACGGGGGGAGTCTATTTTGAACAAGATAGTTTGACCGTCCAGAGGAATCCCGTCGTATTTTTTCAGCGTGGCAGTGATCGTGGCCATCTGCCGCTCGTAAGGGCCCGCAATTATCGCATTGGGAC
>JBAQGA010000210.1:0-51204 GCA_049287565.1 Candidatus Aminicenantales bacterium
GGTGAACGACCCCTTGGCGTGGCCGAAGAGCTCGCTTTCCAGAAGGTTTTCGGGTAAGGCGGCACAGTTGATCGAGACGAAGGGTTTTTCCTCGCGCCGGCTGAGGAGATGGAGAGCCCGGGCGGCCATCTCCTTTCCTGTTCCGCTCTCTCCGCTGATCAGAACGGTGGAATCCGTCCCCGAGGCCTTCTCGATCAGGCCATAGACCTCCTGCATCGCCTTGCTCTTGCCGATCATGTTCTCGAACGAGTACTTCTCTTTGAGGTTTCGCTTGAGGAGGATGTTTTCCTCCTTGAGCCGCCTCTTCTCGAGTTCCTGGGCGATGATGATCTTGAGCTCCTCGACGTCGAAGGGCTTGAGGATATAATCGATGGCCCCGGCCTTGAGGGCCTCGACGGCCTGCTTCAAGCTCCCGTAAGCGGTGATCATGATCACCGGCATCCCGGGCCGGTTCTCCCGGACGTACTTGAGAACCTCCATACCGCTCATCTGGGGCAGCTTGATGTCGCAGATGAGCAGGTCGAAATCCTCTTTATCCATGAGCTCGAAGACCTTGGTCGGCGCCAGGAGGGTCTTGACCCGGTACCCCTCTTTTTTCAGGACCACGCTGAGGAGGTCGAGGAGGCTTTTCTCGTCATCGATGATCAGGATGCTTTCCATCTTTCGTCCTCATCCGGGCAGCGGTCTCTCTCGTTTTTCTCTCATGGCGTCGCGGCCTCTTGGGAGACAGTTCTTGGCGGCGCCTCCCGCGCCGGGAAGACCAGGGTGATCTCCGTTCCCTGACGGGGCTCGGACCGGACCTCGATCCGGCCGTCATAATCGTCAACGATACTGCGGACGACCGCCAGGCCCAGTCCATGGCCGTTCTCAAAGCGCGAGAAGAACGGCTCGAAGAGATGTTTTTTTTCTTCTTCCTTCAAGCCCCGGCCGGTGTCGGCGAACCGGATCCGGGCCGCCCTTTTTTTGTCCTGAGAAAAATCGACGCTCAGAGTGCCGCCCTCGGGCATGGCCGCGAGCGCGTTCTTGGACAGGTTCAAAAAGACCTGTTTGAATTGGTTCGGGCTGCCGTAGTAGCTCAGCTCAGCGGAAGAGAAATTGCCGGCCAGGGTGTATCGTCCGTTGAGCTCCCCGCCGGCCTGGAGGAGCGCCAGCGTCTCCTCGAGAACCTCCGGCAGGTCGATCCAGGTGAAGACCTGCTTGCCGGGTGAGGCCAGGTCCAGGAACTGCTCGATCGATTGCGACACCCGCTGCGATTCCTTGACCACGATATCCATCAGGCTCCGCTGCTCTTCGTCGAGGCTGAGCTCTCCGCGGAGGACCTGGACCGCACCGGAGATGGCCGCCAGAGGGTTGCGGATCTCGTGGGCGAGCTGGGCGGAGAAACGACCGGCCAAGGCCAGCCGCTCTTTGATCTCCAGTTCCTTCCGGGCCAGGAGGAGCGCCTCCCTGGCCTTGCGCAGGCTGTTCGTCAGATGGTTGGCCAGGACGGCGATCAGGAAGAAGAGGCTCCAGGCCAGGAACATAGTGAAAAGGATGAGGCCTAGAGACCTCTCCCGGTACTGGTCGGGGCTGAAATAGGGGATTATCCCGAAATAGAGCCCGTCCACAAGGAGCCCGAAAAGGATGGCCGACAGACCGGCCGTGATGTAGGCGGCGCGGTTGGACAGGACGATGCTCGCCGCGACGATGGCAAAGATATAGAGAAGATACAGAGAGCCCGACAGTCCGCCGGAGATGTAGATCAGGGCGGTGATCAGAAAAAGGTCGACAACGGTCTGGATGTAGGCCTGAGCGGTATACTTCTTCCACCACAAGTAGAGGCCCAGGTAGACGAGCGAGAGGAGGTAGGCGAGAAGGACAATAAAATAAAAGGGGATGACGGGGATGAAATCGGAAGTCGAGGATTGGATGATCACGACCGCCACCAGGATGGAGGTGACGGCGATCGCCCGGATGAGGATGAACCAGAAAATATGCCGCTGTTGGGTTCTCATTCGACCTCAGAATTGCTGCATCAGGCTGAAGATCGGCAGGTACATGGAGATGACCAGCGACCCGACCATCCCGCCGACGGCGATGAGGAGGATCGGCTCCATGATGGACAGGAGCGAGGAGACCGAGGCATCGACTTCCTCATCGTAGAAATCGGCCAGCTTGGTCAGCATCTCGTCCAGGGTGCCGGTCGCCTCGCCGACGCTGACCATCTGGGTCAGCATGAACGGGAAATGTCCCGTTTCTTTCAGGGATTCGGTCAGGCTCTTTCCTTCGGACACTTTCTGCCTCGCCTCCATCATGGCCGCCTCCAAGAGCACGTTATTGGCCGTGGAGGAGGTGATCTTCAGGCTCTCCAGCATCGGGACGCCCCCGGAGACGAGCGTGCTCAGGGTCCGGGTGATCCGGGAGATGGCGACTTTCCGCAGGAGCTCCCCGAAGAGGGGGATCTTGAGGATCCAGCGGTCGGTCATCCAGCGCCCCTGCTTCGTCCTCCGGAAATAGCGGAACCCGACGAAGAGAGCGATGAGCCCGATGAAGATGACGAGGATGTAGCTTTCCACGAAGCGGCTGAGGGCGACGATGAAGGCGGTCAGGGCGGGAAGCTGAGCGCCCAATTCCATGAAGATGGAGGCGAACACGGGGATCACCTTCCAGAGCAGGAAAATGGCCACCAGGATGGCGAAGACGACGATGGCGATGGGATAGATCATCGCCTGCTTGACCTTGGACCGCAGCCGGACGACCTTTTCGATGTACTCGGCCAGGCGCCGTAGCATGATGTCCAAGGAACCGCTCTGCTCGCCCGAGGCAACGAGGTTGCAGTAGAGGTCGTCGAAGGCCTTAGGGAACTTCCGCTTGGCCTGGTTGAGCGTCGAACCGGCCTCGACGTCCTCCCGGACGGTATTGATGACCCGTTTGAAGTACTTGTTCTTGGTCTGCTGGGAGAGGATGTTCAGACTCTGGATGAGCGGCAGCTCGGCGTCGATCAGGACCGAGAGCTGCCGACTGTAGACGGCCAGCTCCTTGAGCTTGACCTTCTCCCGCTTGAGGAACGGGATGGACAGCCCGACCCTCTTGGGAGCGATGTTGATGACCTGGATCTGCTCCCTCTGCAGGAGCCTGCTCACTTCATCGACGGAGGCCGCGACCCGCTCTCCGCCCACCGTGTCTCCATAACGATTCTTCCCTTTCCAAACATAGACTGCCATTCTCCACCCCCTACTTTCGGTTATTGTTCTGGGAGACGCTGACGGATGTCCTCCGGAGGCCTTCCTTTCTCTGGATGATGTCCGTCAATTCCTCCGGGAAGGAGGTTACGCTCATCGCCGTCTCCACCGTGATCGCTTTCTTGAAATACAGACTGGCCAGGGACTGGTTGAAGGTCATCATGCCGAACTTCTCCTGCCCCATCTGCATGGAGGAATAGATCTGATGGACCTTGTTCTCCCGGATCAGGTTGCGGATGGCCGGATTGGGGATGAGAATCTCCATGGCCAGCACCCGGCCCTTCCCGTCGACCCGCGGCAGGAGGGCCTGGGTCAACACGGCCTCGAGGGACATCGACAGCATAATCCGGATCTGGGACTGGTACTGGGAGGGGAAAATGTCGATGATGCGGGAGATGGATTCGGCGGCCGAATTGGTATGCAGCGTCGAAAAGGTGAGATGGCCGGTCTCGGCCACGCGCAGGCAGGCCTCCACCGTCTCGTAGTCTCTCATCTCGCCGACGAAGACGACGTCCGGATCTTCCCGCAGGACCGACCTCAGGGCGTTGGCATAGGACAGTGTGTCCACGAATAGCTCCCGCTGGTTGATGATCGACCTCTTGGGCACGAAGTAGTACTCGATCGGGTCTTCGATGGTGACGATATGGACGCCCCTCTCGTGGTTGATGTGGTCGATCATGCAGGCGATGGACGTCGATTTCCCGCAGCCCGTGGGGCCGGTGACAAGGACCAGCCCGCGGGGCAGGTAGCAGAGCTGGGCGATGCGCTGGGGGATGCCGAGCTTGGCGAAGCTCCACATCGTCGGCAGGAAGCGCCGGAAAGCCCCGGCCACCGCCCCCTTCTGCATGAAGACGTTGGCCCGGAAGCGGCCCAGGTCCTTGAGTCCGAAGGAGAAGTCGAGCTCGAGCTTTTCCTCGAACTGCCTCTTCTGGCGGTCGTTGAGCACGCTGTAGATGACCTGCTTGGTCTCCGACGGTGTCATCGCCGGATGGTCGATCGACTTCAAAACACCGTGGACGCGGATCCGCGGCGGGATGTAGGTCGTGATGTGCAGATCGCTGGCGTCCTCCTTGACAGCGATCTCCAAAAGCTCCTGGATGGTTTTGCCCATAGCTTATCTCCTTATTCGTCTCAGCCTAGTCTTTGACAGTCTCGCGGAGCACTTCTTCGACCGAAGTGACGCCGTTCATGATCTTGATCAATCCGCTCCGGCGGAGCGTGATCATGCCCTTCTCCAGCGCTCTTTTCTTGATCTCCCGCGATTGGGCCCGCATCAAGATCTGTTCTCGTGTTTCATCGTCGATGGGCAGGACCTCACAGAGGGCGATCCGGCCCCTGTAGCCGGTGTTGTTGCAATAGTCACAGCCCCCCGCCTTCCAGACCTGGACCGATTTGGCTTCCTCGGCCGTGAAGCCGATATCGACCAGGGCTTTCTCCGGCAACCGGTGCGGGACCTTGCACTTCTGGCAGAGCCGCCGGACCAGCCTCTGGGCCGCGATCAAGGCCACCGAATCGGCGATCAAGAACGGCTCGACGTTCATGTTGACCAGCCGGACGACGGCACTGGCCGCATCGTTGGTGTGGATGGTGGAGAAGACCAGGTGGCCGGTCAGGGCGGCCTTGATGGCGATGTCCACCGTCTCGAAATCGCGCATCTCTCCGATCAGCATGATGTCGGGGTCCTGCCGAAGGAACGACCGCAAGACGCGGGGAAAATCCAGCCCGATCTCGTCCTTGATGTTAACCTGGTTAAGACCGGAGATGTTGAACTCGACCGGGTCCTCGGCCGTCATGATGTTCTTCTCGAGCGAGTTCAGCGTGCCCACGGCGGAATACAGGGTGTTGGTCTTGCCGCTTCCGGTCGGCCCGGTGACCAGGATGATCCCCCACGGCCGCTGGATGGCCTTCTGGAAGATCTCCAACGAGGCCTCCTCGAACCCGAGTTCGGTCAGGTCGAGTTTGAGCATCTGGCGATCGAGGATACGGGAGACGATTTTCTCGCCGAAGATGGTCGGCAGGGCCGAGATGCGCATGTCCACTTCCTTGCGGCCGCCGTTCTCCAGCCTGACCTTCATCTTGATCCGGCCGTCCTGGGGGAGCCGTTTCTCGGCGATATCCATGTTGGATAGGATTTTCACGCGGGAGAGGACCGGGCTCTTGAACTTGAGGGGCAGGTTCATCTGCTCGTAGAGGATGCCGTCCATCCGGAAGCGGACGCGGAAGGTCTGTTCGTAGGGTTCGAAATGGACGTCGCTCGCGCCCTTCTTGATGGCGTCGACGAAGATTTCATTGACCAGCTTGATGATGGGGGCCTCTTCCGTCTGCTGGACCAGGCCCTCGACATCGTAGTCCTCTTTCTCTTCCTCAATGATGTTGACCCGCGTGTCCTCGGCCAGCTCGATGTCCTCGATGATCTTTTTGACCCGCAGGGCGCTGGAAGAGCCGTAGTACTTGTTGATGGAGTTCATGATGCCGGATTCGGAGGCAATGACCGGCTGGATGCTCAACCCCGTCCGAAAGCGGACATCCTCGATCACCTCCAGGTCTGTGGGATCGACCATGGACAGCGTGAGGAAGGAGCGGATGCGGTGGATGGGCATGATCATGTATTTCTTGACGATATCCACGGGAATGAGGTTGACCACATCGGGGTAGACCTCGAACTGGTCGAGATCGATGTAGGGGTAGCCGAGCTGCCGGCTCAAGGCCTGAGCCATCTCTTCTTCCGAGATCAGCCCCAGGGAAACGATGGCGGTCTGCAGGGGGACGTTCTTTTCCTTCTGCATCTCGAGAGCGCACTTGAGCTGATCGGGTGTCAGGACCTTCTCACGGAGCAGGAGTTCGCCTAGATTTGAGCCCATGTTAAAAAAGTCTCTCCAAAATAGTGGAATTGGCAAAATTTGTCAAACCTGGGTCGACACATTTTGTCAACTGTGACATTTTCAGTAACTGAGACGATGCCAATTGCCTAATCCTCTCTTCGTGGATGCCAAATCTCTCACGGGAATGGGCCTCGTTTAGAACGGCCCATATGATGGCAGTTCTCCCCCTGGAGGGTCAATCACCCCCCGAGAGGATTTGGAAGGTGAATTTCACCCGCGGATTCTCACCGGGAGCGATGAGGGGGTTAGCTGAAGACGACTCCCCGCCGCCGTCGTCAAATTGACAAGGCCTGACCGTTTTGCTAAGATGAGCAGGCTCAAGACGCCGGGTTCACTCCATTTCGACACGCAGAGAAGCCTAAAACAACGCGAACGAAAGCAGCGGGGAGTGGCGCAGCCTGGTTAGCGCGCCTGCCTTGGGAGCAGGAGGTCGTCGGTTCAAATCCGATCTCCCCGATTCTCCTCTCCAGGAGGCAATTTAAGGACGCGCCTGTAGCTCAGGTGGACAGAGCAGCTGCCTTCTAAGCAGCGGGTCGGGGGTTCGAGTCCCTCCAGGCGCGCCAGATCATATAGACAAGAGAGGCGGTCAGGAGGTCCGTTTGAGGCCTCTTTCGATCTCGTCTTTTCCAATCTTGACGATGATCGGCCGGCCGTGGGGGCAAAGGGAAGGATTCGAGGTTCGGAACAGTTCCTGGACCAGGTATTCCATTTTATCCGGCGTCAGCGGTTCATGGGCTTTGACCGCGGTCCTGCAGGCGAGCGTCGCCAGCATTCTTTCCCGCTTGCGGCCGACCTCTTCCTCGCTCTCATCGAGAAGTTCGAGAAAGATCTTCCGGGCTTCGTCGGCCTCGAAGATATCGGGAAAACCGCTGAGCACATAGGTCCTTCCGCCCATCCCCTCGGCCCGGAAACCGGCCTCCTCCAGGACGGACTGGTCCTTTTCCAGGTTTACGATCTGGGCGGGTGAGAGGTCCATGAGGACCGGGATCAAGGGTATTTTCTGAGGCCAGCTCTTCCGGGCATCGATCTCCTTGTATCTCTCGTAGAGGACCCGTTCATGGGCGTTGTGCTGGTCGATGACCAGGAGCCCGTCCTCTCCGGCGGCGACGATATACATATCGAGGTACTGGCCCAGAACCCGAGTCGGCCCCTTCTCTTCCGCGGGCTGGGCCGGCGCAGGAAATGTCATCTGGGCGAGATCCGTCCGGCGGTCGACACCTTCTGACCGACGCGGTATTGTCTCTCTCACCCGCATCCTCGGACCGGATTCCGGCGTGGTCGCGTAGATCTCTTTGAGGCCTTTCTCTTTGAGCAGGGCCGTTTCCACGGATCTGAGCAGGAGGTAAAAGACGAGTTGCGAATCGCGGAACCGGACCTCGGCCTTGGTGGGATGGACGTTGACATCGATCTCATCGTAAGGAAGGATCAAGAAGAGGAAGGCTTCCGCAAAACGGTCTTTCTCCAGAAGGCCGCGATAAGCCTGGTTCAGGGCAGCCTGGAGAACGCGGTCCTTGACCGGCCGTTTGTTGACAAAAAACAACTGGTGGCTTTTATCCCGGCGACCGGCCGGCGGCCGCGAGGCGTAGCCGAAGACACGCCCCCCGCCTTCCTGGAGATCGACCTCCACAAGACGATCCAGGGTTTCCCTCCCGTAGATCTGAAAGAGCCTCTCCCGGTGGCTTCCCACCCGCGGGCAGTCCAAAACCTGGCGTCTGGCGTGCTGGAGGGAGAACCGGACTTCGGGGTAGGCCAGCGCCACGCCGCTGAGATAGCGGACGATCAGGCTCAGCTCGGAGCGTTCGGAGCGGAGGAATTTCCGGCGGGCCGGCAGGTTATAAAAGATGTCCCTGACTTCGACGTCGGTGCTCCGGGGGAAAGCGATCGTCATCACCGAGACAAGCTCGCCGCCCTTCCGCACCACCTGAGTTCCCTGTTCGTCCCGGCCGTCCGCCGTCTTGAGCACAATCTCCGAAACGGCCGCGATGCTGGCCAGGGCTTCTCCGCGAAAGCCCAGCGTGGAGATCCTTTCCAGGTCGTCCTCGTCCACGATCTTGCTCGTCGCATGCCGTTCAAAACACAACTCCGCGTCCTCACGGCTCATGCCCGCTCCATCGTCCTGAACCCGGATGAGAGTCTTACCTCCTGTCTGGAGCTCGACTCTGATCTCGGAGGCTCCGGCGTCGAGCGAGTTCTCGACCAGCTCCTTGACTACGGAAAAGGGCCGCTCGATGACCTCGCCGGCGGCGATCTTCTGGGAGATCTCGAAGGGCAGACGTTTGATTCTGGGCATCAGCTCTTTTCTCTTATCAGGCGACCTCTTCGCCCTCGGTCCATTCCGCCTCTACCCTGGTGATTCTGACTTTGGCCTCGCCGCCCGGCCCGCCGGAACAGCGCGGAACGCGGACGCCGATGTAGTTCGAAGTCAGGAGATCACCGCCTGATCCTTTCTTCCTGATGACAATCGCCTCAAGCTCCTGCCCTAGGAACCGCTGTCTGAAGGCCCGATGCCTGTCCGCAGAGAACTTCCGCAATACGGCCGACCGCCGGCGTTTCTCCGGCTCCCCGACCTGAGGCCATCCGGCCGCCCGGGTGCCCGGCCGGGGGGAATAGGCAAAGACATGGAGATAGTCGAGAGGCGATCCTGCCAAAAAATCCTGCAAACTCTCGAAATCCTCTTCCGCCTCCCCGGGAAACCCGACGATGATATCCGCGCCCAGGGCCGCCGCCGGCGAGCCGTCCCGCAACCGCTCCAGAATTCGCGTGTAGCCGGCGGAGCTCGATCCCCGTCCCATGCGCTTGAGGATATGATCGGAACCGTTCTGGAGAGAGAGATGAAAATGGGGGCAGACTCTGGAGCTTCCCGTCATCAAACGGATGAGTTCCTCATCCAGACTGCGCGGGTCGAGCGAGCTCAGCCTCAGCTTCCCCAGCCCCTCCAGTTCCAGCAGGCCTCTAAGTAGCCCGGCCAACGACTCTTGCGGCTTGAGGTCGAGGCCGTAAGAGGAAAGATGGATGCCGCAGAGGACGATCTCCCGGAAGCCGCGGGCGATCAATTGACGGGCCCTGGCGAGAATCTCTTTCCGGTCCAAGCTCCGGCTGGGGCCTCGCACCGACGGGATGATACAGAAGGCACATTGGAGATCACAACCGTCCTGGACTTTGAGCAGGGCGCGCGAGCGGAAGGGTGTTTCCGCAGCGCCCGGCCGGCTCCCGGCACGGGAAAGGATCCGCCGCGGCAATTCTTTTTTGTCGAAGTTCGAGAGGAGAATCACGTCCGGCCCCAGGGTCTCGCTCTGCAGTGTCCCGCTCTCGACCGCGCAGCCGGCGATAACCAGCTTCGCCCCGGGATTGATCCGGGGAATCCGGCGGATAAACTTGCGGACGTCCCGGTCCGCCTTGGACGTCAGGGTGCAGGTGTTGACGATCACCCAGTCGGCCCGAGCCGGGTCATCCTCCAAACGTATCCCGCCGCGCTCGAACTCTTCCGCCCAGGAAAAGGCCTCGGCCTGGTTCACCCGACAGCCGAAGTTCTGGATGAAACAGGAGGACATCACGATTTCCGGATGTTCTTCGAGGAATTTTCCACCTGATCGGCCAGCGCCTTCTTGTACTCCGCCAGCTTCTTCTTCAAGGTCGGATTCTGCAGACTCAGCATCTGAACGGCCAGGATGGCGGAGTTGAATGCGCCGGCCTTGCCCAATCCCATGGTGGCCACGGGTACTCCCTTGGGCATCTGGACGGTCGATAGCAGCGCGTCCATTCCGCCGAGCCCGGCGCTCTCCACCGGGACGCCGATGACCGGAAGAGAGGTGTGTCCCGCCACGAAGCCGGCCAAGTGAGCGGCCTTTCCGGCGACGGCGATGAAGACCTTCACCCCTTGATTCTCGCTCTCCGAGATGAGCGTTCTCGTCCGCTCGGGCGAGCGGTGGGCCGAGGTCACCTCCAGGCGATGGGAGACGCCGAATTCGTCGAGGATGCGGCCGGCATCCGTGACCATTTCAAGGTCTGATTCACTGCCGATAAAAATGACGACGTCCATGTCCTCCTCCTAGCGCAGAGCTCCGATATCCCGCCGGTAATGCATCCCGTCGAAAGAGATATGAGAAATGGCGCCATAGATTTTCCCCATAGTTTCAGTCAGGGTATTCTCAGAAGCGCAGACGTTGAGGACGCGCCCGCCATTGGTGAGATACTGCGCGCCCTCATATCTGGTCCCGGCATGAAAAACGGTGATCCCGGGAAGCTTCGCCGCTTCCAGCAACCCGCTGATCGGCTTCCCTTTCTCGTAGGAGAGCGGATACCCGCCGGAAGCCAGGACGACACAGCCCGAGGCTTTGGAGTTCCATTGGATCTCCGCCTTCAGGACATTCCCGGAGATGACGTTGAGCAACATCTCGACCAGGTCGGATTCCATCCGGACCATTTGGACCTGAGTCTCGGGGTCGCCGAACCGGCAGTTATATTCCAACACCTTGGGACCCTCCTCGGTGAGCATCAGGCCGACGTAGAGGACACCTTTGAACGTCCGGCCTTCCTCGCGGAGCCGGTTGATGGTCGGGAAGACGATGGTGTTGATGATCCCGGAGAAGAGATCGGGCGTGATAAACGGCGACGGCGAGATGGCGCCCATGCCGCCCGTGTTCGGCCCGCGGTCTCTGTCGTAGGCGGCCTTGTGGTCCATGGTCGTCACCAACGGCTGCAGCTTGGCGCCGTCCGAGATGACAATGAACGAGACTTCCTTGCCCTTGAGGAATTCTTCCACCAATATTCTTTTCCCGGCATCTCCGAACTGCCGCTCGACCATGATCATGTCGACCGCTTCCTCGGCTTTGCGCGGGCCGGGACAGACAATGGCGCCCTTGCCAGCCGCCAGTCCGTCCGCCTTGATCACCAGGGGAAAGTAAAACTCGCCGGACCTCAGGATGCGGAGAGCCTGGGTCGGCGTCTCGGCCACTTTAAAACGCGCCGTCGGGAGCCGGTGCCGGTCCATGAATTGCTTGGCGAAGACCTTGCTGCCCTCGATCTCGGCCGCCTTCCGGTTGGGGCCGAAGATGCACAGCCCCCTCTCATCGAACTCATCGACAATGCCCAGGGTGAGGGGGACTTCCGGCCCGACCACGGTCAGGTCGATCTTCTTGTCGGCGCTGAATTTCGCCAGCCCCTGGATGTCCGTGTCTGGAATAGGGATGTTCTCAGCGACGCTCATCGTCCCCGGATTGCCGGGAGCGCAATAAAGCTTGCTCACCAAGGGGCTCTGGGATATCTTCCAGGCCAGGGCATTCTCCCTTCCCCCTGAACCGACGACCAAGACCTTCATTTTCCTTTTCCTTTGGCCAGTTCCCCGGCGAGACCGGCGATGAACCCCGGCCGGGGAAAGACGCTTTCCAGGATCCGGGCCGCCAGCGGGACCGCCTCCTTGGAAGACAGGCAGAACTTCATCTCGAGAAAATCGCGCCGCAGCTTGCGGACCTCGTCCTTGACCGGTTTGTTCCGGACGACGACCTCGGCGATGTATCCGGCCAGGACATCGAAGTCCTTCTCCATCATGCCGAACCGGGTCATCTCCTGAACCCCCAGCCGGATGCCGCTCGAATCCAGGAAGGTTTCGTCGTCCGGGAGGGCTTGATAGTTGGCGATGATATTGTTGTTCTCCAGACGCCGGGCGACCTCCTGCCCTGGTCCGAAGCGGCGGACCCGAATCAGGACCTGGTGGGTTTCGGTGAACCCGTCGTCTTCGTCGCCCTCGACCGGGACGCCGTGGCTTTTCAGGGCCTTGGCGAAGGCTTTGGCGTTCGCCCGGACCTGCTTCTGGTACTCCGTCTTGAAGGCGTTCATTTCGTAGGTTGCCATCAAGAGCGCCAGCAGGGTACCCAGGTGATGGTTGCTCGTCGACCCCGGGAAGGCCCGGCTCTTGACATCGAGCCAGAAGTTGCGGAGCCGACTGTCCTTGGGAAAGTCCCCGGCGATGATCCCCCGCTGGGGCCCGAAAAAGGTCTTGTGGGTGCTGCCCGTAATGACGTCCGCGCCGTCACCAAGCGCCTCCTGGAAAGCGCCGTAGAGCCCGAGGACGTGGGCCATGTCGTACATGATCACCGGACGCTCCGGCCACCCCTCGACGATCCGGGCGACGAACTCCACTGGTTCGGGATACAGGAACATGCTCTTGCCGAAGATGATGAGCTCCGGTCGATGATGTTCCAGGAGCTCTCCCAGCTTTTTCAAATCCGCCTTATACGGATTTTCGTCCGCCACGGGGAAATTGAGGACGTTCTCCTTTCCCGCCTCGGGGTCTTCCTCGACGAAATTGAACAGCGCGCCCATCGGCTGAGAGCTGAGATGTCCGCCCTTGGTGAGGTCGTTGTTCATCACCAGGCGCATCTTCCGCGTCGGCTGCCCCTTCGGCCGCGTTCGGTTGAGGAAGCGGACCATGCCCTTGAAGACGACCTCGTTGGCCATCTGGCCGCTGATCGGCCGGAGCTCGACGTCCGGGCAGCCGAAGAATTGCCCCAGTTCCTTCCTGGTTTCGATCTCCACATCGCGGATGAAATCGGTCCCCTGATAGAAATAAACCTCCTCGCCCTTCATCGTCCGGTGTTCGGCGTATCGACCGGCGGGGTCGGAGATCTCGCACAGCTTGACAAGCAGTGACGGGGTTGTTTCGGAGGGAATCAGGTTGACCGATTCCGCCTGCCGCCAGTGGTTATTCCGTTCGATTCTCTGGGCCAGAGAAAAGGCTTTTTCGTGCAGGGAAGGCATTTCGTTCTCTCCTCTCTCAGTCCTTGAAATTTCGGCTTTCAATGTCGATGATCTTGGAGACCCGCCGGGCGTGTCTGCCCCCTTCGAACGGCGTCTTCAGCCAAACGTCCACGATCGGAATGGCTTCCTCCAGGGAGAGGGTCCGCCCCCCCAGGGTAAGGCAGTTGGAATCATTGTGGCTGCGGCTCACGCCGGCGGTGAAGAGATCCCAGCACGGCGTCGCCCGGACACCTTTAAATTTATTGGCGACGACGGCCATGCCGATACCCGTGCCGCAGAAAAGGATGGCCCGGTCGCATTCGCCCAGGACGACGCTGTCCGCGGCTCGAGCCCCGTAATCCACATAATCTACGGTCTCTCCGGGGCCGCAGCCGAAGTCCCGGCAGGCGACTCCCCTGTCTTCGAGATAAACGAGGATTCCCGTCTTCAGTTCGAAACCGGCATGATCGGACGCCAAGGCAATCTTCATCTCCGTACCCTCCACTCCGAGTTCACGGGAAAATCGAAAGCGAAGTTTCTCTTGTCAACGAGCTGCGTTGTCGGCGATGAATTTCGAGGCCTCGGGCATGATCGCCAGGGCTTTGACCACGACGGCATCGCTTTTCCGGTAAGCCCTCACCCCTTCGTCGATGCCCCAGAGGGAAGAGATGATCTCCCGCCCCAGTTCTCTCTTGATCTCCGGCTCGGCCTCCCCGAATCTCTTCTCGTCGAAGTCGATCTTGACGGTGTTCAGATAGCTTTTGAAGTCCTCGAGGACCGGGATTCCCACGTTGAAATCCCGGCTCAGCGGGATTTTCCCTGCAACTCCGGCGTTCCTCTGGTCGTCAGGGAAAACGAAATTCTTGGCCAGGGCTGTCTCGCGGGCGGCAAATTTGTGGGCGTAACCGAAGAACGCTCCCCGGTTCATCAGTTCGATGGTGAAGGGATTGAGGGTCGAGGCGACTTCATAATCGGGTGCAATCCCCCCTTGGCCGAGGACTTTCCTCCCTTTAGCGGTGTACTTCACTTCCCGCTGTTCATCGGGCGCCCGCTTGTAGAGGATGTAATCTTCGATGTGTTCGAAATCCCGCTGAATGGAACGGCCGCTGGGAGTGAAGTATTTGGCTGTGGTCAGGGCGACGGCCAGGTTTTCGCCCAGCGGGAAGACCGTCTGGACCAACCCTTTGCCCCAGGAGTCCTCACCGACGATGTATCCCCGGTCATTGTCCATGACGGCACCGCTGACGATCTCCGAGGCGCTGGCGCTTCCCCGGTTGATCAGGATGACCAGGGGCATATTTTCAAATTGGTCGTTCCTCTGGGCCCGGAACTCCCGGTTATAGATCTTGTTCCGGCCCTTGATGGAGACGATGACATCCCCCTTGGGCAGGAAAAGATCGGAGAGCTCGATCGACTGGAAGAAGGGACCGCCCGTGTTCCACCTCAGGTCGAGGATCAGCTCTTTCATCCCCTGTCCGGAAAGCTGGGCCATTTTTTCCTTGAATTCTTCGGTCGTCGTCTCAGCAAAGTTGCGGATGAAGATATAGCCCGTGGTGTCCGTGATCATGAACGCGTAGGGAACGCTGTGGAGAGGGATTTCTTCCCGCACGATGGTCATCTCGAGGGGCTCCTCCAGCCCCTCCCGGATGATGGTGATGGTGACCTTGGTCCCCTTGGGCCCGCGGAGCCTCTGCATCGCATCGAAGCTTGTCAGGGGCTTGGTGCTTTCGCCTTCAATGGTCGAGATGACATCTCCCGGCTGGATCCCCAAGCGGCTGGCCGGAGTCCCCTCGATCGGGGCGATAACGACGAGGTTTTCACCATGCTTTTGGATCTGGATACCCAGGCCGTAGTATTTCCCGGTGTATTCCTCGCGCATGCGGGAGAGGCTGTCCGGGTCGAGAAAATAGGAGTGGGGATCGAGGGTCTCCAGCATTCCCCGGATGGAGGA
Organism: Candidatus Aminicenantales bacterium; assembly: GCA_049287565.1. Lineage (GTDB taxonomy): Bacteria > Acidobacteriota > Aminicenantia > Aminicenantales > UBA8522 > UBA8522. Next base: position 14,790 of record JBAQGA010000210.1, read on the forward strand.
ATAGACGAGTTTTTCCTCGTCCACTTCGCGGTAGTAGTTCTCCTCGATTAGGGAGAGAATGCCGGAAAACTTGGCGACGGAGCGGTTCCAGATGTCCTCATCCCTGGCCGCCAGGTTGGCCAGAATGAGGAGGGAGAGAAAACCGAAGGCCAGCTTCTTTTTCATGGACATCGCGATGTTTTATCTTAGCAAACCATCCCTCTAAAGTAAAGCCGCGGTATCCTTGACTATTGGAAAGCGAGGGGCTATATTTGATGGCGCTTTAAGCTGGCTAAAATGTTTGGAAATATCGGCTTCCCCGAGTTGCTCATCATCCTGGCCATCGCCCTGCTCATCTTCGGCCCCAAGAAACTGCCCGAGGTGAGCAGGTCCATCGGGAGAGCTGTCCGGGAGTTCCGCCGGACCTCGGATGAGATCAAGGATAAGATCGAGCAGGAGATCCAAGCCAGCGATTTCAAGGATATCAAAGACGAGCTGAAAAAGGACATCTCCCAGGACATATACAAAGAGGTCCCCGAGGAAAAAGAGGAAAAAAAGGATGAGGAAGGGCAGAAAATCTCCTGATGAGATGACCTTCCTCGAGCATCTCGAAGACCTCCGCAAAAGCCTCTGGTACTCCTTCGTCGCCCTTTTCATCGCCGTCATCCCCTGCTGGCTCTTCAGCAGGCAGGTTTTCGAGATCCTGTCCCGGCCGGTGACTCAGTATCTGCCCGAAGGCATGAAGATGGCCTTCACCAGCCTGACCGCTCCCTTCATGCTCTACATCAAGGTTTCGTTTCTCACCGCCATTTTTCTAACCTCGCCGTTCATCTTCCTCCAGCTCTGGTATTTCGTCGCCCCGGGGCTCTACCAGAAAGAAAAGAAATACGTCGTTCCCTTTGTGACCTTCACCACCGTCTTCTTCCTGGCCGGTGCGGCCTTCGGCTATTTCGTCATGTTCCCTTGGGCCTGCCGCTTCTTCCTGAAGCTGGGTTCGGACTTCACGCCGGTCCTGACCGTGGACACCTACTTCGGTTTCTCCATGAAGCTGCTCCTCGGTATCGCCCTCGTGTTCGAGCTCCCGACGCTCGTCTTTTTCCTCTCCAAGCTGGGGATCATCACGTCCCGCTGGATGATCCGCAATTTCAAGTACGCCGTGCTGGCCGTCTTCGTCATCGCGGCCGTGATCACACCGACTCCGGACATGGTGACCCAGAGCATCCTGGCCATCCCCATGCTCGCCCTCTACGGCCTCGGCATCTTGATCGCTTTCCTCTTCGGCAAGGAGCGGAAGACGCGGCGGGAGAAGAAAGGCGCGAAAGACATCGCCGGATAATCCAGATGGGAACGGGTCGTTCTAAAACGAAAACAGGGAGACGTACTGGAAGAGACAGTTCGACTCCCGTCCCTGCGTTTCGCCGCCGCCTCATCGGGCTCAGCGGGACCAACGGAGCCGGAAAAGGGGAGGTAGCGAACTACCTCATGAAAAAAGGATACGCCTATGTATCGCTTTCCGATGAGATCAGGGCGGATCTCCGCCGGCGAGGAAAGGAAATCACCCGTGATCACCTGATCGACGCCGGAAACGCTTTGCGCCGAAGATACGGAGTCGACATCCTGGCCCGCCGGGCCATGAAGAAGGTCAAGACCCGGACGGTCATCGACAGCATCCGCAATGCCGGCGAAGTTGCTTTCCTCCGTCGCCAAGACGATTTCATCCTGGTCGCCGTGGATGCCCCCGTCGAGCTGAGATATGCAAGGGTCCAGAAAAGAGGCCGTGCGGAGTCGGCCTCGACCCTCGAGGAATTCATCGTTAAGGAAAAGGAAGAGATGACCGGCGGGAGGAACGGGCAGCAGCTTCGCCGCTGTTTGAGCCTGGCCGACGTGACCATCATCAACGATGGGACGCTCGAAGCCCTCCACCGCCGGATCGAGGAGCGTCTATGAAAATGAAACGTGTCTCCAAGGACGACTATTATCTCGGGATCGCCAAGGAGGTTGCCCGCCGGTCCACCTGTTTCCGCCGGTCCATCGGCGCGATCATCGTCCGGGACGACCAGATCATCTCGACCGGCTATGTGGGCGCGCCGCGCAAAACCAAGAGCAGCCATGAACACGGCTTCTGTCTTCGCGACCGGCTGGGCATCCCGCACGGCGAGCGTTACGAGCTCTGCCGCAGCGTCCACGCCGAGCAGAACGCCGTGATCAACGCCGCCCGGGCCGGGGTCAGCCTCCTGGGCGGCGATATGTTCATCTACGGGACTATTTTCGGTGAGGACAAGCCGATCAACGCCTTTCCCTGTTTCGTCTGCAAGAAAATCATCATCAATGCCGGTCTTGACCGGGTCGTCTGTTCGATGGTCGGCGATAAGAAAAAGGTCTTTCGGGTCAGCCAGTGGGCCCAGGACTGGACCAGGGGTGATATCCTCGATGACAAACATCAATATGGGTGAGCGCAAGCCTTTTTGCCTGCTGGCCCTCCTGATACTTGTGACCGGGATAACGGCCCGCCATCCGGCCGGGTCTCAGGAGCTCCCCCCGCAGACGGGACAGGCGAGTCTTCTCAGGCTGCTGGGTCTCGAGGCCTCTCCGGAGTCCATCGACTATGTCCAAAACAAGACTCAATTCCAGCTTCATAACCTGCTGACCGAGCAACGCCATCCCAAGACCTGGAATCTCAGCGAGCGCCTGCAAAGGGACGTGGCCGACGGCCTGAAAATGCTCTTCTCGGTGGACGAGGACATCACCGCCCGAGTGGAGAATTTGGCCTCTGACGCCCCATCTCTGGAGCCGCTCGTCACGGCCCTCGAACAGGCCATTCTCGGCAAAAAGTGTATCTATATCTACGGCTGCGGCGCGACCGGCCGCCTGGCCAAACAGATGGAGAGCTCTTTCTGGCGGCCCTTCTGGAGGAGGATCAAGGCCGACCCGAAGATCTGGCCGGAGCTCCAATCCAGGTTCTCTTCGACCATCGAGGACGACCTCTGCGGAGAGATGACGGGCGCCGACCGCGCCTTGATCAGCTCGCTCGAGGGATTTGAAGACCTGCCGCTCATCGGCCGTCTTCAGCTTGCCGACCGGGGTATCCGGCGCGGCGACGTGGTGGTTTGCGTCACCGAGGGCGGCGAGACGTCCTCGGTTATCGGGACCATCCTGGCCGCCCTCGACCAGTGGGAAGAGAACGGGGCCTACGACCCGGCCGAGACCCGGAAGAAGCTTTTCTTTGTTTACAACAATCCCGACGAGCGGCTGTTGCCGTTCACCCGGAGCCGCCGCGTCATCGAAGAACCCGGGATCACCAAGATCAACCTCACGACTGGACCGCAGGCCATCACCGGGTCGACCCGGATGCAGGCGACGACCATCGAGACTTACGTCATCGGCTGCGCGCTCGAGGAGGCAGTGGAACGGATCTTGGGCCGGTTCCTCTCCTCCAAGGATATGGCCCGGGCGGGATTCAAAGACGACCTCACCGTCAACCAAAGACTGCGGGCTTTCCCGGCCATCCTCGAGGAGGTGAAGAGAAACATCCCGGCCATCGCCGCTTTGACGACGCTTGAATCCGAAACCTACGGCGGGGGTCGCTTCTCTACGTACCTCGCCGGCCGGGCCCTGATCACCGTCTTTATCGACAGCACCGAACGCAGTCCGACCTTCCGGCTCTTCCCTCTCGATACCACCGCCGAGCCCCGGCGGAAATGCTGGATCCAGGTCTGGACGCCGGCCGCCAACCTCGAGGAGGCCTGGCGGTCTTTTCTCGGCCGGCCATTCCGGGGGCTCTCTCCGGAGTTTTATAGACAGCCCTTCGAGAAAGAGATCGAGGACGGCTTCCTGCGAACAGCCGCTCTCGAAAGCCTGAAGAAAGCGGGCGACGACCAGCAATTCCTCTATGATTTCTCTTTTGCCGAGGACAACCTCCGGAAGCGGGGCCTGCAGAAGGATGACCTTGGCGTTATGATCCTGCTCGGCGAAGAGGCCGGAATCTTGCATGACTCTCATTCGCCCTTCCGGAAGTTCGCCGAACTCTGCCTGAAAAGCGGCGCCCGGCCGGCTGTGATCGTGGTCGCAGAGAAGCCGGCCGCCACGATGTCTGATCTCGTGCCCGGCGCTTCCGGTCCCTTTATCCCTCTCGCGATCTCCGACGATAACGATCCCTTCGGCCTCCGTCAGCAGGTCGGCCTGAAGATGCTCCTCAACGCCCATTCCACGGCGGTGATGACGCGGCTCGGCCGGGTTATCGGCAACACCATGACGAACGTCAGCCCGAGCAATCTCAAGCTCATCGGCCGGGCCACTTACCTTATCCAATCGCACGTCAACGACGTCCTTACCCGGCCGGACTGGGTGAAGCGGTATGGACGCCGCGAACCCATCACCTACGGGGAAGCCAACGTCGTTCTCTTCGAGGCCATTGGTTTCCTGAAGGACAGGGAGGAGACGATCGGGCAGACACCCGAGGTCGCTCTGTCGATCATCCGCATCCTCGAATCGCTACGACAGAACAGGGGGCTGACGAACGGAGAAGCTCTCAAGATCGTCCGCCGGGTCGGGCTGGACGGGTATATTCTCGCTCTCGGCCCGGGCGCCGAGTGAAACCGGGCGACCGGCTTTCCCGACGCTTGAAGCCGATGAGCAGCTCATTTGCAAGAAATGCCTGGGATATCTTCTTTATCCGGATCTGAGAAAACAGGAATTTCCACCGCCCAGCATCATCACTTTGTCCTCTCCCCTCTGAGATTGTGTCACAATTGCCAATTGTCTTTGCGAGCGACCTTTGAGAGCGAAGCAATCTCCTTTATTTTCAATGCATTAGGAGATTGCTTCAGTCGCTACGCTCCTTCGCAATGACATTATGACACAGTCTCTCTTGAGAGAGGGTACCGTCAGGGATGTGCAGGCGCGCTGTAGCAGGGAACGATACGCGGCCTTTTTTCTTTTTTTTGCCGGAGCTGCGGATAGACGAACAGCTCGCCTGCATAGTTCCGCAGGACGACCTGATCGTCGCTCATCGACTGGATATAGTTTGGCACGATCGGGATTTTTCCTCCGCCGCCGGGGGCGTCGATGACATAGTAGGGAACGGCCAGGCCCGATGTCCAGCCTCGGAGCGCCTGCATGATCTCAACTCCCTTCTCGACGGAAGTCCGGAAATGGGCCGTGCCCTTGACATAGTCCGCCTGATAGATGTAGTAAGGCCGGACGCGCACGGTCAAGAGCTTCTGCATCAGCTTCTTCATGACCGCGGGGTCATCATTGATCCCCTTGAGGAGCACGGTCTGGTTCCCCAGCGGGATCCCCGCGTCGGCCAGAAGGTTCAGAGCCCGGGCGGACTCCTCGGTGATTTCATCGGGATGGTTGAAGTGAACGTTGACATAGAGCGGATGGTACTTCTTCAGCATGGCCGCGAGCTCGGGGGTGATGCGCTGAGGCAGGAAGCAGGGCATCCGCGTGCCGAGGCGCAGGATCTCGATGTGCGGGATGGCCCGTAGACGCTTGAGGATGGATTCCAGTTTGCGGTCGCCGAGCATGAGCGGGTCGCCGCCGGAGATGATGACATCCCGGACCTCAGGATGGTCCCTGATGTAGTCAATGCCCTCCTCGATGAACCGCGGATGGATCTTGCCCGGGTCTCCGACCTTGCGCTTGCGCGTGCAGAACCGGCAGTAAGAGGCGCAGAGATGGGAGACCAGAAAGAGCACCCGGTCGGGATAGCGATGGACGACACTCGGCACCGGCGAGTCTTCATCTTCGCTCAACGGGTCGGCCGCGCCGTCGTGCTCCTCGAGCTCGGCCGCGTCGGGCACCACCTGGCGATAGATGGCCTCCCCCTTGGCCTTGATCAAAGCGGCGAAGTAGGGCGTTATCTGGACCCGGAAATGCCGGGCGATTCTCTTGACCTTAGCGATGTCGAGGTCGAAGAAGCGGGCGATCTCTTCCGGAGATCTGAGACTGCGCTTGAGAAGCTGTTGCCAACCTTCTTCCATTTTTTGCGTCGACTCCTTCAGACTATCTGCTTGATGTAGGTGATCCGGTCATCCCCGCGTCTGTAGAAATCGGGGATGCGCGAAATCTCCTGATATCCGAGGCCGGTATAGAACCGGCGCGTCGGCTCATATTTGGGCTGGGAAGAGGTCTCGATGAGAACCATCCGCCCCCCCTCCTCGGCGATCCTTTTTTCCAGCCAGTTCACGAGCTCTTTGCCGAAGCCGAAACCCTGCTGGTCGGGCGCCACGGCCATCCAGTAGAGGTCGTAAGTCCCGTCGGTGAGGGGGGTCGGCCCATAGGCCAGGTAGCCGACGGCAGCGCCGGCCTCATTCTCGACGACGGCCAGGAAATAGTCTCTCTGCTCCGGCTGGTCAAGATAGATGTCAATGAGCTCCCGGGCCACGGTTATCTCAGCAGGAGTGAACATCTTGGTGGCCCGGATAATATCGAGAACGATCTTCCTGTCCTCCGGCTTCATTGGCCGGACCATCGCCGTCCTTTCTTGCGCATCGCGTTCTCCAGGAGCTGCTGCCAGAAGACCGGATACTCGATGCGCACATCGTCCGAGCTGAACCATGGCTCTTCCTTGCGACGAAGCGCGTTCTCGATCATCAGACTCCAAAATTGAGCATACTCAATGCCCGCCGCGCCCAAAGACCGGCAATAGCCGGCGTCCAGACTGGCGTCGGGATTGGGGTTGACCTCAAGGATGGCCAACCGTCCATCATTGCCCATGCGGAAATCGACCCGCGCGTAGTCACGGCAGCCCATCGCCTGGAAAGCGGCCAAGGCGTATTGCTGGAGCCTATCACGAAGCGAGTCGTCGATCGGAGCGGGACAGACGGCCGGCGTCGTCGTATAGAGCACGTGGTCCTCGAACCACTTGGCCTCATAGGAGCAAATATGGGGGGCCGACTCCGGCATCGCCGAGAAATCGATTTCGGAAACCGGGAGGGCTTGCAGCTGATCGGTTTCGAGCACGGCCACATTGAACTCTCGGCCCTGGATGAATTCCTCGACCAGGGCGGGCTGCTTGTAAACGCCGATGATCTTGCTCACCCTTTCCTGGAGGGATGCCTGATCGTAAACCACCGAGTCCTGGTAGATACCGAGACTGGCGTCTTCCTGGTTGGGTTTGACGATGGCCGGAAAAGGCACGTCGATCTTCTGGTCGGCTGAGGTCACCAGCCGCCCCTTGGCCGTCGGCAGCCCGAAGGCATTGAGAATGGCCTTGGCCTTGAACTTGTCCTGGCAGATGGCCAGCGCCTTGGACGGACAGCCGGTGAAGGGAATACCGAAGGCTTCGAACATGGCGGCGACGTTGGCCTCGAGCTGGGGCCGGCTGCGAAATTCCTCGCACAGGTTGATGAGGACATCGACCTTGAGCTCCTTGATCCGGCGCACCAGGCTCATCAGGCTTTCCCGCAGGGGAAGGATCGTGGCGTTGTACCCGTCTTCGGAAATGGTCGCAAAAACGGAATCGGCCACTTCGGCGACGGTGGCCTCAGATTGCCCGTCGTTCGAAGGATTGAGGGCAGGATTGAAATGACTGTAAGCGATCCCGACCAAGATGTTTTCTTTTTCCATGGTCCTTGATTCCATACCGGGCCGCCGCTTCACCGACCACGCGATGAATCAGCGCCGAATAAGAATAGCCGGCCGTCCGGGCGGCTTTGGGAAGACAGGAATTCTCTTCCGGATTGGGCAAAATCCCCGGCAGGGGATTGATCTCCAGGATATTCGGTTCGCCCCGCTCGTCCAACCGGAGATCGATCCGGCACCAGTCCCGGACGCGCAGGAGATGAATGGTTTTCCTGACGACGTCTTCGATCCGATTCTTGAGATCGATGTCGAGCTCGGCGGGGCAGCGGAAGATCTCCAGAGGTTTGTCCGGTTGGTCCCAGATCCACTTGGCTTCATAGGAATACACCGGATTCGCCCCCGGCGGCAGTTGTGAATGGTCGATCTCGACGATCGGCAGGATTTCGACGTTGGGCGGATTGCCCAGCACTCCGACCGTGAACTCGCGCCCGCTCAGGAAATGTTCAACGATGACCGGCTCTTTGTATAACGACTGGATTTCGCGCACCCGTGCCTTAAGCTCCGGGCGGCTCCTCACCACCGAATTGTCCTTGATCCCCTTGCTCGAGCCTTCATGGAGGGGTTTGACGATCGCCGGAAGCTTGACCCGCAGGCTGATCCCCGAACCGTTCTCTGCGACCCAGAAAGCGGGGGTGGGAACCTTGTGATAGGCGAGGATCTCCTTGGCCCGCGACTTGTCGAGGCAGATGCCGAGGGTCAGCGGGTCGGAGCCCGTGTAGGGAATCCCCAGCATTTCGCAGATCGACGGGATGTGCGATTCGCGGTTTGGACCGACGAGGCCTTCGGCGGTGTTGAAGACGAGGTCGGGGCTCAGCTTTTTGAGCCGGAGATAAGCCTCCTCATCGGCTTCGATCGGGAAGACATCATGTTTCTCGCCGAGCGCCCGGCTGATCGCCGCAATGGTCTCGTCTGAGTCGCACTCGGCGAGAAAATCAAGTGGGGGGTCTTCCCCTCCGCGGACCTCTTCGCAGCAGCTCGCCTGTTGAGACGAAGCCACAGCATTCTTGGAACTGTAGAGGAAAGCGATTTTCATTGAAGGATTGTTTGGCTTTACCGTAAGCGGATGGATTTTTTCGGCGGGGTGATCATCTGACGCCTTATGTGTTCTTCCCTTTTCTTTTCTCTTTTTTCAAAATATTTTTTCTTTCATTATTTAATATAGGCCGATTTTCCCAATTGTCAATACTCGGCCCCCCCTTTTTTGGGTGTCCTTGAAAAGTGACTCAACAAATTGTGGGGTTTGATCGTTAAAACGCTGCAGCAACTTTTGTGCCATTAAACTTATCGATCGCCGATTCCCCGTTTCCGTGGTCGGGATTCGAATTCAGACGGAAAAAAACGAAACATTGATTCCCAAGTGACTGTAAAAGAACTAAATAGGAGTAATCCGGCGATTGATGAGAACGACCGGAGGGGGCAGAATTCAAAGAAAAGGAAGAATCGGGCGAGCCGGCGAGATGCGGACAGCAATTGCTGATTTTATTGTCTATCGCCAGCATCTATAGCTCAAAAGCGCCGATGAAAAAAATTTTAAAAATAATTTGGGACACTCGGAAAATATGTTGATTGGCTGTTCCCGGTGACGCCGTCATGAAGCACTTCTCGAGTTAGAGATTCTCATCGGATGATGGAATTCCTATTCAAAAATCCGCTGAACAAGTGCCGGCCGCTCAGTGCGTCGGTAAAATCTCTTTGACCCTCATCAATTGAACCTGGTAGGACCGTTCTATCTCGTCCAGGCGAGAGGAGATGGTGGCGACCGTCTCCTTGAGGTTGGGGATAAGGATGTATTCCAGGGCGTTGACGCGGCGGCGGGTGATTTCGATATCAGCCGAGAGGAGCTCGGCGGCCTTCCAAAGACTGGCCATTTCCAGAAGTTCGGGCAGCACCTCACGCATTTTCTTGATCCCGATATCGAGCTCGGACTCGGTGTTCAGGAGGTCGACCTCGGCGACCTCGAGCGCCTGGACCTTGAAATCCGGGATGGCCAGGTTGAGGACCCGCCTCCGCTGCGCTTCGAGGACGAGTCCCCCCTCCGGGATCATCTGCTCGAGCCCGGCAAGTGAACCGCCGCTCCGTGCCAGCGCAAAGGACAGGAAGATTTTGTTCAGCATCCGGCTGACACGGCGCTGGAGTTCGGAGAGCCGCCGGATGTTCTCCAGGAACTGCCGCATCAGCTCTTCCAGCTTGTCCTTGAGCAGCTTGTGGCCGCGCTCGGCCAGGCCGAGACGGCGCCGCAGCCGCAGCAGCTCCATCCGGTTGGGATTGACGTTGAGCCTCATCGTTTCATCATAAGATCAATAGTATTTGTTCAGATATTCGGGCCGGATGCGTTTGAGTTCCGCCCGCGGGATGAGGCGCAACAGCTTCCACCCCAGCTCGAGCGTCTCGAGGATACTCCGGCCGGCGAACTCCGGCTGGCGCACGTAGTCGTTCTCGAAGGCGCCGGCAAAACCCAGAAACAACTTGTCCAGGTCGCTCAGCGAAGCTTCCCCCAGGATGAGGGCCAGCTCGCGGGCTTCCTTGCCGCGAGCGTAGCAGGCAAAGAGCTGGTTCAGGACATCGGCATGGTCCTCGCGCGTCTTCCCGGTGCCGATGCCTTTGTCCTTGAGCCGGGAAAGACTGGGGAGGACGTCGATCGGCGGGTAGATGCCTTGGCGATGGATCTCCCGGCTGAGCATGACCTGTCCCTCGGTGATATACCCGGTGAGGTCGGGGATGGGATGGGTCTTGTCGTCCTCGGGCATAGTCAGAATGGGGATGAGGGTGATCGACCCGGTCTTTCCCTTGATTCGTCCGGCCCGCTCATACATCGAGGCGAGGTCCGTATAGAGATAGCCCGGATAGCCGCGCCGGCCCGGGATTTCCTTGCGCGCGGCGCTGATCTCCCGCAACGCCTCGGCATAGAAGGTCATGTCCGTCAGGATGACGAGAACATGCATGTCGAGCTCGAAGGCTAGGTACTCGGCGCAGGTCAGCGCCAAGCGCGGCGTCGCCAGCCGCTCGATCGGCGGCTCGTTGGCCAGGTTGAGAAAGAGCACGGCCCGCTCCAGCGCTCCCGTATTGCGGAAGTCCTCGATGAAAAAGTTGGCTTCCTCGAAGGTGATGCCCATGGCGCCGAAGACGACGGCGAACTTCTCCTCTTTCCCCAGCACCTTGGCCTGCCGGGCGATCTGGGCGGCGATCCGGGCGTGCGGCAGCCCGCTGCCCGAGAAAAGCGGCAGCTTCTGCCCCCGCACGATCGGGTTCATGCCGTCGATCGAGGACAGACCGGTTTCGATGAACTCGGAGGGATAGTCACGAGCGTCGGGGTTGATCGGGCTCCCGTGGATATCGAGCTCCTTCTCGGCGATGATTTGGGGCCCGCCATCCTTGGGGCGTCCTGAGCCGTCGAAGATACGACCGATGATTTCTTCGGAAACACCGAGCATCTGGGACCGCCCGAGGAAGCGCACCCGCGACCGGTCCACGTCCAGGCCCATCGTCCCTTCAAACACCTGAACAACCGCCCGCTCCGTAGAGACATCGAGGACCGTGCCGCGGCGGAGAAGTCCCTGGCCGGTCTCGATCTCCACCAGCTCTCCATACTTGACGTTCTCGACCTTCTGGACGACGACGAGCGGCCCGACGATATTGGATACGGTCAGATATTCTTTGTACATGTCCGCCTCTCAGTCCCTGACGGCCGCGACGTCCCCGACCTCTTGAAAGGCCCGGTCGATTTCCAGGTAGACTTCCAAACCTGCCGACTCTTCTTCCGGGGAGTATTTGAGCTGAGCGATCCGCTCCCTCACCTGGAGCGCCAGGATGCTTTCCAGGCTGCGGCCGTCCTCCAGGGCCTTGAGCCCCCGGTGATGGAAATGGAGAATGGCCCGCACCATCAGGTACTGTTTTCTCAAAGAAGTGTAGGTGTCCTGCGGATGGTAGGCGTTTTGATGGAGAAAGTCCTCGCGGATCGAGCGGGCCGATTCCAGGGTCAGCCGCTCTTTGAGCGACAGGGATTCAACTCCGACCAGGCGGGCGATCTCCTGGAGCTCGGCCTCCTCTTCGAGGATCTGCATGGTCTCCTGGCGCAAGGCCGTGAAATCCTCGGCCACCCGGACATTCAGGAAGTCCTTGATGTTCTCGATATAAAGCGAGTAGCTCTGGAGCCAGTTGATGGCCGGAAAGTGCCGCATGTTGGCCAGACGATCGTCCAGGGCCCAAAATACTTTGACCACTTTGAGAGTGGCCTGGACGACGGGATCGGAGAGATCGCCGCCGGGCGGCGAGACGGCGCCGATGACGCTCAGGGCGCCCAGCCGCTCCTCGGAACTCAGGCAAACCACCTTACCGGCACGCTCGTAGAACTCGGCGATCCGGCTGGCGAGATAGGCGGGGTAGCCCTCGTCTCCCGGCATCTCTTCCATCCGGCCCGAGATCTCGCGCAAGGCTTCGGCCCAGCGGCTCGAGGAATCGGCCATCAAGGCGACCGAGTACCCCATATCGCGGAAATACTCGGCGATCGTCATGCCGGTATAGATCGAGGCCTCGCGGGCGGCCACCGGCATGTTCGAGGTGTTGGCGATGATCACCGTGCGCTCGAGGAGCGGACGCCCGCTCCGCGGGTCCTTGAGCTCGGGGAAGCTGAGCAGGAGGTCGGCCACTTCGTTCCCGCGCTCGCCGCAGGCGACAAAGACGATGATCTGAGCGTCCGACCATCTGGACAGCTGATGCTGGACGACGGTTTTGCCGCTCCCGAACGGTCCGGGAACGCAGGCCGTCCCACCCTTGGCCAGGGGGAAGAGCGTATCGAGGACGCGCTGTCCCGTGATCAGGGGCTCGTCCGGTATCAGCCGTCGGCTGACCTCACGCTGCTTCCGGATCGACCACGTCTGGTACATCCGGGCCTCTCTGACTCCATCCTTCGTCTTGATGCGGGCGACCCATTCCTCGATCGAAAGCCGGCCGGCGCGAACCTCGAGGAGCTTCCCGGCGCCATCGGGCGGCACCATGATGCGGTGGCGGACGATCGGCGTTTCCTCGACCTCGCCGAGAAAATCACCGGCCGCGACCGTCTCGCCGGCCTTGCGCGCCGGGACGAATTCCCACTTCTTCCGGCGGTCCAACGCAGGAAGCTCGATGCCCCGGGGGATAAAGTCTCCCGTCTTGATCCGGATGAGGTCGAGGGGCCGTTGGATGCCGTCGTAGATGGAGCTGACGAGCCCCGGTCCGAGCTCGACGCTCAGCGGCTTTCCGGTCAGGACGACCGGCTCGCCGGGCCCGATGCCCGTTGTGTCTTCATAGACCTGGATGAACGCCTGGTCCCCTCTGAGCTCGATGATCTCGCCGATCAGTCCCAGCTCTCCGATCTTGACCATATCGTACATCTTGGCCCCCAGGCAGCCCGAAGCGACGACGAGCGGTCCGGCGACGCGAATGATCCTGGCTTCACTCATTGTTTCCCTTTCCTCTGACCAAAGAGTCGGAACCCGTGGCCTTGACGGCCATTTCCCGCACCATCCTCTCAACCATGTCGGCCAAGTCCCGGTGGTCGGAGTATCCCAAGACCACGGGACAGAACCGTCGGCCGATCTCCTCCCTCTCCTCTTTCAAAACATCCAGCCAATCCTGATGGACGAGGCACAGGGCATAGTTTTCCTTAACGATCCGGGCCAAGATTCTCCTGGCCTCATCAGCGCTCCGCGGCGAGAAGGTCCGGACACCCAGCGCCCGCAAGCCGAAGACCAAATCGGCAGCGCCGATGATGGCCATCCGGTCGAACCTAGACATAGGTCTCACTGATCCTTTCTTGGAGGAGCTCCGCCGGAACAGAGTTCATCTTTCCGACCCCGAGCAGGCGGACGAGGGCAAGCTCTCTTCTTTTCGCCTGGCCGTAGGCAAAGACAGGCTCCGGACCAAAGGTGATGGACCGGGCCCGGCGGAGATCATTCATCAGGAAATCTTCGATCCCCCTTTCCAGGGGGACGAATGTTTCCCGTTCGCTAAGCGCCGTGAGCCCTTTCTCCCACAGCTCCCGGTAGGGCGACGAATCCCGGATCTCGCCCAACTCTATGGAAGCGAGAGCGAAGCGGTCGATGAATTCCTTTTTCTGGATGAACCCGCCCTCGAGAAGCCGGGCCCGCAGCGTTTCCGCCGACAAGCCCTGATATCTTGCCCGGACGAAAATCTTGATATTCCCGAGGTCGATCCGGCGCCGGACATGATCCCGAAGAAAGGAGGAGCCACTCCCCGCGGCCGCGGCCAGAGCCTGCTCCGGATGGGTGGCGTAGAGATAGGCGTCGAGGACGTCCTTCTCCAGGATCAACTCGGTCATTTCACGTTTTAGGGCCTCTTCTTCTTTATTCAAAACGGCATCGAGTTCGGCCGAATCGCGGACCCTGACCAGGGCTTCGGGATACCTTCCGGCATCATAGATGAGCTTGAGCGCCGCGGCGTGGTCGGGCATTTCCGCGGCCTCCTCAAAGACCGCCCGCTGGACGAGGAACCTCTCCAAGGCCCGGACGCGTCCGACGGAATAAATATAATCAAGACGAGACGGTCGTTTCATCGGCTCTCCTCAGATCCCGAGGGCCTCCAAGATATCTTTTTCCAGCCGCGGGCGCAGCTCTTCGAGCAGCCTGTCCCGGTCAAAGGGTTCCTCCCTGGTGCCATCCTTGACCACGACCTGTCTTTTGAGCCGGATCTCATCCGGAGCCGTCTGGCTGAAAGCTTTCCTCAGCACCTCATCCAGAAGCTCTCTCTTTTGTCGAAGCAGGGCGATCTTCTTTTCCAGCCGGGCTTGGGCCATGACCTGATTGGCCTGAAGAGAGACTTCCCTTTCGGTTTCCTTCAGGTATGCGGCGCTTTTTTCGGTCGCTTCCTTTTCAGCTGCAGTCCGGATGTCTGCGGCTTTTTTCCGGCTTTCCTGAACGATTCTGTCCGCTTCGGCTTTCCCCTCGGCAATGATTTTTTCGACGATATGCTCTAAACTCATGGCCCTTCCCTTACACTCTTCAAAGGCTTAGAATTTCACACTGTTAAGCAACAGGACCGTGGTGAGCAGGCCCAGCACTGCATAGGTTTCCACCAAGGCCGCCAGAACAATCGGCTTGGCCAGGTCTTTCGGCTGCTTGGCCGTCATGTAGACACCGCTGGCGCAGACTTTGCCCTGATGGATGGCCGACAGCAAACCGACGAACGCCACCGGAAGACACGCGATCAGGATCTGCCATCCCTGATGAACCGTAGGAGTGGCCCTGGTGCCCGCCAGCAGTCCCAGCTTGAGGACAACCAAGAACCAGGTCAGGAATCCATAAATGCCCTGGGTGCCGGGGAGAGCGACAAGGAGGAGGAGGCTGCCGAATTTCTCCGGGTCCTCGCTCATGACGCCGCTGGCCGCCTGTCCGGCCAGACCGACACCGATCGCGGAGCCGCTGCCCGCAAACAGGAAGGCGATGGCCCCGCCCAAGATTGCTAAGGTCAACCCTAAGTCCATCTTTCTTACCTCCTACTCATTCTTCATTGGCCGACGATCTATTCAAACGAAATCGATATATCTTCCCTCCATCCGGAACGGCCGGAAGGGCTTCCCCCCGGGCTGGAAGAACCGGGTGAAGAATTCGACGAACTGGAGGCGCATCGAGTGGACGAACGCCCCGAGAAAGCTGATGGCCAGGTTGAACGTGTGCCCTCCGAGAAAGATCAGGCCGGCAAGCAGCCAGCCGAGCCAGGGGATGCCGAGCGCCGTGTGGGCGAGCGTGTTGACAACCATGGCGATCACACCCGTGGACAGCCCGAGGGCGAAGAGCCGCGTGTAGGAAAGGATATCCCCCAGATACTTAGAAATGTCGTAGAGGCTGTAAAGCCCTCCGAAGAAGCGGGCGAAGGGATTCCGCTTGGGCACGGCGAAAAATACGACTCCGGCCGCTCCGACGAGGGCCAAGATGCCGGCGATTTTCTGTTTGGTCAGCGCATAGACGATGAGCGCCGGTACGAGGAGCAGCCACCCGCCCTGGACGAGGATTGACTGGAGGTAATTCTTCTGTTTCAACCCGCTGATCAAGTTCAGAAGCGTGCCCAGCCAGACCTGGATGAAACCCAGGGCGAGCGCCAGGATGATGAATTTCATCGGGTCAACGAGCGGGTCGATGAGGAGGAGCTTCCGGATGGGGAATCCGAACCAGCTTCCGACCAGGGTCCCGAGGATGATGTTCGATATTCCCAGGAGTAGCAAAAGCCTGACGAAAAGCAAGGCATTGCCCTTGGGCTTGCCGAATTTAATGTAGAGGAGGCTCAACAGGGTGATCACAGCTCCGTAGCCCGCCTCGCTCAGGCACAATCCGACGAAGATGAAAAAAAACGGCGCCAGCGTAATCGTGGGGTCTATTGAACCTCGCCGGGGGAGGCCATAGAGAGTGGTGATGATCTCGAAGGGACGGACCGGCCGGGGATTATCCAGGACGACCGGAGGATCTTCCTCGGGCAGGGGCGGACGCAGATATAGCTCGCTGGCTCCGGAGTACGGCTCCAGGGCCGACCGGAGCTTGGGCACGTCGGCGGCCCTGATCCAGCCTTCGAGATAAGCGACCTTTTCCGTCTCGCCAAGAAACCCGGAGGAGGCGATCTTCTGCCGCTCGTTGTATAAGAGGTCATAGAGCTGACCCAATTTTTCGCGCTGACCGGTAAGTCCTTCCGCTTCCCTGTCCAGCTCGGCGATCCGGGCCTTGAGCTTCTCGATCTCCCGGCGGGTGCTGTCGATGACATCCACGACCCTCATTCCATCCGCCGCTCTGTCTAGAATCGGGTCGGCGATATAGACAGGGCTGAACGGAAGGTCCTTAAGCCTTTCTTCGATGCGGCCCGTATCGGCTTCCAGAAAGAGGAGAAGAATCAGAAAATGCCTCTTTTCCGCGCTGACAAATTGATGCCAGACGGGATTCTCGCCGGCCATCTTAAGGAACGGCTCTTCCTGGGAACGCGGGAGAGTTCCCAGCCTGAATTCCCAATCGCCGTCCGAACGGAAATGGGAGAGCGGAAGGTCCAGCTCGGCCAGGGTCAGGAGAAATTCAACCTCCTTCTCGAGCAGCTTGAGCCGGGAGAGAAGCTCCTGTTGTTCGGCCATAAGCCTCTCAATCTCCTCGAGGACCGGGAGATAAGAAAAGCTGCCGAGCTCCTCGCGGATTTCCGGGGTCAGCGTCGGCTTCTGCGCCATCAGCTTGTCCAGGAGTCCCTTTTTCTCCCGCTGGAAGAGAAAATCCAGGCCGTCTTTCAAGCGGCGGAGGAGCTGGTCTAAGGCCGAGCTTTCGACAGAAGGGAGGCTCAACCCGAAAGCCTCCCGCGGGACCTCCTCGAGCTGGACGATACCCGCTTGCTGGAGCGAGGCCAGAAGCGGCATTTTGACGGATGAATGGGCCAGGACGTGGACCTTCTCCATCCTGGAGATGCCCATGTTTTAAACCGTCCCTCCCCCCAGGAATTCCCGGATCTTCAACGCGGCCTTTATGACCGCTTTGTCAAAGGCTGCGCCGGCTTGGCGTCGCAGAGTGGCGAGCTCCGCTTCGGCCTCGGCCCGGATGGCTTCGGCTTCCTGGTGAGCCCGTTCGAGGATGGCCTTTTTCCGGGCATCCGCCTCTTTCCTCGCCTCGGCGAGAGCCTTCTGCTTGATCTTCTCCGCGGCCTCCGCGGCCTCCTTGGCGATTTGGGTCGCGATCTTCTCCCGGGCTTCCCGGACGATCGCCTTCGCTCTATCTTCGGCCTCACGGACCCTGTCCAGCGCTTCGAGAGCCGGGCTTTTCTTCGGTTCGCCGTTCGTTCCCGCCATCTTGTCTCCTCTCCTTATTTGGCGCAATCACAGCCCCTTATGAGATTCCGGGCCGATCCCCGCGCCCAATCCTGACAAAACGTCAACCTGGCCTCTTCTCAGCTTGTCTCAACGAGCAGATGAAGGCCTGTCCATTCTCACCTGTCAGCCGGCCGATCAGGGCAAAAAGGTCGTGTGGAGATAATAGGATCGGCGGTCCAGCCTCTTTTTCCGCGCCCGTTCCTCCACCGCCCGGATTCGCGATCGGCGGTCTTCCGGCGGCGTCTTGAAAAGGAGAAAAGCTCCGGAACGCAGGAGATTGCGGAGTGTTTCCACGGGCCATCCTCTTTCCAGGTGAATGACGATTCCTGACCGGGCGGCCGAGGCTGCCCGGATCGTCTCTTCCAGGAGAGCCGTTCCGGCCTTGTCGTCGAGGCGTTCCGCGGAAAGATGGATCCAGCCGCCCGCACGGGCCAGGGCGCCGAGGCCGGACTCGAACGGACCGTGATGATAATAAACCACTCTGGTTCCGGCCCTGCGGCAGGCTTCTGCCAGGCCGGCCAGCTCCACGAAGTCGCGAGGCTTTTCTCTGCTCGAAAGATGGAGATCAATTCCGCTCCGGCCGATTTCCTTGAGAAACGCCCATGAGGAGGGCACATCCGTCCCGCCCTCTGACAGGGTCCCCCAATGGAAATAGGCGATGATCGCGTCTCCCTTGGCGCACGCCTGAGCCAGTAAATCCAGTTCCGTTATGTTTGGCCGGGCTTCGTCCGAAGTATAGATATCGGCTCCGGCCTCGGCCAACCATTCCAGCTCGAAGACGCTGAACTTTCCGGTGTCAACCAAGCGAAGCCGGCCACCTTTCCGGCGGCTCGTTTTCGTAACATCCAGGAAGGCGGTGAATTCGTCCTGGTCATCACGCGTCGTGATCTCCAATCCCTGCTCCGCCCGGCCGAGCAGATCCGACATCCTGGGAGCGCCTTTCTCGTTCATCGGAAGCCCTTAGTATGTCAAAAAGCCCACCTCAAGTAAAGCAAAGCCCGGCGCCCAAATTCACTTGAAAAAAATGGCCGTCTTCTTTACCATCGGAAGCGGCATGATCAAGCCCACGGCCGCTCTCGTCTTGTATTCGGGCGGGATCGACTCGACGACCGCCCTCTACTGGGCCCTGAATTCTTATAAGCAGGTCCGGGCGCTTAGCTTCGATTACGGCCAGCGACACAAGGTCGAGTTGTCGCTGGCCCGACGGCTGGCGGCCCGACTCCGCGTTCCTCACGCGGTCCTCAAGGTTGATCTCCGTCCGGTCGGCGGCTCGGCCCTGACGGACGCATCCATTCCCCTTCCCGAGTTCAGGCGCCCTGAGGACATCGGGCCGGGCATTCCAGGCACTTATGTCCCTTTCCGGAACGGAATCTTCCTGGCCCTGGCCGCGGCCTGGTCTGAAGCGCGCGGACTCGCCGATATCGTCTGTGGTTTCAACACCATCGACTCGCCCCACTATCCGGACACGCGAGGCTCCTTCGTGCGGGCGATGGAGAAGGCGATCGACCTGGGAACAGGAGCCCGTTCAAAGGGCCGTCCGATCAAGATCATTACGCCTTTCCTCCGGATGAAGAAGTCCGAGATCATCCGGAAGGGACTCAGCCTGGGCGCGGATTATTCTTTGTCCATCTCCTGCTACGCCGGTAACGAGGTTCCCTGTCGGCGGTGCTCAGCCTGCCGGCTCCGGCAGAAAGCCTGGCGGGAAGCGGGGGCGACGGACCATCTCCTCGCCAGGTTGAAAAAGGAAGGGAAAACATGAGTTGGAAACTCCGCGTGAGAGACACTTTCCAGGCCGCTCATTTCCTCAAAGAATACAAGGGCAAGTGCGAGAAAATCCACGGCCATACCTTCCGGGTCGAGGCCGTGGTCGAGGTCAGGGAGCTCGACCGGACCGGAATTGGCATCGATTTCACCCGGATCAAGGCCGCGCTGGCCCAGATGCTTCCTGATCACACGTTGCTCAACGATGTCTATCGTTTCAACCCTTCGGCCGAGAACCTGGCCCGGCAGTTCTTCAGCGAGCTCAAGAAACATTTCCCGGTCATCGAAGTCACCGTTTGGGAATCCGAGGATGCCTCAGCCACCTACTCTGAAGATCTATGAGATCTTTCCTTCCATCCAGGGCGAGGGAATTCGCCAGGGAGAGCCGACGCTGTTCGTCCGGCTGGCCGGCTGCGACAGGAGGTGTTCATTCTGCGACACGAAATATGCCTGGACGGGAGGCCGGGAATATTCCGTCGCCGAGGTGCTGGAAAGGATCCGCCGCGTCCGGCGGCGCCATCCCGCCCGGTGGGTCTGCCTGACCGGAGGAGAGCCGTTCATGCAGGATATCCGGCTCCTGGTCAAACGACTCAAACGGGACGGATACCTCGTCCAGGTGGAAACAAACGGCATAAGGTATTACCCTCTGGCCGCAGATTGGCTGACCGTCTCGCCCAAACCGGAGGACTACTTTGTCCGGCCGGAATTCCTGGGGTTGGCCAGGGAAGTGAAGCTTGTTGTCACCAAGGACTTGATCGCGGCGGTCATCGGGAAAATGAGGGCCGCCTTCCCGTATCGTGTCCCGATCATCCTCCAACCCGAGTCCAACCGGCGCTGGAGCCAGAAACGCGCCCTCCATTTATTAAAGGAATCCGCCAACGGCGGCCTGGACAACATCCGGATGTCCATCCAGCTCCACAAAGTCCTCGGGATCCGCTGAAAAGCGCTCGCCGGTTCGGCCGGACAAAAGGACGCAAAAATCCGCCGGGCAGCATCTCTTTCTGTGTGACAGACAACTTGGGAATGGAGAAGCGACCTCGAAGGTTCAGCCATCCCGAGACGTTTTTCGAGGACAGCCGCTTCAATTTAATTGACCGAGGCGAAGGGCTTGGATGAGGAAGTCCGTCGACGACTGAGCGGGCATGGTTTCTCTCCGGAGGAGAGAAGAGCGAAGGAGGAGTTCGGAGTGAGCTTCCTCGCTGGGGAAGCGAGCGGGCTGACGAATCCCAAGCCCGAGCCGATGCGCAGTTCCGCAACACCGAGAAAAATGTTTCGGGAACGGCGTCAAGAACCTGAGCGGGAGCGCAGACATTCCCAAGTTGTCTGATATGTTCATCACACAAAAGGGACGCTTACCCCCGCCGGGGCGTTTTTGACAGACCTCATCCAAAAATGATATTTTTTCCTGCTTTGGAGATGGTTCCGATCGAATGAGAGAAGACGGCCAAGGAAGCGAGGCGCGGAGGATCTAAAAGATCCAGCCAAGGAAGAAAGAAATGAATGACAACGGGGGGCGCGAAACCCAAAGCGGCGGTTTCAGGCGCTTTTTTCGCGTCCCGACGCGCCGCGCCGCCTTCGTTTTCTACCGCAACATGGCCGTCCAGTTCGCCCTTCTCTTCGGCCTCTGGATTCTGATGAGCGGGCACTACGACGCCTTCCATATCGGGACGGGCGCCGTCTGCGCGCTGGCCGTCGTTGCCGTCAACCTGAGGCTGAACAAATTTTTCTTCATCCGGGACGACCTCTGCCAGTGCGCGCCCATCCGGTTCCGACGTCTCTTCGTCTATGTTCCCTGGCTTCTCTGGCAGATCGTCGTCGCCTCCCTCCAGGTGGCCGCGGTCGTCCTCAACCCCAAGCTTCCCGCGAACCCGTCCTTTGTCCGTTTCCGGACGAAACTCCCGACCGTCGCCTCCCGCGTCATCCTGGCGAATTCGATCACGCTCACGCCCGGGACGATCACCGTCGAACTCGAGGGCGATGATTTCCTGGTCCATTCGCTGATCGACGCTTCGCATTCCGGCATCCTGGACGGCACCCTGCCCGGTCAGGTGGCCCGGCTCTACGATCGCACGCCGGGTCAGGTCGTCAGTCACGCCCGCGTCCTGAAGTCGCGGAGGGGGGACTGATGGACAAGTACTATATTTATCTCGGCGTCATCCTGACCGTCGTCATCCTCATCCCGCTTTACCGAGTCCTCCGTGGCCCGACGCTCTTCGACCGCATGCTCGGCGCGGCGGCCATCGGGACAAAAACCATGGTCCTCATTGTCGTCGTCGGATTCATTTTCAACCGCCTCGACATGTTCATCGACATCACCCTGGCCTACGCCGTGCTCAACTTCATCGGCACGATCGCCGTGGCCCGTTACCTGGGCGCTATCCGAAAGAGGGGGAAATGACCCCCCTCAACTTCGTCGTGGCCAACTTCATCGTCAGCATCGGCATATTCTTCCTCCTGGTCGGGAGCATCGGGCTCATTCGCCTCCCCGATCTCTACAGCCGGGCCCACGCCGTGGGGAAGAGCGATACCCTGGGAGTCATCCTGGTCGTCCTCGGCCTGATCATCCACGAAGGTCTCACCCTGAACAGCGTCAAGCTGGCTCTCATCATGGTTTTCGTCGGCCTGACCAGCCCGACGGCCACCCACGCCCTGACCAAGGCTGCCTACCGCTTCGGTCTCCGGGCCTGGATCCGGAAAGACGGCGGCGGGGAGAACGGCGATAAGCGCACCCGGGCCGGCGCCGACGGCGCGGGCCGAGAGAAGGAGGCCTGAATGCACTGGGAACTCGAGCTGACCCTCTTCATTTTCCTGATCGCGACGGCGCTTCTCGCCCTCGAGTCGCGGAACCTCCTGACCGCCGTCGTCAGCCTGACCGTGTTCAGTTTCCTTTCGGCCCTGCTCTACGTCGCCATGGGCGCCGTCGACGTCGGCTTCACCGAGGCCGTCGTAGGCGGCGGCGTGAGCGGGGTGCTGTTTATCATTACGATCTTCAAGACCACGAGAAAGTGCCGCGATTGAAAATCGTCAACTTCGCTGTTTTCGCGCTCTTCGCCGGCCTGCTGGTCTATGCCGCGTCCGGACTTCCGGAGCGGGGAAACCCGTCCGCTCCCTTGCACCGCGAGACGAGCCTCGCCGGAACGCCCAACGCGCCGTCCTACTATATCCGGAACGCCTTCAAGGACGCCGAGACGCCGAACATGGTCACCGTGATCCTGGCGGACTACCGCGGCTACGACACGTTGGGTGAGGAGACGGTCATCTTCACGGCCGGCCTGGTGTGTTTCCTCATCCTCAGGCGCGGACGGAAACGCGACCAAAAAGACAAGACGGAATGAGAGACTTCGAGAGAGACGACATCATTGTGCTGGTCAGCCGGACACTCTCTCCCTTTATCATGCTCTTCGCCCTGTATGTCATTTTTCACGGCCACCACAGCCCGGGCGGCGGCTTCCAGGGCGGGACCATGCTGGCCGCGGCGGTCATCCTGATCCGTCTCGCCGCCGGGTCCGAGATCGGCCGTCTTCAGTTTCCGCGGAAACTGGGCACTCCGCTGGGCGCGGCCGGCGTGTTTATCTATTTCAGCACCGGGCTCGCGGCCATGCTCGGCGGCGGCCGATTCCTCAACTATGCGTTCCTGCCGGTGGCGGGGACCGCGCCCTTCCTCCGCTGGCTCGGTATCCTGCTCGTCGAGGTCGGCGTCGGCCTGGCCGTCATGGGCATCCTGACGGCCATCTACGACGACCTCCTCGAGGGAGAAGGGGAATGAGGACGCTGGGATTCTTCGTCGGGCACTACGCCTACTGGTTTGTCGTCGCGCTCCTCGTCCTCGGCTTCTACGGCATGACCGTCAAGCGCAACCTGGTCAAAAAGCTCATCGGCATGACCATCTTCCAGGTGGCGGTGATCATTTTTTATATCTCCAGCGCGGTCAAGCGCGGCGCCACCATTCCCATAGCGGACAAGGCCATCGCCACGGCCGATCCGACGCTCTACATCAACCCCCTCCAGCATACCCTGATGCTCACGGCCATCGTCGTCGGCGTGGCCACGGCGGGCGTCGCCTACGCGCTCATCATCATCATCTTCCGGCGCTACAACTCGCTCCATGAGCCCGAAATCCTGGACACGATAAAGAGCGAGGAAGAGGCCGACGGTCATGAGTGACGCGCCGGCCCTCCCCGTTCTCATTCTCCTGGGGACGGCTGTCCTCATACCGCTCATCTCTCTGGTCCTGAAGAGGTCGGCCCGCGCCCTGGCCCTCGCCGCCGTGACCGCCGCCGCCTCGATCTCGGCCGTCAACCTCGTCCGGGTGCTCGGAGGCGCGACGCTCCATACTCACATGGCCGGCTGGCCGCCTCCCATCGGCATCGAGTACGTCCTCGACCCCCTGGCCGCCTTCGTCGTCGCGGTCATCAACGGGATCGTCCTGGCCGTCCTCGTCCACTCCCGTCTTTCGATCGAGGCCGAGATCCCGGACCGGAGCCGACATGTCGCCTATTATGCCCTGGTCCTGCTGATGGTCTGCGGTTTCAACGGCATCGTCGTGACCGGCGACTTGTTCAACCTCTACGTCTGGCTGGAGATTAGTTCCCTGTCTCTCTACGGTCTGGTCGCCGCCGGGGAGCGGAGTTCGCCCGTGGCTGCCTTCCGCTACCTCATCATGGGGACGATCGGCGCCACGTTCTATCTTCTCGGACTGGGATTCCTGTTCGTCATGACCGGGTCGCTCAACATGGCCGACCTGGCCGCCATTCTCCCCCACGTCTGGAGAGAGCCTCCGGTCGTCGTCGGTCTCATGCTGATGGTCGCCGGGATGTCGATCAAGATGGCGCTCTTTCCTCTCCACGGCTGGCTGCCCGACGCCTACACGACCGCTCCCTCCTCCGCCTCGGCTTTGATCGCTCCCACGGGAACGAAAGTGGGAGCGTACGTCCTCATCCGCCTGCTTTTTTTCGTCTTCGGCGTTGAGTTCACGGCCCGGACGATCCCGGTGACGACGATCATCGGCTGGCTTGCGGCGGCCGGCGTCATCTACGGCTCGGTCATGGCCATGGCTCAAAAGGAGCTGAAACGCATGCTGGCCTACAGCTCGGTCGCCCAGGTGGGATACATCGGGGTGGGAATCGGGCTGGCCAGCCCGCTGGGGCTCATCGGCGCCGTGCTCCACGTGCTGAATCACGCCTGCATGAAGGCCCTTCTTTTTCTCGTCGCCGGATCTTTCCGGTTGAAGCTCGGACATTCGCGCATCGACCGCTTCAGCGGCTCGGTCAGGCGGCGGATGCCCTGGACGACGGCCGCCTTCGCCGTCGGCGCCCTTTCCATGGTCGGAGTGCCACCGCTGGCCGGGTTCTTCAGTAAGTGGTATCTTGCCCTCGGCGCCGTCAAGGCGTCAAACTGGATATTTTTAGCCGTCATCCTGGTGAGTAGTCTTCTTAACGCCGTCTATTTTTTCCGCGTCCTTGAGCGTCTTTATATGGGCAAAACAGGAGGGGCGCCTAAGTCCGGCGGGTCGGCCCGGACAGATCCGGAGGACGCGTCTCCGGCCGGCGAGGCGCCGCCGTCCATGCTGGTGCCGGTTATCCTGCTGGCCGCGGCCCTTCTCGCTCTGGGCCTCTTCAACGCCGTCGTGGTCAAGGAAGTCATTATGAAGATGCTGCCGCAGGGGATGATGTAGGACGGTCACGGGGATGATCCACGCCGCCGGGTTTCCATCGCTGGCTCCGCTTCTGGCCGTGCTCGTCTCCCTGGCGGCTGTGCCCCTCATTCTGGCCTCGGCGCACCGGCCGAACCTCCGGGAGTTCTGGACCCTGGCCGCGGCTTTCCTCAAATTCGGTCTCGTCCTCTCGCTCCTGCCGTTGGCTCTCGCCGGCCGAGAGGCGACGGCCGTTCTTCTTGAAATTTCCCCGGGAATCCGTTTGGCTCTCCGGGCGGACCCGTTCGCCGTCTTTTTCGCCCTTGTCGCTTCGGGCCTGTGGATCCTGACGTCGTTCTTTTCAATCGGCTATGTCCGCGGGCTGGACGACCAACGGCAGACGCGCTACTTCGCCGCTTTCGCCGTCTGCTTGTCGGCGACCATGGGAGTCGCCTTCGCAGCCAACATCCTGACCTTTATCGTTTTCTACGAGATCCTGACGGTGGCCACCTATCCCCTGGTCATCCATAAGGAAACGCCGCTGGCCATCCGCGCCGGACGGAAGTATCTGGCTTATACGCTGACGGCCGGAGTCTTCCTTGTCGCGGCGGCGGTGGTGACTTTCCAGACAACCGGGACTCTCGATTTCCGGCCCGGCGGAATACCGGCGCTCGCCGCTGTCCCCGCCGGAACCCTGCGCCCGCTCTTTTTTATTTTCATGGCCGGGGTGGGCGTCAAGGCGGCCATCATGCCGCTCCACGGCTGGCTGCCGACGGCCATGGCCGCGCCGACTCCGGTCAGCGCCCTCCTCCACGCCGTGGCCGTGGTCAAGTCGGGCGTCTTCGGAGTCGTCCGTGTGGTCGGATTCGTCTTCGGCCCGGCGCTCATGAGGGACCTCGGGCTCGACAATGCCCTCGCCGTCTTCGCCGTCGTGACCATTATCGCCGCCTCCCTGCTCGCCTTCCGGCAGGACAACTTGAAGCTGAGGCTGGCCTACAGCACGGTCGGCCACCTGTCCTATATCGTCCTCGGCGCGACCCTTCTCTCGACCGGAGCGTTGACCGGAAGCGTTCTCCATCTCGCTTTTCACGCGACGCTGAAGATCACCCTGTTTTTTTGCGCGGGCGCGATTTACGTCAACCTTCATCGGGAGAACATCTCCGAGCTCGACGGTATCGGCCGGGTCATGCCCTGGACGATGGGCGCCTTCACGGCGGCCGCGATCGGCCTGGCCGGCGTGCCGCCTCTCAACGGTTTCGTCAGCAAATGGTGGCTGGGCTGGGGGGCGATCGAGGCGGGAAACGTCCTGCCGGTGGCCGTCCTGGCGTTGAGCGGACTGCTGAACGCCGGCTATCTCCTCCCCATCGCCAGCCGGGCCTTCCTGCGGCCGGCCAAGGGCCTCAACGGAAAGGGTGAGGCCTCGCCGTTCATGGTGGCGCCCCTTGTCCTGGCCGCCGTCATGTCCCTGCTCTTCGGGCTCGTTCCTAACCTCTTCTTCCGGTTCTTCGACCTGGCGCGCGCGGTCGCGGCCGGAATTCTGGGAGGCGCCGGACAATGATGTCCAAGGCGAAGCGCAGCGGAATCGTGGCCGCGGCCGCGGCCATCATCGTCTGTGTCGCCGCCGAGCGGATCTTCCTCCACGGGGGGCACCACCGGCACTGGTGGGACGCCGTCCCGCTTTTCTACGCGTTGCTCGGTTTCGCCGGAGGGATCCTTCTGTCCTATGGGGCCAAGTCCCTGGCCAAACGCGTTATCCAGAGAAAAGAGGGCTATTATGATGGGGAGTGAGGTCCTGCCGCCCGCCCTGCCGCTCCTGGCCGGGGCGATGGTCCTGCCTCTCCTGCCGCGCCGGGCCAGGCCGTGGGTGTTTCTCGCCGCGACGGCCCTCGCCCTGGTTTGCACCTGGACTGCGCCCGAGGGGACGCACGGCGTGCTCCGCCTCGCCGGGCTCGAACTCGTCCTCTTCCGGGTGGACGCGCTGAGCCGTATCTTCGGCGTCGTCTTCGCTTTCATCGCCCTGGCGGGCGGCGTCTATGCGTTTCATGTGCGCGAATCGATGCAGCCGGCGGCGGCGCTATTTTATGTCGGCGGATCGCTCGGCGTCATCTTTGCCGGCGACTTCTACACGCTCCTCGTTTTCTGGGAGATCATGGCGGTTTCCTCGGCCGTACTTGTCTGGGCCGCCAAAACCCCGGAGTCGACAAGGGCGGGCTGGCGGTATCTCATGGTCCACCTCTTCGGCGGCGCCCTCCTCTTCGCCGGGATCCTGATGCATGCCGCCGGAACCGGCGGCACGGTCGTGACGGCGTTCGCTCCGGGTGGCGCCTCGGCCGCGGCCTGGCTCATTCTCTGCGGCGTCTCCATCAACGCTGCGGTGCCGCCGCTTCACGCCTGGCTGCCCGACGCCTACCCGCGGTCGACGGTCACGGGATCCGTTTTCCTGAGCGCCTTCACGACCAAGGTCGCCGTCTATGCCATACTGCGCCTTTTCCCCGGCTGGGAAATCCTGCTCGGCCTCGGCGTCCTCATGGCGATCTACGGAGTCGTCTACGCCCTGCTGGCCAACGACATCCGAAGCATCCTCTCCTACCATATCATTAGCCAGGTCGGCTACATGCTGGCCGGGGCTGGGATCGGCACGGCGCTGGCCGTCAACGCGGCGGCGGCCCATGCCTACAACAATATCCTTTACAAAACGCTCCTGTTCATGGGCGCGGGCGCCGTCATCCAGGTGACCGGAAAGAATAAACTGACCGAACTGGGCGGCCTGGCGCGAGCCATGCCCTGGACGGTGGGCCTTTACATTATCGGCGGTCTGTCCATATCGGGAGCTCCCCTTTTCAACGGATTCATTTCCAAGTCCATGGTCGTTGCCGCGGTCGGGCAGGCCCACCACGACTGGGCCGTGCTCCTTCTCCTGCTCGCCTCCGTGGGAACGTTCCTCAGCGTCGGACTGAAACTGCCCTATTTCGCCTGGTTCGGCGGCGAAAAGACACCCGCCGTGCCGCCGTTGCCCGTACCGTGGAACATGACGCTCGCCATGGCCGCGACGGCCGCGCTCTGCATCGCCCACGGCATCGCCCCCCCGCTTCTCGACCGGTTCCTGCCCCATCCCGCGGCCTTCGAGGCCTATACGGCAGCCCACATCATCGAGGTCCTCGAGATCCTCGTTTTTTCCTTCGCCGCCTTCTGGCTCTTGAGGAATTTCCTCCATCCGAAGGCGGGCGTCCTTCTCGACACGGACTGGTTCTACAGAAGGCCGGGCGCGGCGGCGGCCCGGCTCGTCGTCTCCCTTAACGGCCGATTCTTCGATGCGACCGACCGCGCGGCCGAATGGATCGTCGAGCGGGCCGTCCGGTTCATCCGAAACCCGGCCGCCGCCCTTGGAAAACTGGCCGCCCGGGCCCGTGCGGTCGTGTCCCTGAGGCCGGTGGAAGCGGCGGAACATTCTATCACCCCGGGCGCCGGGCCCGCGCCCACCCGGCTGCTCCTCCTCCTTATCCTGGCCGTCTTCATCGTCCTCGCCTTTCTCGCCCTGCTGGCCATCTGAGGGCGCCGGGCGGCGATGGCCGGGGCGGCGCTTGAACTCGAAGAAGATCCACGGTATCTTGGGAATTGTCGAACCGGCCGGAGAAAAACGCGGTCAGGTTCGAAAAGCACCTCAATGAGACGAAAGGAAGACAGATGAAAGAAGAGCCCCTCCAGGTCCTGCACCGAAGGGAATTTTTATCGTCGGCCTCACTCTTGGTCACGGGATGCTGCCTCACGGGTTTCTCCCCGCTTTGGGCCTCTCCTCTTCAAACGGTACCGAGCCTCCCGGATGAGCTCAGCGCCTCCGAGCTCGAGGCCGTGAAAAAATCAAGCATGGCCGGGGAGCTCGAAGACTATTTTGGCAAAGGGTACAGCTGCGCGGAATCGCTGCTGATGGTCGGTCTTCGCCATCTCCCCCTGTTCGAAGAGCTCGTCTGGGTGGCCGCTGGTTTCGGAGGCGGGATGCAACACAAGGAGACATGCGGGTTCTTGACGGCGGGCATCATGGACCTGGGCCTAGCGGCAGGCCGGCTGAAATTGGAGAGGCCGGAAGCTAAGGAATGGAGCAAGCAAAGAGTCGACGCCTACTGGTCCTGGTGGACAATCCAAGCGCCTATACGGTGCGCGGACATCCGGAAGGAAGGGACGAGCTCCAAGGTCTGCCGGCGGCTCGGTCTCCTGGCGGCGGCGAAAGTCGAAGAACTGATCACGTCCTTCGAGGTTCCGGACGAGAGACCGCGAATTCCCTCTCTCTCTTCCCGAACCAGCGGTCGCCGAAGCGGGTGAGGGAGAATCCCAGGACAATAATCAGGGTCCCGATGACCTGGACGAGACCGATGCTTTCGCCGAGGAAGAGATAGGCGAAAAAGATCGTGAAAACGGGCGTGATGTTGCCGTAGATGCCCGTCTTGGTATTGCCCACTCGTTTCACCGATGAATACCAGATGACATAGCTCACGGCGATGGCGAAGACGGCCGAAAAGAGAAGAGCCGCCCAGCTTTGTGTCGAAAGAGAGCCCCAGGACAGAGAAGCGACATCCTTGATTGTCATCGGAAGATAGAAGAGCGTACCGATGGACAATGTCACCGTGGTCAGCCGGAGGGGAGACATCCTGTTCAAGAGAGGCTTGGAAAAAACCGTGTAAACAGCCCAGAAGAGGTTCCCGGCGAGGATCATCAGGTTCCCCTTGAGGCCTTCATCTCCCAAAGAGAACTTGGGCAAATCGCCAAAGAGAACGAGGGAAAGCCCGAAGAACGACATCAGAATCCCGGCCCAGCCGACCCAGTGGATCCGCTCCCGGATGAAAAAAGCGCTGAGCAGAGCGATGAAGATGGGGGTCATAGTCATGACCAGGGATGTCGTCGAGGCGCTAGTCCGGTGGATGCCGTTTATAAAGAGGAACTGATAAAAGGTGTTGCCGACGATCCCGAGGACGACGACCTTCCACAGGTCGGATTTGGCAAGGCTAAGCCTCCCCTCCTTTCGCCGCAGGTAGACGAGGAGCAAGAGCGAGGCGATGGTCAGACGTGGACCGTTGAAGCTTCCCGGAGTGAACTCGCGCAGGGCGATCTTAACGACCGAGAAATTGGCCGCCCAGAGCACGACGGCCAGCAGCATGAAGAGGTCGCTGGCGCCGAGACGGGAGGAGTTCTCGTTATTCTGCGGGTTGAGCGGAGCGGGGATAGCGGACTTCGACAAGGGACTTGATTCCTCCTCTTGGGTTGAACTCCCCCGTGACCACGGCTTTGACAGGACGGCAGGCCCCGATGATATCCTCCAGGATACGGTTGACGGCGTTCTCGTAAAAAATGCCCAGGTTCCGGTAGGCGATGATATACTCTTTCAAAGACTTGAGCTCCAGACAGGAATCCCCCGGCGTGTAACGGATGGTGATCACCCCGAAATCGGGCAGGCCCGTCTTGGGGCAGACGGAAGTGAACTCCGGGATTTCGATCTTGATCTCGTAGTCGGCGAACTGGTTGGGGAACGTCTCCAGGCGCGGCAGCCTGGCCTTCAGTCCGGCCTTGGCCTCTTTTTCTCCGTAACCTTTGAGGCGATCTTTTCTCATCCTGGCCTTCGCCATTTCCCAAGAAGTATATACCATCCCCTGCCTCAAGACAAACCCAAACCTCTTGTAATTTGGCTGGAGCTCGTCTATCCTTTATCCTCAAATCACCTTATCCAGGCCAAAGGAGACACCGATGGACGAGTGCCGCCAGGGCAAAAACCTCGCCCGCTGCAACTGTACCTACGAACCGTGCAGCCGCAAGGGCGTCTGCTGCGAATGCCTGGCCTACCATTGGAGCCTGCAAGAGCTCCCCGCCTGTCTTTTCCCCGCCTCCGTCGAGCGGACCTACGACCGGTCGCTGCGGAGGTTCATCTCGCTGTATAAAGATAAATGTTGAAGCATCCGCAGAAGCCCTCGCACGTCTACGGCCCGGTCCCCTCGAGACGGCTGGGCCTCTCTCTCGGCGTGGATATTGTGCCTTTTAAGACCTGCACCTTCAACTGCGTTTACTGTCAGCTGGGCAAGACCGTCCGTCAATCCGGCCGCCGCGACCGCTTTTTCCCCGAGCCCGAGATCCTCGCCCAGGTCCGGAGGGCCCTCGACCGAAACCCGCAGATCGACCATATCACTTTCTCCGGGTCGGGAGAGCCGACGCTGAACAGCACCATCGGGAAGCTCATCCGGAAGATCAAGACGATGACGGATATCCCGGTCGTCGTCCTGACGAACAGCTCTCTTCTCACCCGGCCGTCGGTCCGCAAGGCGCTCGTCGCGGCCGATATCGTTATCCCATCCCTCGACGCTGCCAGAGCCGCCTCTTTCCGGCGCGTCAACAGGCCTCTTCCTTCCGTGAAGATCGAGAGGGTCATCCGGGCCTTGGAAGCCTTGCGCCGGGAATTCAAAGGCCGCATCTGGCTGGAAGTCATGCTGGTCAAGGGGATCAACGACTCGGCGGCCGATATCCGAGCCCTGAAGAAGGCCGTTGCCAGGATCAAGCCGGATAGGGTCCAGCTGAACACGGTCGTCCGGCCGCCGGCGGAAAAATGGGCCCAGCCGCTGAGCCATCGGGCGTTGGAAATAATCAAGAAAGAACTCGGCGAAAGAGCGGAAGTGGTGGCCGATTTCCGAAGACGGACCCGACCTCCGGCCGGCCGGAATCTCAGTGAAGCCATCCTCGCCATGGTAGAGAGGAGGCCGGTCACGCTCCCCGACATCACCGCCTCGCTGGGCCGGAACGAAAGAGATGTCCGGACGCATCTCGAAACCCTGCTGTGCTCAAAGAAGATCCGCCGGCAGCGACATCAGGGTTCCGTCTATTTTGCGCCGGAAAACACCCGGAGGGAATCATGACACCGGAAATCAAAGAGATCAACGACTTCTCCAAGGAGGAGCTCATCGAGATCCTGCGCGACGCGGCCGTCAACTGGCTGGCCCACGACGGCCTCTGGTTCCGGGCTGTGGAGGACACGTTCGGCCTGGAGGCGGCCATGGAGCTTGATAAGAAGGCCTGGGAGAAATTCACCGTCCTCGAGGCCAAAAGGATCATGAAGCGGCTCGGGCTCCCCGAAGGCGGCGGCATCCCGGCCCTCCTCCAGGCCTTGAAGCTCCGCCTTTATGCGCGCATCAACATCCAGGAAACGAGCGAAGTCAGCGCCAGCCGCTGCCTCTTCCGGATGCGTAGCTGCCGCGTCCAGGAAGCCCGCGAACGCCAGGGCCTGGCTTCATTCCCCTGCAAACCGATCGGAATCGTGGAATACGGCGGGTTCGCCCGGACGATCGACCCGCGGATCGAGACGCGCTGCCTCTTTTGTCCTCCCGATCCGAAAACTCCAGACGCCTGGTGCTCCTGGGAGTTTACAATCCCGGATAAAGTGTGATAACTTAATGTCTAAATAAGAGGCCCGCCTTCAAAATTACGAGCGATTCTTGCCGCCGACTCACTGAGCCGATCTCCGTGGTCGATCCTATCATTGCCACCATATCCATACCCTAACCGGAGGAATAATCATGTACGATAACACCCACTTCCCCAAAGCCCTCAAATACTGGCACGAGGGCAAGATGTACGGCTGGACCGACGCCCACGTCCATCCGATGAGCCACGCCCTTCATTACGGGAGCTCCGTCTTCGAGGGCATCCGGGCCTACCCGACGGCCAATGGACCGGCCATCTTCCGGCTGATCGAGCACGTCGACCGGTTCCTCCATTCCGCCTCGGTCGCCAGGATGCCGGTCCCCTATTCCAAAGAGAAGATCATCGAGATCATCAAACTCATCGTCCGGGAGAACAAGCTCGAGTCGGCCTATATCCGCCCCCTGCTTTTCTTCTCCTACGGCAACCTTGGTCTCGTCCCCAAGTACTGTCCTGTCGAGATGATCGTCGCGACATGGGAATGGGGCGCCTATCTCGGCGAGAAATCGGCCAACGGAGTCAGTATCTACATCGTCCCCTGGAAACGCGTCCACTTCAGCCAGCTGGACATGCGCGCCAAGCTGGGCGGATTCTACATCCAGTCGACCATCGTCGGACTGGAGGCCAGAGGGCAGGGCTGTGACGAAGCCGTCTTCCTGAATATCGAGGGCCGGGTGGCGGAAGGACCGGGAGAGAATATCTTCATCTTCAAGGACGGCGTCCTGAAGACCAACGACGTGAGTGAATCGATCCTCGAGGGCATCACCCGCACCAGCCTTCTGGAGATCGCCCGCGACCTGGGCATCAAGACCAAGATCGGGCCGATCGAGAAAGAAGAGTTCCTGACAGCCGACGAGGCCTTTTTCTCGGGCACGGCCGTCGAGCTGGTGGCCATCACCCATATCACCGACGGCTCAGACCCCGAAGCCCAAACCACCAAATACACGGTCGGCTCCGGAACACCGGGGCCGATCACGACCAAGCTCAGGAATACCTACATGGATGTGGTCCGGGGCAAAATCAAGGCCTATGAAAAGTGGCTGACCTCAATCACCGGCTGATCCGATTCCGGCCCATCGGCACCGTCCATTCTCCGTTCAAAACACGAGAGGACATTGACCCGCGCCGGAACGCCCGGCCGGACGGCTTCGTCGACATCGAGGGGACGCTGGAGATCGCCCCGGCCTTCGCCGCCGGGTTGAAGGACATCGACGGCGTCTCCCACTTGATCGTCATTTTTGCCTTTCACAAGTCAGGACCCGGCCATCTCCTCGTCAAGCCACCTTTAGAGAGCCGCCGGCGAGGGGTCTTTTCCACACGGTCCCCGCATCGGCCTAACCCGATCGGGATGACGATCGTCCGGCTCCTGGGAAGGCGGAGAAACGTCCTCAAGGTCTCCGGGATCGACATGCTCGAGGGCACTCCGGTCCTGGACATCAAACCCTACACCTCCCGGGACAGCAAGCGCGGAGTCAAACGGGGCTGGATGCAGCGGTCGGTTTTGAACAGATAGTCATCCCCAAGGAGATAAGGCGAAGTGTATTCTCGAGGGCATCGCTTCCCCTCAGGAACATCCGGATGGACGCCATCGGAAATCGCTCTCTTTCGCGAGCTCTCATCACCCATCAAGATCCAGCACTATCTCAATTCGCTCACCTATGATCCCGATTACGGGGCCCGTTCTCCCCGCTGGGTGATCAAGGAGGGAAAGGCCCATTGTTTCGAGGGCGCCCTGTTCGCCGCCGCCGCCTTGCGCCAGCTCGGCCACCGGCCTCTTCTCGTCGACATCCGCTCCTGGAACGACGACGACCATGTCCTGGCCGTCTTCAAGGAGCGGAGACACTGGGGGTGCGTTGCCAAATCGAACTACACCGTCCTCCGTTTCCGGGAGCCGGTCTACCGGAGCATTCGCGAGCTCGTCATCTCTTTTTTCGACGTCTATTTCAACCCGATCGGTCAAAAGACGATGCGCAGCTATTCTCTTCCCCTCGACCTCAGCCAATTCGACAAGCG
This sequence comes from Candidatus Aminicenantales bacterium, assembly GCA_049287565.1. Lineage (GTDB taxonomy): Bacteria > Acidobacteriota > Aminicenantia > Aminicenantales > UBA8522 > UBA8522. The sequence goes on from JBAQGA010000210.1 coordinate 49,037, forward strand.
CCAATGGATGACGACCGACGAGGACCTGGAATATATCGGCGACAAGCTCGATGAAATGAAGCATTTCCCGGTGCTGACGCCGGCCATGATCCGCCGGCTCAACCGGGCGGACAAAGACTTGGTCAAGGCTGGCCTGCTGGACGCCAAGCCTAAAGGCTTATACAAACCTAAAAGTTAAAGGCTATTCTTTCAATAGCCCCTCGGCACTCCGGACGACGAGCTCCCAGGCCTCCCGGACATGTCGTTCCCGGGTCGTCCGCTGGCCGATGGCCATCCGCAGGACATAGCGTTCGCGCAGGGTCGTGTGAGTCAGGAAGACTTTCCCTGTGCTATTGACCCTGTCCAACAATTTTTTATTGAAGCTATTCAAGACGGCGTCTTCCTTTCCGTCGTTGAACCGGAAACACACCAAGCTGAACGGTGTCGGAGCCATGAGTTCGAACATCTCGTGTTCTTCCACCCAGCTTCTGAAGAGCTGAGCCAGGCGGATGTGTTCGCGGATGAGAGCCTGCAACCCCTCCACGCCATAGGACCGGATGACGAACCAGAGTTTGAGCGCCCGGAACCTCCGGCCCAACTGGATCCCCCAGTCGCGATAGTTCCTGACGTGGGCGTCAACGCCCGTCTTAAGGTACTCCGGATGGATCTCGAAGGTCCGGACGAGCAGGCCCGGTTCTTTAACGAAGTAGGCCGAGCAGTCGAAGTTGGTGAACAGCCATTTATGGGGATTCATGACGAAAGAATCCATGAGCTCCGCGCCCTCCAGAATCCATCTCATCTCCGCCAGGAGGCAGGCCGAGCCGGCGAAGGCGGCGTCGACATGAAGCCAGACGTCATGGAGCCGGCAGATCCGTCCGATCGCGGCCAATGGGTCCACGGCCGTCGAGGAAGTCGTCCCGATGGTGGCCACGACACAGGCCGGTTTCAGACCCCTCTTTTTATCTTCCGCGATGGCCTCCTCGAGCTTCTCCGGGATCATGGCGTAGACGTCATCGGTCGGGATCAACCGCAAGTTGTCCCTTCCGAACCCGGCTATCTTCACCCCCTTCTCGATGCTGGAGTGCGTCTGGTCCGAGGCGTAAACGGTCAGACCGGGTGCAAAGCCTTTTTCGTTCGAGGCGAAGCCCGTCGCTTTTTCTCTGGCCGAGAGAAGGGCGCACAAGGCGGCCGTTGAGGCTGTGTCCTGGATCACTCCTGCGAATCTCTCGGGAAGCCCGAGCATCCGGCGGAGCCAGTCGAGCACCCGGTCTTCGAGCTCGGCGGCGGCCGGCGAGGTCTGCCAGACCATGCACTGCGCCCCGAGGCCGGCCGTGAGGATCTCGGCCAAGACCGAAGCGGGGCTGTTGTTGGCCGGGAAGTAGGCGAACCAGCCGGGGTGCTGCCAGTGGGTGATGCCGGGAAGGATGACTTCCTTGAAATCCGAAAGGATCTTCTCCATGGGCTCTCCCTGGGCGGGAGCGCTGAGCGGCAGACGGCTTTTTATTTCGCCGGGCTTGACCGCCGAGAGCACCGGGTATTTCTCGACATCCTCGAGGTAGTCCGCCACCCAATCTACGACTCGATGTCCGAATTCGCGAAAATCCTTGTTTTCCATTCCCGCCCTCCTCGTCTAATGGTGGATGATATCGGGCTTTTTTACGGGTTCATTTTATAAGAAACGATATGAATGAGTCAAAAACGCCGGAAATAGGGGCGCTTTTATCCCCATTACCAGCTCTAGTCCGTTAAAAAGGCGCCTTTTCCAGGGGAAATGGCGTCCTTTGAGGCTCATAAAAAGCATTTTTTAGAAATAATAAAAAAAAGCTTGCATTAGAAAAAAGAAATGTGGTATAATAATAAGGAGGCTAGTAAGGGGACAAAAAAAATCAAAATCGGAAATAAGTCTATCTGAATTTTCAAGATCCTTTCATTTCCGCTGTTTATGCCGTCTCCGGATCCCGTGATCGAGACTGAATCCAGGTCAGCGCTCGGCTGCAACTATTCCCCTCGTTCGATCGTATATATAAATGAGATGCCCAAGATAGAAGTTGACAGAACACTCCAGACATGCACGCGCCTCCTTTTTTCCCCTCCTCCATTCCAGGAGTTTCAGATACACTCTGCTAACCTATCCATCCATTCCCTTGAGTAGGCTGCCTTCCTGCCCCCGTGGACAGGAAGGCAGCCTC